>NZ_LR734855.1 GCF_900010725.2 Planktothrix serta PCC 8927 | reverse complement strand
AGTCATCTTTAGATGACTTTAGCTCTTAGCCCGAACTTTAGTTCAGGGCTAACGTGGGTTAAGTTAACACTCCTTGGGTATCCCCGCCCGCAACAGTCAACAGTCAACAGTCAACAGTCAACTTTTAAATATGAGTCGTGTTATTGTAATTACCTCTGGAAAAGGAGGGGTAGGAAAAACTACCTGTACCGCTAATGTGGGTATGACCTTGGCAAAACGGGGGCATAAAGTTGTCGTCATTGATGCCGATTTTGGGTTAAGAAATTTAGACTTATTGCTAGGTTTAGAAAATCGGATTGTTTATACAGCAATGGAAGTTCTATCGGGGGAATGTCGCCTAGAACAAGCCTTAGTTAAAGATAAACGAGAAGCCCGTTTAGTGCTATTACCTGCGGCGCAAAATCGGATGAAAGAAGCCGTTACGCCGGATCAAATGAAACAGTTAGTGGGAATGTTAGATGGGAAATATGACTATATTTTAATTGATTGTCCGGCGGGAATTGAACAGGGGTTTCAAAATGCGATCGCGCCTGCGAAAGAAGCAATTATTGTCACGACTCCCGAAATTTCGGCGGTTCGAGATGCGGATCGAGTGATTGGTTTATTAGAGGCAAATTCGGTTAAACAAATTCGGTTATTAATTAATCGAATTAAGCCTTTAATGGTGCAAGCTAACGATATGATGTCGGTGCAGGATGTGGAAGAAATTTTAGCAATTCCTTTAATTGGGGTGATTCCCGATGATGAGAATGTTATTGTTTCGACCAATAAAGGGGAACCTTTAGTATTATCAGAAACCCCTTGTCAAGCGGCTCAGGCGTTTACCAATGTGGCGCGTCGAATTGAAGGGGAAAAAGTTTCGTTTTTGGATCTCAATCCTCGTCCAGACGGATTTTTTGCAAAACTGCGTCGTTTATTTTCTTCTAAAGTTGGCTAAATATTTATTTCTCAACTTTTGATCTCGTTGCTTCTGTATTCATCCGGCAAATCCATGAGAATTAATGAACTCCTAGAACGACTTTTTCCCCGAACTCATCAAAGTAGTCGAGAATCGGCTAAACGGCGTCTGAAATTAGTGTTAGCCCATGACCGGGCTGATTTATCCCCCGAATTGGTGGAAGCCATGCGACAAGAAATCATGGAAGTGGTGTCTCGTTATGTGGAAATAGACACCGATGATTCTGAATTTAACTTAGAAAGCGATAACCGAGCAACGGCATTAGTGGCTAATTTACTGATTCGCCGAGTTAAACAAAAGACCTTAGTGATTCCTGAACCTCCTCCTGGGGAAGAATCAAAGATAACGCCAGAAGTTGAGCCCGAACCTCCCAAAGATGAAAAAATCGAGGAACCGCCAACGGTCACACCAGAACCCACCCCAGCTAAGTCGAAGTTAAAAACCCCACCTTCCCCACCAGAGGAAACCCCGGATAGTCTATAGAAAGGGGTTCAGCGTCAATTTTTCCCAGCCAAAAACAACCGACCAAAACCTTACTCGAAAAGGGATTAAGGTTAACTGTTAACAGGTGACTGTTCAGTGATAACCTAAAGGATGGCAATATTAAATTCTTCTAAAGCTTTCCGAGACGAATCGGAACTCGCTTGTATTAACCCATAGGCAAACCCAATGGTCAGCACCGCAGAAAAAACACAAGTAGGCTACGTTACCCAAATCATTGGCCCCGTTGTAGACATCAAATTTCCGAGCGGTCATTTGCCGGAAATTTACAACGCACTGAAAATTAGTGGCAAAAACGAAGTTGGTCAAGATATTTCTATTGTTTGCGAAGTCCAACAACTTCTCGGCGATGGTCAAATCCGCTCAGTCTCCATGAGTACCACCGATGGCTTAGTCCGAGGGATGGAAGTTGTCGATACTGGCGCTCCCATTAGTGTTCCCGTTGGCCCCGCCACCTTGGGACGGATTTTTAACGTTATTGGTGAACCCGTCGATAATTTAGGCCCGGTTCAAACCCAAGAAACCTCTTCCATTCACCGTTCAGCCCCGGCATTTACTCAGTTAGAAACAAAACCCTCCGTGTTTGAAACGGGGATTAAAGTGGTAGACCTATTAGCTCCCTATCGTCGGGGGGGTAAAATTGGTCTGTTCGGTGGAGCCGGAGTTGGCAAAACCGTTATTATTATGGAACTGATTAACAACATCGCTAAAGCTCACGGTGGAGTTTCCGTGTTCGGCGGTGTGGGTGAACGTACCCGTGAAGGGAATGACCTTTACAATGAAATGATCGAGTCCGGCGTGATCAATACCAACGACTTGACTCAATCTAAAGTGGCTCTCGTTTATGGTCAGATGAACGAACCCCCCGGAGCTAGAATGCGGGTGGGTCTATCGGCTCTGACGATGGCTGAGTATTTCCGCGATGTCAGCAAACAAGACGTGCTGCTGTTTATCGATAATATCTTCCGGTTCGTGCAAGCGGGTTCGGAAGTATCCGCGCTGTTAGGTCGGATGCCTTCTGCTGTGGGATATCAGCCCACTCTGGGAACAGAAATGGGTGAACTGCAAGAACGCATCACCTCCACCAAGGAAGGGTCTATTACCTCGATTCAAGCGGTTTATGTCCCTGCGGATGACTTAACTGACCCCGCCCCAGCCACAACCTTTGCCCACTTAGACGCCACCACCGTATTATCACGGGGTTTGGCTTCTAAAGGGATCTATCCGGCGGTTGATCCCCTGGATTCAACTTCGACGATGTTACAGCCGTCGATTGTCGGTAGCGAACACTATAACACCGCCCGGGCTGTCCAATCCACCCTGCAACGATACAAAGAACTACAAGACATCATCGCCATTTTAGGGTTAGATGAACTGTCTGAAGAAGACCGTATGACTGTGGCCCGCGCTCGTAAGATTGAGAAGTTCCTGTCTCAACCTTTCTTCGTGGCGGAAGTGTTCACAGGTTCTCCCGGTCAGTATGTCACCCTGGAAAAAACCATCAAAGGGTTCAATATGATTATGTCTGGGGAACTGGATGACCTGCCAGAACAAGCCTTCTACATGGTCGGAGACATTGACCAAGTGATTGCTAAAGCTGAAAAATTGAAAGGCTAACTTTCATCCGGTGTTGTTGAGCTTTAGCTCTTAGCCCAAGCTCAACAACCCTCATTTTTTGATCTCCAAAATATTTTTTACCGCTTGACAAATGACATTAACTGTGCGTGTAATTGCCCCAGATCGGACGGTCTGGGATGAAAATGCCGATGAGGTGATTCTTCCGAGTACCACAGGTCAACTGGGTATTCTGACGGGTCACGCCCCCCTGTTAACGGCTGTAGATACAGGGGTGCTGCGGGTTCGATTAAAAAATAAATGGACTCCCATTGCCTTAATGGGTGGGTTTGCTGAAGTTGAAGCCAATGAAGTCACGATTTTAGTGAATGGCGCCGAACGGGGTGACTCTATTAATTTAGAGGAGGCTCGTACCGCCTACACCAAGGCTCAAGCTGATTTAGAAGCTTCTGAAACGGGTGATTCTGAAAAAGCCAAAATTCAAGCCAAAAAATCGTTAAAAAGAGCCAGAGCCCGGTTACAAGCGGCTGGTGGTACTGTCGAATAACAAACAAGAAACCGGGTTTCTGCGTTAACCTTTGCTACTAACAGAAAGCTCATTTAAGAAACCCGGTTTCTAACCCCCACCCACGCCTCCAAGAAACCGGGTTTCTGCGTTAACCTTTGCTACTAACAGAAAGCTCAATTGAGAAACCCGGTTTCTGACCCTCACCAGTAATTTAAACCTTTAAAGATAAAGACTCTTTTTTAATTGTTTCTGAATCATGTTGCTGATTTCTAAACTCGGCTAATAAATCAAAGAAATTTTTAAAAGCGTCGGCTTCATCACTAGAATACAATAAAATAATTCTAGCCCAAGATGCGGAAGTATTGACCCCAAATTTAGCTTGTAACCAAGGCTGAAATTGTGCAAATTCTATTTCTTGTTGAGTTTCAGGAAGTTGCATGGCTTCACAGGCGTATTGATAACCACACAAAAACATCAATAAATTATTAATATTAGGACTCCCAATATACATTCCGGGTTTTTGTTTGATTTTTTCGAGTAAGTCGTAGAGGTTTGTCATCTTTATTCCTCCAGAAATATTATAGTTAAAATTTTTCAATTTCTTCTATTATAAACTTTCCACTAGGACAGTCAAAGTCTACTATCCATTCTTCTCTAGTTAATCCGAAAGTAGATAGGTTATCAAAGACTTTACCTCTTGTTTCAATACCATAGTGCGTTCCATTTTGGGTAATTGATATTTGACCATTATCCCAACGCTTACTAACAATAAATAATCCCCGACCTACGAGTTTTATTTTCAAATGGATGCCATTAATTTGATTCGCCTTTAACCAGTTTTTGATAGCAGCAGCACACTCCGCACATTCTAGTAATTTGTATCTTTGGATAATTTTAGCAATTTGTTGATAGATTTGTTCATCGGTAAATTGGGAATTATTGGACATTATTGGGAATTAAGAACATAGATACCAACTTAGGATTTGAATTAGTCTCAATAGAAACATCCTCTGGATCTGAATATCGAGAAAATAATTCGTTTAAAGCTTCTTCTCCCGATATTTCGCCTTGACTAATAAATCTTTCAATCTCGACAGATCCATCATTCAAAAATTCAACTTCCCAACGCTCCCCAGGAAGCGCAACACTCACCATAATCGCCTCATCCCGATGATGAGCTAGAGAATAGCTAATTTCTTGTTGATCTAAATTTTGTAAGAAACCAAGAAACTGATCAAAAATATCATTTTTCATTTATCAAACCTCCGATCACTTAATAATTTGCGAACAACTTTAAAACCCGGAGAGTTTTCAGCAACTCCTTTTTCTATTTCTTCCCAGGTCATCTCACTAAATTCTTCCCAGCTAGGCGCTCCTTGTGGAAGCTGTGCTTGTTTGATACTGCCTTTTTTTAGTTTTAAAATGTCACATACTTTTTGGCCAGAAAACTTATGTACGATTGTTTCACCTCCTTTTCTTTTCCTTTAACTTAATTATATCGAACAGGCATCACCCCCAACTCCAAGAAACCGGGTTTCTACCTTAACTTTTGCTACTAACAGAAAGCTCAATTAAGAAACCCGGTTTCTGATCCTCACCGTTGATTCATATTATGGGGTTGGGCGGGTTGATTTAGGTTAATTATTATTAACAAAAATCCCGGCGAACCCGCCCCTACATTCAATTGATGCCATAAATCGTTACGAAAATCTGTAAGCCTTATATGTTACAGTCTACAAGTCTCGACGCGAGAGAAGATATGTCACCACTCCCCCCAAACACAAAAAACCCCCCTCCCTCCTCAAAAACACCCATCACAGGGAGGTGGCCCACTGGTGCTGTCTGATTGAATTTTAGATCTGTGTAATACAACCAGCTACCTCCTACACGCCAACCCACCTGATCACCAAACTTGTACCAGACTTTACTATCATAACTCCGGGTTCCTCCCAGACTTTGATAGATGCGCTTCTGTACCGAAAAGCCAAAGCGTCCATTGCTATATTTTACCCAAAGTTGGTCAATCGTGCGTAAATCCTCACAGGGAAAATTATCAATATCTTCTTCCCTTAACCATCCTTCCTTTGTTCTCCCGGCGACTTCTAACATTTTATTAGTCGTTTCTTCGTCAGCTTCTTTCCACTTTCCGGCTTTCAAAAATTGTTCTAATTGACGATAATTAACGCCTTTAGCTGACTTTAATTCTATATTGGGTTGGGGAATCTGAAGAGGTTGGGATTGAATATCTAATAATCTCAAAAACTCCGCCATCGTTTGAGGACGTTTTTCCGGTTCTAACCCCAAGCCTTTCAAAATAGCATCATTAATTTTATCACTAATTTTAACAATTTTATTAGGCGGGATTAAGGCTTGATTTTTCAACTTGCGAGTTAAAGCCTTGGTTGGTAATTGTCCCGTAATGGCATAATATAAAGAAGCCGCTAAACAATAAACATCAACCGTCGGTTCCCCACTGCCTTCTAGGAATTGTTCATAGGGGGCAAAGTTTAAATTAGCGGGATGTTTAGAAGTTAGTAGTTTGCGCTTGATTTCCGCAGCCAGTCCAAAATCAATTAACACCGCTGAGGTATTATTTCTTAACATAATATTCCCCGGATGAGCGTCTCGGTGAATAATTCCAGCATTATGAATCATAACCAAAGCATCAGCAATTTGACGAATAATATTAACCGCGTCTGCTTCCGATAACCTACCTTTTGTTTGCACAAATTCCCATAAACTCTGCCCCACAATTAAATCCATGACTAAGCAGTGAAGCCCATTTTCTTCAAATAAATCACTAACTCGGACAATATGGGGATGGGAATTTTGGCAAAGTTTAGCTAAGGTTTTACCTTCTTGAATAAAGCGTTGAACGTATTTAGGATATTCGGGGTCATTTTGTAGACCTGCATTGGGAGTTTTCAGAACAACTTGATGATCTAATTGTAAATGTTTGGCTTTGTAGGTTATTCCAAAACCCCCTTGTCCCAGAATTCTTTCAATAACATAGGGACGTTGACGCAACTGATAGCCCGGTGTCCATGACATAGAATTTTAGAGGTTAGTCAATCTATATTATTGTAAGCGATCGCAGCTTGAAATCAACACCTAGAAACCGGGTTTCTGCAATAACCTTTACTACTAACAAAAAGATCAGTTAAGAAACCCGGTTTCTGACCCTCACCCACACCTCCTCGAAACCGGGTTTCTGTCTTAACCTTTACTACTAACAAAAAGATCAGTTAAGAAACCCGGTTTCTGACCCTCACCGACTGAATTTAATCATGGGAAAGAATTAAATTTAAAACGTTGAGTTCATGGGACATTAAAAAGTATTTATCCGTAAAAAGTTTACCTCTAATTTCGTTGAGACTATAACTTCTAAAGAGTATCCAAGGAAAATCTTTATATTGGTGACCAATGGGTAAAATATTACAGACCGGATAGAGACAACGGATATAAGCGGCTAGAATATCTCTAAATCTTAGATCTTCGGGTTCGGGCTCCTGACTGGTAAAATATTGACGCAGTGCTTCCCCTGTAATTAAAGTGAATAAGGGAATTACATAATATTGATCGAGATATTGACTATTTTGTTCAAATTTTTGGGTTTTATAGGGTTGTTCCAGGAGTAAATTAACTAATTCTATGGCTTCTTTGAGAGCATAACAAATATTTTCTGGATAGGTTGAACTATTTGCAATCCTAGACATTTGATGCAATAATTCCCTATTATTAAAGCTTAAAATTTCCTGTTCTAGTCGCATTTTATATCTTTCTTCTATGAATCTTCCCGTTAGAGGAACAATTAACAAACTCCCATTGATATAACTCGATTGAATTGGGGGAAAATTCAGTAAACCCTCTAAATTATTATTCAGTAATTCTGAGAATTTAGAAGTAAATGAAGTTTGTAATTCTAGGTAAGATAATCCTTGATCTTCTGGAGAAGTATTCCCCATTCCTAAATTAATTTCGACGGAACTCAGCAACGCTTCTAGGCTAGAATATACTGATTTTAACAGAGGGTCATAAGGTCGTCTTGTATGTTCTTTTTTCAGTTGTTTGATCAGGTTACTCATCTTACTGCTAAAGGTTTGACCCGCCGTAAATACAGATTTTCCGCCAATGGGAATCATCATAAAATATTCAGAACCAATGCGTCCTGACCCAAAAATTCGAGTCATGATAGAAGTTTTCAAAATTAGCAAAATATTTAAAATATTTAAAACGCTTTCCTGTCGAGATAATTGTTGATCATCCTTAGAATCAGATGATAATTCTGGATGTTGTTTAGGATAAATGATTACTTGTTCACAGAGATAAAAAACTAGGTGTTTATCTTGATCATCTAAGGTTTTTTCTAGTCCATCTTGATTGTAGCTTCCCCGACCTCGATAAATGACTTGAATGACTTCCATGAGGTTTTTTTCGATTTCAAAACGAGGAATATCAACCAGAATCTGTTTGACTTTAGGAAAGGATAACCCTCGACTCGCTGAAGCGGTCATAAAGATAACTTTAACTTGATTTTTATACTCTGAAATTTTTATTTTTTCGTCTTCAGAAAGATTAGCATGAATTTCTAGGTAGTCTTGATATTGTTCAAATTGGTTTTGGTGTTTACGAATCTTTTCAATCAAATTTGCTAGTCTCTGTTTATCTTGAATATAAATAATAATTTGTTCAGAATTTTGATTATCTAAAAAGTTATTGATATCGGTGATCATTTCCTCTTGAACTTCTTTTTCTAAATCATAATTTTTAATCAGAGAGCTTTCTTCGTTATACCGATTAGATTGAATAAAAACTTTATAAGTAATTTCTAAATTTTTAGCGGGATAGGAATTAGCATTGATGACGGTAGCATTGAATTGATTACTATTAAAGGAAAACGGTTGTATTGATAGGGAAATATCCTCAGATTTTGCCTTTCTAAAAAAGATTTTGTTCGGTTCACTGGTGGTTTCTCCTAAATGTTGTTTAATCACATCTGGATCAACAATTGAAGCATCAGCAACAATAATTTTAGTATTAAATCCAAATGTAGAATTAGTCAAACCATATTGTTTTAAAATCTCACTAATTCGATTCAGAAATTCTGTACCTCCATCATCTCCTGTAATTTCATCAATCATAATCAATAAATGCTTAATTCGACCGGAAATAGCTCGCATTTTTTCAGGAATGGGAATTCCCTCCCTAGAGTTATAAGCATCTTTAAATATTTTTTCAAAATGCTCTAGGGTATCTTGACTATTTTGGGTTTTCTTTAAAGATTGAATCGAAACAGTAGCGACAATATTATTCGAGGTTTGACGATTGATTAGGGTATATATCCCTTGACAAATACTATTTAAAACGCCTCGACTTGAGGAATTTTTAGCTTGAATTTCATCCTCGGTAATTCGATCTAAATTTTTTGAAGGTTTAGTGGATAATAATTCATAATCTTGGGGAATAAAATCTACTCCTTGCTGAGTAAATCTTTTTTTAGAACATTGATTATTAAGATAGTTAACCGTATATTTTCCTTTGTTATTCGCAATTAAAACAGAGGAAGTCGTAATCGCAAAGATTCGATCATCTTCTAATTGTTGATTTTCTGGGTTTTTAAACTTCTCTATAATATCTAAATTAACTTGTTTTCTAGGACTTACATAGAAAAATAAAAATCCTTCATTTAAACACTGTTGAGTTTTAAGAAAGTTAGTGATAGCTGTTGTTTTACCGATACCTGGATTTCCTGTTAAAAAAATATAAGTTACATCGGAGTTCAACGCTTGAGTAATCAGTTCAGCATGAGCTTTTCTGAGGTCAATATTTGGGGTGACTTGCAATTTTGTTGCTAAATCTTGGGGAATTATATCAATAGAGTTGCAAAAACCCTCAATTTTTTCTGAATGAATAATCGGCGTGATCCCGTATTGATTCACTGCTAAGAGTTGATCGATAAACTGTTTACCTTGATTAAAACTTCTGTAAGCATTTCGGTTAATTTTTCTCAGTACATCTCGACGTCCATCTTGAATTTGTTGGTCAGTCGCTTTATATTTATAAATCTCAGCACAAGTTTCTAGTATTTCTAAATTCTCCTGATTGATGGACATAGAACTAATTCCGCGATCGCTATATCCGACAATATTAAATATAACTGAATTAGCTGGGTTTAGTAAATTATGCGATCGCAAAAATTTATAAAAACTATCAACATAACTCCCCGCTTGAATTAACTTTGCAGTTTCTTTATCTTCGCGTTTAAACCCGATAAAATAAGTTTTTAGTTCTTTCGATATATTCAGTTCCGATATTTTTGTATCTAACCCTAAATTAGAAAAAACACTTTTTGATTTTAAATAGCTAATTTCGCTTAATAATAATTTCCTTAAAACTTCGATCTCCTCCAGATCGCCTAAGTTCTGAATCGCTTTAATTGAAAAAATAGAATAATCAATACATAGGATTCTATATTCTCCACGACACTGAATCAAAATTAAAGTATCAGCTTGTAAAAAATTCCCTTTTTGTGAATATTCTTTGACCTGATTAACTTCAAGTGAAATCAATTGAGAAAGGGTTTCATGAATAGCTTGGGGATCAATATTTTTATTATAAGTTCCTAAACTATTATTTCCATCAAAGCAACATTGATAATATAAAATCTCTAAATGTTTTAGTTTATTTTGACTCAATCCCATAGCTTGGATATATTCATCGAGAAATTTCAATCCTGCTAAAAATGCTTTTTTCAAGAAAAATAGACTCCATTTTTCCGCATTTTTTTTATCTTTTTCATCGATAATCTGTTCTTGCTTAACCAGTGCTTTCACGATTTGGGAAAAACTAATATTTTGCAAGTCCTGACGATATAAAGATCCGAATTTATGAGAGAGTTGTTTTTGTTCAATATAGGTCAGCATTCCAATATTAAAACCCACTTCAAATAAGCGACCTAATTCTTGTCCGAGTTTAGATTTAGTCATTTTTATTAATCCTCTTGGGGTACATTTAATATTTTTCTAACTTCTGTCAAAAATGCTAAGGAGTTAAAAACAGTATAACTGTTAATATGATTCAATCTCGATAAAGCACCGACGCTATTGTCTCCAATCAGTTTGGTATAAGGATCAAGTTTTAAGTTAATATTTTTGGCTTGATTACTATCTGCTTCATAGCGAGAAAAATGGAAAAGAGTTAAAAACTGAAGCAATTCGTTTTTTAAAGAATTATCATACATCAACGCCATCCGAATGTCTTTATCATCTAAAATTCCTTCATAAATATTCAGCAAAGTTGCATAGGAAATCACACCGTTATAGTATTTGTCATTTCCGACTTTAATCCCATTAAACAAATTAAAAAATACTACCGCTTGTTTACTGGGGTCTTTGACCAAAGTTTCTAACTCAGAAATATCTTGTATATACAAGGAACTGGCTGGAATTTTGTCTAACTTAACTGCATAATATTTATCAAAAAAGATCGGATATATTTTTAAGTCTTCCCGTTCTCCTTTTAAAGCACGAATTACCGATTTTGACATAAAAAATAGTTCTTCATCTTCTTGTTTTTTGGTCATATTCAATGTATTAGAATAGGGAGATTTAGCAATATATAAGAAGTGTCTGTATCCTTGTTCATAAAGCTGATTAACTTGATCAATTAAAACATCAGGATGACTATGAATTTCTTGACTATTATAATTATCGGAAAAAGTTCCAATCATATACAGTCGAACTTTGCCATCTTTTTGACGCTGAATTCCGATCATTTCTCCCATGAGGTTAGCAATTTTATAATCAGAAGAAGAGGAGCGACTGCGATCGCATTCTCGACTCGATACAACAATAATCGCTAATTTATCCAGTTGGGGCTCGGTAACGGGTTGACTAAACTCAAAGATTTTAGGTAAAATAGAATATAAAGAACTCAGACCGTTTTTGAGTTTAAATGGGTTAACCTTTTTAACACAAAATCCTTGGGAGTTAGAGCGATGGTTTTCGTTAAGTAAATGGGATAATACCGAAAACATAGAGCGCATAAATTTTTCTTCTGGCGCAGTTTCCTGTTGATCACTTAAATGAAGTCTTAAAATGGGGATAAACAACCTGCGTTTTGATCTATCCAGTAAAGTTTTTAAAAGGATATATGCTAATAAAGCAAATGTAAACTGATAAGCAAAAGCTTTTGAGGATTGCAAATTATTTAAAATATTTTCTCTTAATCGTCGATAATTGTAATTAAAAACTAAAAGATTTTGTCCCTTCAAGCTATTTTTAAAAATCTCTCTACAACGGTCATGTTGAGGCGTTAAAACCACAGGAATTGTATAAACATTTCTTAAATCATACTCCATGCTAAAGGTTTGATCATCCTGGGTTGAAAAATAGTGAATTTCACTAATTTGCAGATTAGCAGAAATAGAATAGAGTGCATTATTATCTACATTGGCTCCTCCTACTGAGATATATTTTAAAGCGGCTTTAGGATTATCTTTTAATACCGTTTTGAAAAAAGAGTTATTTCTATTAATCACCGTGTAATCTGTTTCTAAAATACCCTGTTTAACACTAATATGAATCGGATAAGACCTAGAAGGAAAAACTGTTTTTCCTCGCAAAAAATTAGTCAGCATATTTTTAAGTTTATCAACTTTATGATCAATTTTATAAGTTTCTAAACCTGTTTTTATTCCTCGGAAAATTCTTTGTTTTTGGGTTTCATCCGATGCTTGTAAGATCGGTAAAACTTTTTCTTCAAAAATTGTTCTCGGATTGTATTCTAAATCATCTTCTGGATGGTAATTTGGAGTTGATGGATCAATACTAGCAAAGATAAAATAATATAAGAAAGCAATTTTTAAAACTTTTCTAACAAAGTATTCTTTTTTAGAAGCATCTGCTAATCCTTCTTGATGTTCTGGACTATTAGAATCGAGTAAGTTAAGATAATAATTAATAACCGATTTTCCGCCTTGGGTTTGAACTTTACCTGCAAACTTTAACTTTAAACCAAAAATAAATTGTCGTTTTCCTGAATTTTCATCCGTTGTTTCTCCTAAATATCCAACAATTAAGGGAATAATAGGTAATTCCTCAAAGGCTTCAGAGCGAGAGAATATTTCTTTATAATTAACACTAACTCCTGCATAGTTAACTTGGTAATATCCATCCCCTTGATTAATATCATTAATATAATCTTCTATTAACCTTAATCGCCGAATTAAGTCTTCAAGATAAATTAGATCTCGATGTTGTCCTAAATGTTCTTTCAAATATTCTAAATATTGAATTTTAGCTTCCCGTTGAAGTTTACCAATAGTTTCAGTATCCATCAAACATTTTAGCTTATACAGATCTGATTTATTTTTTTCTAAATCTTTACATAAATCTTCAAGGATATAACCTAAATCTTCTTTTTCTTCTTCAGAATCAAACCGCAATTCTATAAAACTTTTTAGACTATTTTTCAACTGTTGATTAAAGTTATTTGTTTTTTCTACGGTAATTGTCAATTTGTGAAACTTTAATACAGAGCTACTTTGATCGGTTTCTTTTTGCAAACTTAATCGCTGTTTGTGTAAATCATCATATTTTTTATCAAATTTATATTGAAACCCCACGTCTTGGGATTCGCCTTGAAATTCTTTTAATTCGATTGCTAAATTATTAATAAAATTTTCTAGGGAAATAGGCTTTTGATCGAGAACAAGAATAGATTCTATCTTTTGTGTTAAAATATCTCTAATCTGTTGAATTTGGGAAATAAAAGCATTTCTTGAACCTGGACTCAAATTTACCGTTGCGGACTTGGCGTTAAACGTCGATCCTCCCAATGGATTAGCAATATTTAACTCGGAAACTTGAGCCGCAATTTCGTCAATATCAATTAGTAATCGTTTACCATCTTGGGAGAGATTTAAGGGATTTTTAACTTGTTGATTTTCTAATACTTGTAAAATTTTAGTTAACAAATCACCATAATCCACGCGAACTAAACCATTGTCCCCTTCTTCTAAAATATTAACCATCTTGACTCCTCTGATTTCTGGATAGAACCATTATAAATCAGAGCTAAAATTTTAGTGAGCTTGTGGTCTGTTAACGATGAAGGAACATTAGAATTTACGAGGGTTGGTAGTCCTTGGTAAGGTGGTCGTGTAAGATTTTGGCTCTCCTGCCCTAAACTGAAGGAGTTTTCAGGGATTTTTCTTATAAGATGGAGAAAGCATTGCATTACAATATGGCAGGTTCAGCCATTGGTTGTGCGGCATCATCATAACTGGTGAAACTACCCAACGAGAAGATTAATTTGATGGCACGTCTCAATCACTCAACCCTTCGTCGGCTCCAAAATTTACCCCAAATTCCCAGTGTGTGGGAAGGGGATCGACGTCCCATGGCGACGGATACCAATCCCAGTATTGACACAGACTCCGAAACGCCAGGCGAATGTATTATTTGGGTGGACGGTTCTCAGGGGATGGTGCGAGCAATGGATATGGTTCCAACGGATATGGGGCCAGAAGCAATTGTGCGGACGTTACTGCGAGCAATGGAACACCCCCAAAGTCCAGCACCGATCGCTCGTCCTCAAAAAATCGTGGTTAAAGATCGGGAAATTCAATTTTTCCTGCGGGGTGTTCTCCAAGATTTAGAAATAGTGATTGAATATGTACCGGATTTACCTCTAATTGATGAAATTTTTCGAGGGTTGCAAGAAGTCGCTGAAAGTCGTCCCCCTCAACTTCCTCCCCAATATGCGGAAGTCGTGACGGAAAAAGCCTATCAAATTTGGCAAGATGCGCCTTGGGAACGGTTAGGGGAACATCAAATTATTTCGATTGAATTAAATCTATTTGGGATTGATACCTTATATATTTCTACCTTGGGGAAACTGGGGATGGATTATGGGGTATTATTATATCGTTCTTTAGAATCGTTAAAACGGTTTCGGGAACGAGTTGTGAAAAATAAATCCTATGACAATTTAGAAGAAGCCTTTTTAACTCAAGATTGTCTGTTTGTAACGTTTGATCGAGGCGATGGTTTTGATCAAGATGAGGATGAAGATGACGATGATTTCATTAATATTGCCAGTTTACCCCCCTCGGAAATTGAACCCAATTTTGGTAATCTTCATCCCTTAGAAGGATTACGTTCAATTCTCTATGATGAGGAAGCTGCGGTTGTTTTAGTCGCGTTAGAAGCACTGCATCGATTTTTACGCGATAATCGTCAAAAATTAGTTCACTATCAATTTCCTAGTCTCAATCGTCGGTATCGCATTCCGATTAATTTACCCGATGGCGAGAAAAAACAGGTTTCGGTAAAAGTGGAAACTTTACCGGATATTGCTGATGAATTAGCCGCAATGACCTCGGATGATGAATCAGAAGATGAAGAATTGGAAATGGAAGTTCCTCGGTTACGCGATGATTTAGTCCCGCCTAAATCCTTCTTAAGTTTGGGGGTTGTTCCTTGGGAAACTGCCAAATATTTGCGAACTAATACCCAATTTCATCAAGCCGCAGAAGGGGAAATTCCAGAAGTTGGGGATGGTTTACCTGTGGTTGTGATTCAAACTTCTAAACCCAAAGCAGAAATGCTGATTCGCAGTTTACAAGCGGCTGGAGGATTAGAAGGAATTTGTTTTAATCCCGGTGAAGACCCGACAGTGGGCCGGAATTATGATTTAGGAATTCTGAAAACAGAAGATGGGGATTTACATTTATTTGGAGAGTTTATCGAAGATGATCCGGTTCATCAAGAAGCGCGTAAAAAATGGGAACAACGTTGTAAAAAAACTAAAGGTTGGTGTGGTTTAATTATTGCTATGGGATTAACCGGGGCTTCACGGGGTCAACCTCAATTTAAGGATATGATGGCATTGTTAGAAGTCCGTTCTATTCCGCCCCAAGATTTGGGTTTAGGGCCATTACAATTAATTCCCGCACCGTTTTAACTTTTGAGGGGGTTTGGGGGAAACACTTTGATCAGTGGTGGGCGTCTTCTGGCTCCCATTTTTGATAAAATATTAGGAATACAGAAGGCCGATCAAAACGCCATTATTTTTTGATCCGTTTAAAACATCACAAAAGGAGTCAGGCGAACCCATGACACAAGCGACTCAAACCCCAACCCAAGGGGTTCAAATGACGGAAGCAGCCATCAAGCAAGTTCAATTTCTGCGTGAAAAGCAAGGAAAAGATCTTTGTCTGCGGGTGGGAGTCCGCCAAGGCGGTTGTTCTGGAATGTCCTATTTGATGGATTTTGCTGACCCAAGCACCATTCGAGAGGATGATGAAGCCTTTGATTATCAAGGGTTTAAGGTCGTTTGCGATCGCAAAAGTTTACTCTACATTTATGGCCTAGTCCTCGATTATACGGATGATCTGATTGGGGGTGGGTTCCAGTTTACCAATCCCCAAGCCACTCAAACCTGTGGCTGTGGTAAATCCTTTACGACCTAAGATTCAAGAAACTGGGTTTCTAGCAGGGAACAGGGAACAGGGAACAGGGAACAGGGAACAGACAGGTTCATAGGGGTGTACGGTTTAGGTTAGTTTTATAGACCGTTTACCCCCTTTAGATTAAAATTAAAGGTTGGCAATTTGCGATAGGTGATGGATTAGGCAGAAATAGCCCAGTTTATAACCTATCGCTCTATTTTGAATATTCAACGAATCATGACAACTCCAGAAGAATTATTTAAGGAAGGTTTTGAACGGTATCAAGCGGGTGAAGACCCAGAAACGTTGATTCCGGTGTTTAAAGAAATTTGTAATCGCGCGCCCAAAAATAGTAATGCTTGGACGAGTTTAGCGTGGTTATATCTGTTAACAGATAAACCGAAATTAGCCTATAACGCGGCGAAATCTGCTGTTAAACTTAATCCCCATGATCCGCAAGCGAGAGTGAATTTGGCTACGGCGATGTTGGATTTAGGAAAATCGGGGGTGCGTTCTCACGTTGAACTCGCGGCTCAATTGGTGTTAGTGGATACAGATTGGCAGCAGGAAATCACCAAAAATTTTGAAGATGGATTAACCCGCAAACCTGACTGGAAATCCTTAATAAAAGTTAAACAATGGTTGTTTGAAGGTTAGAGAATTTTTACCTAGTTTTGCCAATCTGATTGCATAATTAGGTAATTACTCACAAAAATTAAACGGATGTTTAAATAGGTTGGGTTGCGGTGAATCGACGGAAAATGACTGTTAATGACTATAAATCCATGATCTCTTAGGAAGTATTGAGAAAACGCAACAAAAAATTACATAAATTAACAAACAAAGACGAAAAACAGTGATAATATTTGGTAACTTCAGTAATTAACTATCATAATCAGCCGTTCACAAAACAACTTGATAACAAACTAAGGAGATGAGATGACTATGGATAGCCAAGTTTATGTCAAAGCCGAAACTCGCAACCACAAAGGCTTTTTTGTTAAACAAGGAGCCTATAAATTGAAAAATATTGACGAATCTGGTTGGGCATTGATCTGCGTTGATGATACCGTTTGTTATTACGTTGATCCTGATAACTTAGATACAGAAGATTCGGAGGAAACTGTCGAATCTTGATCTTAGGTATCTTACACGATCTTAGAATAAAAATTCTATACAAAAAAGTAAAAATGCCTAGCTTGCCATGCTGTCCTAATTGATCGGGGACAGCTATTTTTTTTGTTAGCAGTAGAGACGTTGCATGCAACGTCTCTACACAGTCAACAGTCAACAGTCAACAGTCAACATTTAACGTTGATTGCGAAGACGGGGATTGAGAAAATCGTTTAATCCTTCTCCTAATAGGGATAAACCTACGACCATGATTGTTAATGCTAAACCAGGGAATAATGTTGTCCACCAAATTCCAGTCGGTAACGCTTCTAATGCAATTCTTAAATCATGTCCCCATTCGGGAACTTCATCGGGTAAACCTAATCCTAGAAATCCTAATCCGCCTAATGTTAAAATTGCATCCGCCGCATTCAGCGTAAATAATACCGGAACACTTTGGATCACATTTAAAAATAAATAACGAGTTAAAATTGTCCAGGTATTTGCTCCCAATGCTTGCGCCGCTTCAATAAATAATTCCGTTTTAACAGAAGTCGTATGATTGCGAACGACGCGATAATATTGAGGAACATAAGCGACACTTAAGGCGATCGCAGCATTCAAAACCCCTTTTCCCACCACAAACGCTAAAGTAATCGAAAGTAATAATCCGGGTAACGTATAAATCGTATCCATTAAAAACAATAAAACCCGATCTATTTTCCCTCCTAAATATCCACTCACCATTCCCAAAGGAACCCCAATTCCCACACTCAAAAGCGTTGCTAATAACACCACTTGCCAAGCAACTTGAGTTCCAAATAACGTTCGAGAAAATACATCATATCCTAAACGACTGGTTCCAAACCAATGTTGAGGAGAAGGAGGTTGATGTATCGGGTTAGACAGAAATTCCGTAGGGCTTTGTATCCATCCCCAAATTGAAAATAAGGGCGATAATAGGGCGATTAATAAAAATAAAATTGTCAGGACTAATCCACAAAAGGTCATAGCCGTTGATACCGAAGGAACACGAAACCCCCTTAAAGGGCGAAAAGATGTAACACTCATTCAATTTAAAATCTTGTATTTGAGATTAGATTACCAAAAAAAGCCACAGAGGGAGATAGTCAACCGTCAACCGTCAACAGCCAACAGTCAACAGCCAACAGTCAACATTCAACACCTGATAAACATGGGTGCAAATCAATGTGATAATGCTTATTATTCACCCCCTAAACAGGGGACGCAGTTTTTAAACTGCGCGTCAAACTTCCTCCGCGAGTTAAAACATCGCGGTTTCCGTTCTCCAGTAAGGTTGAGATGACTCAAATTTCCTCGAACCCTGATGTTCCCAGCATGGGGCGTCGTCAATTCATGAACTTACTGACCTTCGGTTCAGCCACAGGCGTTGCTCTGGGTGTGCTGTATCCGTTTGTCAAATATCTTCTGCCTCCGGCTAGTGGTACCGCAGGCAGTGGCGTTACGGCTAAAGATGCTCTGGGTAACGATATTATCGTTAGTGAATTTTTATCCACCCATAAACCCGGCGATCGCGTTTTAGCCCAAGGCTTAAAAGGCGATCCCACCTACATGGTGGTAGAAGGCGATGCTGCTTTAGCGGACTATGGAATTAACGCCGTTTGTACCCACTTAGGGTGTGTTGTCCCTTGGAACAACAGCGAAAACAAATTTATGTGTCCCTGTCACGGTTCTCAATATGACGCGGCGGGTAAAGTCGTTCGTGGCCCAGCCCCCTTATCCTTAGCATTGGTTCACGCCACTGTTGCGGATGACAAATTGAGCTTTACGACTTGGACAGAAACCGACTTCCGCACGGGCGAAAATCCCTGGTGGTCTTAATAAATTTTAGATATAGCAGTTGCCAATACGGTTAGGACAGAGACGGATGCTGAAACCAAGGGCTGTGAAGTCTTTTCCTCCGATGTTCCCTGTTCCCTGTTCCCTGTTCCCTGTTCCCTGCTATACAAGGATTTTGGATTTTAGAGCAACATCTGAAATCTAAAATCTGTGATGATTGATTCTGTTGACTTTGACCAGAAATAGAACAATAGTAATGCAACCAATTGATCAATTAGTAAAAATGCCTCGTTTGCGGGCTTGGAAAATCCTTTGGGTTACCGTAGCAACGGTTGCTTTCTTCCTAACCAGTGATTTTGCCTTCCCCCAGTCAGCAGCGGCTTATCCTTTTTGGGCGCAAGAAACGGCTCCCTTAACTCCGCGTGAAGCGACGGGACGAATTGTTTGTGCGAACTGTCACTTAGCTGCAAAGCAGACAGAAATTGAAGTTCCCCATTCCGTTCTACCGGATACTGTTTTTAAGGCTGTTGTTAAAATTCCTTACGATACCAACCTTCAGCAAGTGACAGCCGATGGTAGCAAAGGCGGTTTAAATGTTGGTGCAGTGTTAATGCTCCCCGAAGGCTTTAAGATTGCTCCAGAAGATCGCATTCCTGAAGAATGGAAGGAAGAAATTGGTGATTTGTACTTCCAACCCTATCGGGAAGATCAAGACAATGTGGTAATTGTCGGGCCCTTACCTGGAGAAGAATATCAAGAAATTATCTTCCCGGTGTTGTCTCCTAACCCCGCAACGGATAAATCCGTTCACTATGGTAAATTTGCTATTCATGTCGGCGGAAACCGAGGTCGGGGTCAACTCTATCCGGCTGGCAATTCTAGCAATAATAACCTTTATAAAGCCTCTGTTGCTGGAACAATTACCCAGATCACAACGGAAGCAGAATCGGGTTCTCAAGTTACCATTCAAAAGGCTGACGGTCAAATCGTTGTCGATGAAATTCCCCTTGGCCCTCAGTTAATTGTCTCTGAAGGTCAAACGGTTGCAGCCGGTGAGGCTTTAACCGATAACCCCAACGTTGGTGGCTTTGGTCAGCATGATACCGAAATCGTTCTGCAAAGTTCCTCTCGCGTTCTTGGGTTAATTGCGTTTATCGCCTTGGTGATGTTAACTCAAGTGATGCTGGTGATGAAGAAGAAACAAGTTGAGAAAGTTCAAGCCGCTGAAATGAACTTCTAAACTTTGAATCATTTTCATGATTTCACCCTTTGTAGAGACGTTAAATTTAACGTCTCTACAACTGTTTTTAGAACAGGGAACAGGGAACAGGGAACAGGGAAAGAGGGAAAGAGGGAAAGAGGGAAAGAGGGAAAGAGGGAAAGAGGGAAAGAGGGAATAGGCAATAGGTAATTTAATTTAGGGTTTAAAACTATCATGTCAATTACTAAAAACGAAATTAAAGTCGGCTCTTTAGATTGGTTTTATCGAGAAACAAATCCCGAAACAACTGAGAAAATTCCAGTGGTGTTATTGCATGGATTAGTTTCTCAAAGCTACAGTTGGTTAGTGATTATGGATGAATTAGAAAAACAAGGATATAAAGCGATCGCACCGGACTGGATCGGCTCTGGATATTCGGGAAAACCAGATCAACGAGATTTTGACTATACTCCTGATGCGTTTATTCAAGGGTTAGCGGGATTTTTAGAACAATTAAAACTAGAAAAATTTTATTTAGTTGTTCAAGGATTTTTAGGTTCAATGGGATTACAATATGCCCTACGTTATCCTGAACAAATTGAAAAATTAATTATTCTCAATACTCCTATTTCCACATCAGCTAAACTCCCCTGGAAATTACAACAAATGGCGTTACCGTTTGTGGGAGATATGATCACCCAAGACCCGTTATTAGTGGATAGAACTTTAGAAGGAGGCAGTAAATATGTGATTGAGGATAAGGTTTTAGAAGTTTATCGCAGTCCGTTTTTAAAAGCTTCGGCGGCGGGGCGATCGCTCTTAGCAACCTTAAAAAATTTACGCTTAAAAGAGGCGATGATGGAAATAGAATCTGGCTTTAAAAATTGGCATCATCCAACTCAAATCATTTGGGGATTAATTGACCCTTGGTTAAATTTTACCGATGTTGAAACCTTTGCAAACGGGATTTCTGGGGCAGAAATTGTCACCTTAGAAAAAGCCGGACATTACCCTCAAGAACATTGGCCCCAAGAAATTAGTGAAGCTTTAATCTTGTTTTTGCGGAAAAAAGTAGTTTAGGGTTAAACGGATTTGTAGGCGCGGGTTTTCTCAGGTTTTTGTTACTCCAAATTAAGATCTCTAAACCCGCCCTATCTTAACTAGCAAAAACCCGGTTTCTTGATACAACTGTGGGGGTTCAGAAACCGGGTTTCTTCAGCTATCTTTCTATTCTAAAAGAAAGTTAAGACAGAAACCCGAAAGGGCGGGTTAGGGCGGGTTTATTCAGGTTATTACTGAGTAACACAGTTTTTTGATCAACCCGCCCCTACAAAAAAATTTTACCTTGTTACGCTGCAACAGAAATTGCCTTAATATTAAGGGAAGGTTCGGGATTAGTGCTATAATTGCTATCAGTAATCTTTGAGATAATATCTTTTAGGAATATGACCGAGTTACTTGAACGTGCGATCGCCCAATTGAAAATTTTATCCGCCACTGAACAAGATGCGATCGCTACTCTAATTTTACAGGAACTCGAAGCAGAAATGCGCTGGGATAGTGCATTTACTGAATCACCCGATGCGCTTGCTAAATTAGCAGCTAATGCAATGGCTGAATACCATTCTGGACAAACCCAAGAGTTAGATCCAGAAACACTGTGAAGTCACGAACAACCTTTTCTTTTCGTAAAGCATTTGCCACTCTGCCAAAGCAAGTCCAAAACCAGGCTCGTGAAGCCTATCGACAATTCAAACGAGATCCCAATTATCCCAGCCTTCGTTTCAAAAAGGTACATCCAGAATTACCCATTTATTCGGCTAGAATTAACAAGGATTATCGAGCCGTTGGACAGTTAGAAGGAGATATCATTATTTGGTTTTGGATTGGTTCGCACACAGATTATGAGAGATTACTGTCTCAATTGTAATTTCTCCAATTGCTGATAGGGGTTCAAAAACCGGGTTTCTTCTACTATCTTTCTATTAAGCAGAAAAGTTATTACAGAAACCCGGTTTCTCGGTATCTAAGAATTTGATACTGGATTAATATCTGATTGCGGTTGAGTAAAAAACAGCTTACTAATCCAACTTGTCAGAATATGAGATAATAATCCAAAGGGCCCCGCAAATAAACAAAATACTAAGGAATGAATTGTCCAAATCCCTGTTTTTTGTCCATCCCAATAAATCCAACGTCCGACAAATAAATCCATGACTAAAAAGTGAATCCATCCCGTTGCTGCGGCATTTTCATCAGCAAAAAAATGGGCAATATCTGATAATTTGGGATTAGATAATGCTGCGGCATTTTCTGGGTTAATACTGCTGATAAACAGATATAAATAAACACAGGCTAACAACACAAAGGGAAGATAGGACTCCATAACTTTTCGCGTCACTCCCCAATTCGGTAAAATAATCATTAATGCCCAAAAGGGAAGCACAAACAGGTTCGCAATATTGAAAATTTGATCAACAGGAATTGTCATGGTAAGAATGATGAGGATAAATGCTTTAAACCCTCTCATTTTAAAATATTTTTTAAATTCGAGCCACTTTTTGGGAAATCTATGTTATGCTATCGGCAAGTTAATTTAGACCCTTTATTACTATGAATACTCACGATCTTTTAATGTTATTGATTCTGTTGTTCCCCGGTTTAGCCCTATCAATTATTATTATGGCAACCTTTGCCGCCGGAGGTTAAAAAAATTCCCTCGATATCAAAATGTAGGGTGCGTAAGCAACGCGCACGCACCATCTAAACAATTATTGTATAATTCATCAGGCAGAGCATTGGAACAAGGAGTTAAGCATTTTTTAGAGCTTGAATTTGTTCCCGAAATTGATCAATTTTATCGAATAAATCAGATTGATTTATCGTGATTTCTTCCCCTGTTTTTAACCATTTTAATTTAATTGTTTGCTGTTCCGCCTCTGCATCTCCTAATACTAAACAAGCCACAGCACCACTGCGATCAGCCCGTTTAAACTGTTTCCCAAAGGCACTTCCACTTAAATCCAACTCCACACTGAAGCCATTTTGACGCAATTTTTGAGCTAAAATTAACCCTTGAGATTCGGCTAAATTGCCCCTAGAAACAACATAAAAATCTAAGCTAGAACCGGAAAGAGAATTTAACTGTTGTAACAGAATCACTAACCTTTCTAAGCCGATCGCCCAACCGACAGCATGGGTTTCTGGCCCCCCTAATTCTTGAACTAAACCATCATAACGACCGCCCCCACAAACTGTAGCTTGAGCGCCTAAATCATCAGAAATAATTTCAAACGCCGTATGGGTATAATAATCTAAACCGCGCACTAATCGAGGGTTCAAACTGTAGGGAATTTCTAAGGCTGTTAATAACTGTTGAACCTGTTCAAAATGGGCGCGAGAATCCTCTCCTAAATACTCTAAAATACTGGGAGCCTCTTGAACAATTTCCTGCGTCCGTTGATCTTTACTATCTAAAATTCTTAACGGATTTCGAGATAATCGATCTTGAGAATCTGCATCTAATTCCTCTTTATATTGCGTTAAATAATCTACTAATGCTTGACGATAGGCTTGACGATCGGTTGAATTTCCCACAGAATTTAAGTTGAGGTTTAAATTTTTTAATCCCAACTTTTGTAATATATGAGTTGCGATCGCAATCACTTCAACATCAGCCCTCGCATCCCGACTTCCTAACACCTCAACCCCAATTTGATGAAACTGTCGTTGACGTCCGGCTTGGGGTCGTTCATAGCGAAACATCGGCCCGGTATACCATAACCGTTGTACCCCTCCCGTGGCGTGGAGTTTATTTTCAATAAAGCTGCGAACCACTCCAGCAGTTCCCTCTGGACGCAAGGTAATAGAACGTTCACCCCGGTCAACAAACGTATACATTTCTTTGCCGACAACATCCGTCGCTTCCCCAATACCGCGTTCAAATAAAGCCGTTTGTTCAAAAATTGGGGTGCGAATTTCCTGATAATTTGCCCTGAATAAAATATCTCTGGCAACAGACTCCACCCATTGCCAGTATCCAATTTCATCAGGTAGAATATCGCGTGTTCCTCGTAATGCTTTAATCAGTTCCATTAGTTTCTCAATTAATCGTTAGTCCTGTGGCGGATCGATTGTTTCCCAGGCGCCATAACGATCGTTATAATACGCCAAAATTTGATCAATCTGTTGACGAGTTGCCGAATTATGGATGTCATCATATTCGATCCATAAACTGCCAACTTGACTTTGAGTGTAATCAAATTCTGGCGGTATTTCATCGGGACTGATACTGGTGGGAATTAACCCTGTGTTCACTCCTTCCACCTGACGCAAATGTGCAGCCACTTCCCGATACACCGTTAAGGGAAGTTTCTGACACCGAACTTGATAGCGAAGCCGTTGTTTCTGTTTAACTGTTTGCATTCAACGTTAACCTATTGTTCCGCTATTCTACAGAAGAAGAAATGATCGCCTCCATTTCATCCTCATCAGTTATAAGCGGTAGAGGACAGCAGTTAATATGATCCAGACAAACCTTTCCCCATTGCAACGCCCAACGGACTAATGCCACTCGGTTATCCGTTGCCGTTTTTGTGAGAATGTTACTGATATGATTATCGACTGTACGTTTACTAATCTCTAGTTTATCCGCAATTTCTTGATTCGTTAATCCACTCGCAACTAACTCCACAACTTGCAGTTCTCGTTCGGAGAGTGAAACAGGAGTGCGAGAATCTTTTTGCGTCATATTAGCTTCCAATCTCTGCATAATTACCTATTTATTATTCTAAAGGGAACTTGTCCAAAAATATCCTTTATTCGATCAGGCTTAGTAATTTCTCATCAACTTTGCTTCTACAAGGCATAACTGGTGTATATCAAATCTAGCAGAAATGCTTATCACTTTTTACTTAATTCTTCCTTAATTTTTACTATTCGTTGACGGTTGGCTGTTGACCGTTGGCTGTTGACCGTTGACCGTTGACGGTGCTCCCCCAGATCCCTACCCCCCTAACCAAGTACGGTAAACACAACAAAAAAAATCTGTCAAGGTATTGCAATATTTTTTAACTGTCTGTTACAATCGTTTACATAGAAGACAAGCTAAAGCAGGTTAGGAGAAAAATTATGTTTACCGTTTTAATTTCCTTATTCATCGTCGGTTGGGTTGCGGCTGCTGTAATTGGGACTCAAGCTTACTTCCGGGGTGAACAAACCAAACCCATTCACCAACGGAATTGGAATTCTGACTCCTTTGAGCAAATCGCTCAGTCTGTTACAGGTCAAGAAACCGACTACAGCGTCCGCATCCCCGCCTATAGTTTGGATGCTTACGCCAGCAATAACTTAAGCAACTAATTCTCTAACGCTCAAGTTAAGAACACAAAAAATAAGTAACGTTTTTACCCCTGCAATTTGTGGAAGATTGAAGGGGTATTTTTTTTGAAAAGAAGCAGAAACCGGGTTTCTCAAGGAAAATTTTTGATTGTTACCAATAGACAACAGCCAGAAACCCGGTTTCTTTGTTTAGTTTAATAGGAAATTCTTGAGTATCTTAATTAATGGTTGCTTTTTTGGCTTTGGATTTACTGAATAAAAACCACCAAAGTTCTAATCCAATTAAGGCTAATCCTCCCGTTGTAACCGCTATTTTTGTTGATAAAGGTTGTTCAATTGTCCGAAATTGATTATTAGAGGATTCTGAATGAGATTCCATTGCTTGAGTTGGAACAGAGTTAACCATTAAAATTGATAGCAAAATTCCGCTAAATTGTAATCCTGTTTTGATTTTGATGTTCATAGTCTTCACTCCTTATTCTAAGAATAATTCCTCGAAAGTAAGTTTCAATTATTGCTACAAATTACCGCGCATCGTAGGGGCGAGGTTTTCTCGCCCTGACACGGAGATGTGTGTCCACTTTTGGAGATTAATGCTCCTAAAATTAGGGTTTTACAATCCATTTAGACTGGCTCTATTTCCATTTTCAATACACTTTTTAACTAAAGATTAATTCAGCTTAAACTGACGTAACCGTAAAGCATTCGTAACAACAGAAATTGAACTCATCGCCATAGCTCCTCCTGCAATAATCGGATTCAGCAACCAACCTGTTAAGGGATAAAGAATTCCCGCCGCAATTGGTATTCCGGCTGAGTTATAGATAAAGGCAAAAAATAGGTTTTGGCGAATATTATTTAAGGTAGCTTTACTCAATTTAATTGCTGTTACCAGTCCCATTAAATCCCCTGAAATTAAGGTAATATCACTGGCTGCGATCGCAACATCTGTTCCTGTACCAATAGCAATTCCTACATCCGCTTGAGCTAAAGCCGGAGCATCATTAATTCCATCCCCGACCATAGCTACAATTGAAGGCTGTTTTTTCCGTCCTTTGCGTTCAGTTTGCAAAGATTTAATCATATTCGCTTTTTGGTCGGGACGCACTTCTGCAAATACCCGTTTAATTCCGACTTCAGAAGCGATCGCTTCGGCGGTTTTTTGATTATCTCCGGTTAACATAATCACCTCTAACCCCATTTTTTGTAACGCTTGAATTGCCGTTTTAGAAGTCGGTTTTAGAGCATCTGAAATCGCCATTAACCCTTCTATTTCTCCATCTACTGCCATCCAAGCTGTGGTTTTTCCTTCCGCCTCCCAATTCAATTGATACTGTTGTAAGGGTTCGATTTCAATCCCTAATTCTTGCATCCAGCGAGAGGTTCCAATTTGGACAAATCGATCTGAAATATAACCTTGAACTCCCATTCCCGCTAAGGCTTGAAAATTGTTAATTTCAGGTAAGGGAAAATTAACTCCTTGGGTTTTAGCATATTGAACAATAGCTTCTGCTAAGGGATGTTCAGATTGTTGTTCTATTGCTGCGGCTAATCGTAATAATTTTAATTCATGGTCGTTATTTGTTCCTCCAACGGTTACATACTGGGTTACGGTGGGTTTTCCGGCGGTTAAAGTTCCGGTTTTATCTAATACAATAGTTTGGATTTTATGGGCTAATTCTAAACTATCTGCACCTTTAATTAAAATCCCATGTTCAGCCCCTAAACCTGTTCCCACCATCACAGAAGTCGGTGTTGCTAATCCCAAAGCACAGGGACAAGCAATAATTAAAACTCCGACGGTTGTTGTTATTGCTAGAGTAAGATTTCCGGTTAAATTAAACCAGAGAATAAAAGTAGCGATCGCGATCGCAATTACAACCGGAACAAACCAACCTGTTACCTGATCTGCTAATTTTTGAATCGGGGCTTTTGACCCTTGCGCCTGTTGAACTAACAGCACAATTTGCGCTAATACCGTATCTTTTCCCACCCGTGAAGCTCTAAATTTAAAGCTTCCAGTTTTATTAATTGTCGCCCCAATCACTTCATCTCCTGGATGTTTTTCGACGGGAAAACTTTCTCCCGTTACCATCGATTCATCAACCGTTGAATTCCCTTCTATTAATTCCCCATCAACGGGGATTTTTTCACCAGGACGGACTCGAATAATATCACCAACATTCACCGCTTCTATGGGAATATCAATTTCTTCTCCAGACCGAATTAAACGGGCGGTTTTGGGTTGTAATCCCATTAATTTTTTAATCGCATCGGAGGTTTTTCCTCTGGCGCGATGTTCTAATAATTGACCGAGTAAAATTAAGGTAATAATCACAACGGCTGATTCATAATAGACATCCGCCGATAACCCTTGATTGAGGAAGAATTGGGGGAAGAAAGTGACAAAAATTGAATACAAATACGCCGCGCCTGTTCCTACTGCTATTAAGGTATTCATATCCGCTTGATGACGTTTTAACCCTTTCCATGCTCCCAGAAAAAAGGTTTGACCCGACCAAAATAAAATCGGTGTTGTTAGGATTAATTGTAACCAAGGGTTGTGCATCCAAGTAGGAATAAAGGGTAAATTTAACCCCGTCATCATCGGTAATCCTCCGATGATTAAAAACACACTAATAATTGCACTAATTAACACTTTTTGGGTTAATTTTTGTTCAATTTCTCGGTTCTCTTTTTCCGTATCTTGGAGATGAGAAGTGGTATCTTCTATGGGTTTAGCAGTATATCCCGCATCTGTAACCGCCTGTTGAATTTGCTCAATATTAGTTTGCTTGGGATCGAATTCAACCGTTGCTTGTTCAGCGCCAAAATTAACGTGACAAATTGCAACCCCATCAACATTTTGAATCGCTGTTTCTATGGTATTGGCGCAGGAGGCGCACCCCATCCCCTTTAATCGGAAATAGCTTGTTTTCATGGTTTAAACTCCATTCTGAGTGAGTTGGTGCGTGCGCTGCGCTTACGCACCCTACACTGTTATTCTAAAGTTGAGTGAGTTGGTGCGTGCGCCTTGCTTACGCACCCTACATTGTTATTCTAAAGTCTCCTCCTTACTGGAGTGTCAAGGGGGATTGAAAAAGATATGAGATTTCTGTTGCTGATCTTGATGATAAAGTTGAGTTTGAGTCCTAAAGCTGATCATCTTGTTATAGAATTTGATCAATACTCTCAACCACTTGCTCAATAAAGGTAACAGCATCATTAACGAGGTTATCATCAATAGGCCAACGATCACCAATATTAAAGGTTGGATTTCTATCGGCTTCATGAGCAATTTTATTTCTTCGATCAATAATCGCATTCAGTTGTTGTTTAGTATCTTGTGCTGATCTTCCTATTTTAACAGCAACTTCATCCCATAATTTTTTATCAGAAATTAACCGAAGCGCCTCAGCAATTTTATCGGGTTTTTGAAAGCTTTTATAACTTAATTGTTCTCTAATCTCATTTTCTAACAAGGAAATATTATTTAGTTTATTAGAAAGACTTTGAGATATTATAGGAAGTAAATTAGAGAGGCTTTGAGGTTGTTCTAAAAATTCCTCACCCTGTATTTGTTGCACTTCATCTTCTAACCAAGATTCAATATCAAGAGCTATAATTCTATCTTGGCGTGCTGTACCTAACGAGACTTGAAAACGATCAAACGCGGATTGAGTTGTATTCGCAGTAATCCTGGGTTCAGGACGTTGACCTCGATAAATTTCTAACATCCCCAACGTGACAACTTCATGAACATAATAATCTAATGCACTCACCGCTAAAACCAAAGCAGATCTTAAAATATCTGAGACATCTAAAATATTAGTCGATTGAGCTTTAATAGAATTATGCAGAGCAATTAAATCTCTAACACGACCTATACTAATCCGAAATTTCTCAATTACTGACTGCATAAGCGGTGGTTAATCCAATCACTTTATCGGCTAAGTTTGAAAAAGTTTCTCTAAATTCTTCTTGTTTTTTTTGAGTGTGTTCTAATAAGATACCCGTTAGCTTTACATGATCTGCTGTTAAGGTATAAACTGGGGTTTGGTATTCTTGAGATAATCCAATTAAACTATTGAAATCAGGAATTTTTGCTAAAGTAAATGTATCTTGAATCCCCTGATATTGATAAGCTTCCTTTGGTAATGTCATATTATTGGTTTGTAAAATAGGAAATAGCTTACAACTCACAGTTTCCTCGATTTTTTGAATCCCCTTTTGAAAAGCCTTTGTTTCTTTGCCATTGTGAGTCCGATAGTTCTGTATAATTGTTCCCAGAAAACGTAATGTCACATCAGGAAAAGGATAATCAGCATTTCTTAAAATTGGCAAAGCACTAGCTGATTTAGCCCAACGATACCACTTTGGTAAAACTTTAGATAAAGAATCAATTACCATCACCGAGAAAAAGTCAGCCGTTGTAGGAACTATAAAAAAGTCACTAATCATCAACAAATTCTGATTAATTGCTCCTAAACTAGGACTCATATCAATTAAAATATAATCAGCTTCAAACTTTTCAGCCGTTCTTTCAAATAAATAATTAATCGCACCAGGTAAATTTTTCAGTGTTTGAATTGATCCGCTTAACTCTTGTGCAATACCGAGAGTAACTTCATATTCTGCAAATCCCACATTACCCGGAAGCAAAAATAATCCGTCTCGACCCTCTATCGGGATACAATCTATAGCTTCAATCGCTTTGGGTTGAGACTCAAATACAGGAGCTAAACCTGTTTTAATGTTAGATTTTGTATGATAAATTTGTTCGATTCTTTCTTCACCTTCTTCTGTTCCTTCTCCTAATACCATTCCCGTTAAATTACACTGAGCATTAGTATCGGCTAAAATCACTTTTTTACCTTTCTCTGCCAGCATCCAACCTAAATTAAAGGTCGTTGTTGTGCTCCCAACACCACCTTTATGATTAAAGAGAGCAATTTTTTGAACCATTGTAATTAACCTTGTAATTAACCGAATGGAATAGCTTGATTATACCTTCAAATTGTTAATCTTGTCAATATTGGGTTAATGGGTACATCTGATTTAGGTTGGCTATTCTTTATAACCCGCTCGGATGTAGCGGTAAGGTGACGATAACGGTTGTACCTTGATTAATTTGACTTTCTAAATAAATTTGACCGTGATGATTTTCTACGATTGCTTGAGCGATCGCTAAACCCAAACCCGACCCCCCACTATGGCGATGAGTACGAGAGGGATCAACGCGATAAAACCGATCAAAAATATGGGGTAATGCTTCAGAAGAAATCCCAATTCCTGTGTCTTTAATTATAACTTGTAATCCTTCAAATTTCAAGAGAGAATGATTTTTTTCCCAAGATTCTGTCACTTTTCCTAGTCCCGGTTGTCGTTTGGGTTTAAGAAGTTGTTTTAATTCAATTTTAATCTCACCGCCAGAGGGAGTATACTGCACCGCATTACTGACTAAATTAGTAAATAATCGGACTAATTGATCCCAATCTCCCTGTAAACTAAAGGGTTCAGTTTCGGTTAAAAGGGGAGTATCTGAATTAACAATAATTTCTTCAGAATCTTCAATAAAATTTAAGGAAAGATGGATGTTTTGTTGAATGGCGATCGCTTCTTGTTCTTCCACAACTTCCATCAATAACCCATCTAAAGGAATAGCAAAAAATTGTGGTTTAACAATCCCGCTATCCTGTCGGGCTAGAAATAATAAATCATCAACTAACCGACCTAAACGGCGAGTAATTCGTTCAATAACTTGCAATTGTTGTTGTTCAGAATTGGATAAATTAGGTTCTGCTAAAGCGACTTGGACATTGGTTTGAATCATCGCAATTGGACTTCTTAATTCATGGGAAGCATCGGCGGTAAATTGTTTTAACTGTTGATAGGAATCCCGTACAGGTTCCATTGCTAAACCTGATAAAAACCAGCCAATTGCAGCAACACCAATTAACATCAAAATTGTTCCTAATGTTAAATCAAAGATTAACTGCTGGATGGGTTTTGTGACTTCAAACCAAGGATGACTCACTCGTAAATAGCCTAAGACTTGTCGCCCGATTTCTACCCGGTCGGTGACTTGTCTTAAAATCATTTCTGCAACTTGATTTTGTTCAAAAATATGAACAGTTTCCCCTTTACAATTAGGATGAATTGGAATATCCAATGCTTGAGAAAAAGTAGACCATAATAATTCTCCCGTCGGACTAAACCATTCAATATCAATATGATCATCTTCAACGGTATTAGGATTATTTCTAAAACTCGCTTCAACATTTACTTGAAATTGACCGCCCAAGACCACCGGAGACATCGCCGGAGGGGTAGGAACAGATTCAATAACTAGAGAACGTTCTACCACTTCTACAACGTGATTTAAAGTATCATCAATGCGTTCAATTAAGGTATTTCTAACATAGAAATAAAACCCACTTGCAAATAATAATAATAAAATAGCGGTGACTGCGGTATACCAAATTCCTAACCGTCTTCGGGTTGCTTGAAACATAAGTGAAAAATTTTTGCTAATCTATGAATAGGTTACAATTCTATTTTAGGATAAGGAAAGGATCATGATCTTACAAGTTGAAGCTAAACAAATCTATACCCTTGAAGAATATCTCGATTTTGAGGTTAATTCCTCAGAACGCCATGAATATATTAACGGTGAAATTAGACTTATGACAGGTGGAACTCCCAATCATAATCAAATTGCTGGTAATCTCTACGCGACGCTGAATTTTGCCCTCAAGCGTCAACCCTATCGTGTATAGCGCTACGCGCATACGTTAGGACAATTTCTAAATGCAGCATCCACGCATTCTCTGACGGTTTGAAATTCGTTTAATCTCTGTTTCATCCATGTCTTTAAAACAGCCCACCAGTTTTCAATCTTGTTCAAGTCGGGAGAATATGGGGGCAAATACCAAATTTTACATCCGGCTTCTTCGACGAGTTCTTTGATATATTCCCCTTGATGAAAGCTGGCATTATCAATAATAATAATGTCTCCTGGTTCTAGCACTGGCAGCAAACAATTCTTTAACCAGGTTTCAAATAAATCTTTATTACATGACCCCTCAAAGGTTAAAGGAGCCAATAATTTACCTTCTTTCAATGCTGATAGCCAACTGACTCTTTCTCTTCTTTTACCGGACTTGAGTGCATAACATCTTTCCCCTATCGGGCTGTAGCCATACGGGTAATCCTCTCTATTATCAAATCCCGCTTCATCTACATAAACTTTTCTGCTCCTTTCTATTCCCTCTAGTTTTTGAAGAAATTCTCGTCTTTTTTCTTCATCTCTTTCTCGATACCCATAAGTTTTTTTTTCGACTTATACCCAGTTTTCGACAAGCATAACTAATATTCTGTTGCGTCGCCTCACACCCCCATAATTGGGCCATTTGTTTTTGAGTCTTGTCACTATTTTTTTTCACGAATTCTTTAAATTTTTCTAACTCCTGAATTTTCGGTTGAGTTCCTACTCCTACCTGTCGGCTAGCCTGATAGTCTCCTGTTTCTCTTTCTTTTTTCAGCCACAGATCTAATGTGTTGCGACTTATTTTAAAGAAACGACTTACCTCTATTTTCTTTTCTCCTCTTTTCACGGCTGCGATCGCCTTGGAGCGTAAATCGTAACTATAAGGTGCCGGCATAACTATTTTCCGATATTGAGGTATTACTGCATCTTATCATACTTTTGTCCTAACCATAGCGCGTAGCGCTATATTTGTTACCGATCAACGGCTTTGGATTCCTGAAAAACGCCTCTATACCTATCCTGATATTATAGTTATTCAGGGTGATATTCAACTCCAAGAAGGCAGAAAAGACACCCTTACAAATCCGTTAATGATTGCAGAAGTATTATCAACATCAACCCGAAACTACGACAAAGACGAGAAATTTGCAGCCTATCGTACTATTCCGACTTTTCAAGAATATCTACTCATCGATCAATATACGATTCATATTGAACATTATTATAAAACGGATGATAAACACTGGATATTTATGGAGTATAATAATAGCAATGAAAACCTAGTGCTTAACTCCATTTCGTTTGAAATGTCTGTTGATGATCTTTATAATAAAGTTGAGTTTTAAACCTCAGAATTAATTGAATTTATCCTAATCTCAATCTCTCTAAGATAGCACCTTGTGAACCGTATAAGCAGGAGATTCTATAATCATGACATGAGGGGGAATATCTGTCACTTCAAGATCAAAAAGATCATCAGAGGTTTTAACTAAAATCGATTTCAAAGCTCCTTTAACTTGAGACGCTTTATGCAATAAACTCAGTGCTTTGTGTAAGCTTTCCCCCTGACGTTGGACTCGAATCGGGACGGGTTTACCTCCATAATTCTGTTTTAAAATAGCATCTATTCCTTGATTTCTTTGAACAGGAATAATATCTAAACTCGAAATAATATTCAGAGCTTCTTCATCAACATTCAGGTAGGCTTTTCGACCTTTTTGTAGTAACACAGACTCGGATTTCATCGGGGTTTTCAATCTATCTTTAGAAAGTTGAACCGCATCCGGTGAAATATCAATTCCTATTCCTGAACGATTTAATAATTTAGCAGCAATAATTGTTGTCCCACTTCCACAAAAAGGATCTAATACAATATCCCCAGGGTTAGAAGCTAATTCAATAATTTGTTCTAGTAGTAAAATCGGTTTTTGGCTAGGATAACCGACACGCTCTTTTGCTTTAGGGTTTAAATAGGGAATTTCCCAAACATCGCTTAAAGGGACTCCTTTTTTCGGGTCAGCAGCAATAATTTCCCCCTCATCATCTCTGGCATAAACCGCTTTACCATACTCATCTCTGGTGCGTTTCTGTAAGATTTGATCGACATTTGTAGATTCTGAATAATGGCAATAAATAGGATTAAAGGTAAATTGATTTGTTTTAGAATAAAAAAATATCGTTTGATGGGCGGGTAACAATCCTTTTTTAGAATTAGACCAGCGTTTGTAACTCCAAATAATTTCCGATCTAAAATTATCGTGACCAAAAATATGATTTAAAATCACTCTAATCATATAATTAGCATGAGTATCACAATGTACAAAAATCGATCCGTCTTCTCTTAAAATATGATATAAAACAGCTAATCTATCATGAATAAATTTTGCATAGTCTTGCTCACTTTCCCATAAATCATTATAACTAAATTCCAATTGTCTATCTCTCGTTTTTAAAGACTGCTGCTTTTGAGTAAAAAAAGGAGGATCTAAATAAATTAGATTAACGGAATTTGACTGCATCCTTTGAACGATATCAAAACAATCACCTTGAAGAATATCGTAAATATTATTCATAATTTTTAGGGAGTTAATAAATTATAATCCATCAGAATTCGTATTTTGATCAGCAATTCTTTCTAAAATTTCTTTTAAATCTATACCTGTTCTCTCAGTCACATAATTCCAGGCACTCTCTCCATAGTGATATTCACCGCCAATTCCCTTATAAAGTGTTTCTAAAGTCTGCTGAACTCTTATAGCTTGTTGTCTATTGGGGTAATAAAACATAATACGAATAGGTCTATAACCTGCGGTTGATATAGTTTTAATTCTAGTATGTTCTTTTGTTATATGATCTCCATCTGTTGTTGCATCTCTCCATTTAATTTCAATGGCATTGTTTCCTTCTAAACAATCAATTTCAAATGTTTTTGGTCTGGAACCCATAGTATTAGTAATCTTGACTGCTTTTGAATTAGGATATTTTTCCAGAAAAGATAATTGAGTGGCTTTCTCTAAAAATGATCCTGCATACTTGTATAAAAAACGACCTTTATTTTGATAAATATCTATTAACTTTCCTTCTTCCTCAGTGATACCCAAAACTCTATAGATTAAGAAATGAGAAGTATCATCACCTTTCATTTCTTCTAAACGACAGTTGATTTGTTTTAGTAGAGCTTTGGAATATTTTTGGGCTAAATTTTGGATTTTTTCTTCCAAGCTTGAAGGTGTTAGAGATGCCATAAATTAGATAAAATTTGTATAGAAAAGTAGAAGTTATATATAATGATAATCATGGTATTATTTGATTATAGCTTTAAGTTATTGATTATGTCAATATCTTTAATCCTAGAGTCTCTTTTTCTTCTACTTTTAAATGATTGATTTCTGATTTTTCCAAAATAAACTGATCATATAAAATTGAAATCTCAAAAATATCTGTTGTAATCAAAGCGGGTTTGCGGTGATGGTCTTCACCCAATGAAATCCCAAATAAATCGGCTTGTAATTCATTCGCCAACTCTGAATCATACACATCCCATCTAATTTCTTGACAGTCTTTAAAGATGATCTGATAAGGAATAGGTTCTTCGGGGTTATATAAACATTGAAATGTAATTTCATTTCCCCATAATGAAACATTAATGCTTTTAATTAATGAAGTGAACCCTCCTAAACCGAGTAAATGGTAATCATCATTCCAGTTCTTCATTTAATCGTTCTCCTGTTTGATGGGTATTTTCTAGAAGATTACCTAGATTATCGCGGGTTTGTAACAGACAACCATTTTGGTCAAGACGTAAACCCTTATTAATTCTTTGTCCTTCTGCATTATATTTTGGTGCAGGTGTTCGGATGACTTCTCCGTTAGGACGAATCATAACGACTGAAGCATCTGCAAATTTATATTCAATATAACCTCCTTTTGTAATTTTGATAGTTGCTCCTAAAGAACGCAAAAACTCATCCGCTTCTCGACGACTCATCCCTGTTAAGTCCCCAAACTCAGATGCAGTTCCATTCCCCCCAACTCCTTGACCGGGCACTAACTTCTAATCTCTCCTGTTTAAAATTGCAAAATCCCGAACCCAAGGTGACTATTTAACAGCCATCTCGCGTTCAGGATTAAGTTGAATCTTCCGTGTTTTAACTGATTATTCGGCGGCGGTTGCTAACTCTTCCGTTGACCCTTGGTTACGGCGGCGAGTTAACGTATTGAATAACATTTGACCAATAGCTTTAATTAAATTACCTTCTAATTCATTGAACATTTTCATGTTCATCCCGAAGGCATCATTAGCTTCATTGACAATGCGAGTCGCCATCTCTTGATCAATATCAACGCTATCCATTTGTTGACGATAATTGACTTTAAAAGCTTTTTCGTCAGGAATATCGTTGAACTCATAAAATTGAGTTCCTTTTCCTTCGGGTAGGTTCATAGCATTTTGAGCAATTCCTTTGAGAATTTGACCCCCAGATAAATCACCCATATAGCGAGTATACAGATGAGAAATTAGTAATTCGGGTTGAGAATTAGAAACTTCCCGAATTCGAGCAATGTATGCTTTTCCTGCTTCAGAAGGTTGGACTTCTTCCTTCCAATTTTCTCCATAATAATAGTATAAATCCTGCTCTAAACTTTGTTTCCGATTCAGTTCAGGAAAATACAATTTAGACAAAACAGGATGGTTGCGGTGGCGTTCCATCTCCTCTTCCATTGCAGTGTAGACAAAATAGAGATTTCCCGCTAATTTCCGGTAAGATGTCTTTTCTACCGTACCCTTTAAAAAGCACTTGATAAAACCGACATTTTCCGCCATTGTGTGAGACTTCTTCGTGCCTTCTCGCAGTTGGGTTGCTAAGTTAACGCTCATACTAAAATTTAATCCCAAAGCTAAATTCAACAATAGGCGTCTTGCTAATGACAGCACCGAGAAAAACCGCCTAATTATTAAGATTAAACTGATTTGATAAAAAATAGTGTTAAGAATTGTCACATTTACGGTTTGAGATGCTTTACGGGTCGTCCAGAAACCGGGTTTTTGCCCCAACATTTAGGATAATTATCAATAATTTAGCTAAAAACCAGGTTTCTTTCTAACCTACAATTTAATTAAAGTCACAGCAATTTTTCCCCGGAAACAAACCTCTACATCTGTTCCGAGTTCATAGGTGCGATCGCTATAGTTCCCATAATAATAAAAATAATCTCCTTCTCTTCTATAGTTAATTGGTAAAGATTGGGTTCCTAGTTTACAAAATACCATATCTGGGTCGGGTTCTTCCGGTTCTAAATAAGGGAAATTAACATTCCAAAAACACCCCCGTTGGGGAGGATGTTTCATTAATTCCTCTAAGACTAAACTAGCCCAACGAGTTGCTGTTTTCCAGTTTACGGGTTTTCCGCCTTGGCGATATTGCGATATTGCGATCGCCGGAATTCCCTGAATTGCTGCTTCCCGAACCGCCGCCACCGTCCCAGAAATATAGACATCAACCCCCATATTTCCCCCCGGATTAATCCCTGAAATTACCCAACTTAAATCAGGACAAAGATGAGACACCGCCAACCGAATACAATCGGCTGGAGTTCCCCCAATTGCATATTCAATTTCCGACCGTTTTTCAACATGAATTCCTTGGTGAGTTGTGACTTGATGACCACATTGAGAATATTCTTTTTGGGGAGCAATCCAGATTTTTTCTCCAGAAATAGCCTTCCCTAACGCTCGAATTCCCGGTGCATCAATGCCATCATCATTCGTTAATACAATTTTCATTTTTTTAAAGGGAACAGGGAACAGGGAACAGGGAACAGGCAATAGGCAATAGGCAATAGGCAATAGGCAATAGGCAATAGGCAATAGAAAGAGTATACTTTTTTTATCCAATACTCTATTAACCCTTAAAGTTAAATATTCTCCTATCTGGTCACTGAGCTTGCCGAAGTGCTGTCTTCTCAATTACGTTAAAATACTACCTCCCATAATCTTAATATAACGACGATTTAATTCCTCCCGCATTAACGGCCAACTGTGTAACGTTCTATCTTTTTCTAAGACTTTTTGTGCGGCTTCCCTGGCTAATTGTAACACCTCCTGATCCTCCACTAAACTCGCTAACGCAAAATCCGGTAAACCCGATTGACGAGTCCCTAAAACTTGTCCTGGCCCCCGCAATTGTAAATCCATTTCTGCAATCAAAAACCCATCCTGAGATTGTTCTAAAACCTGTAACCGTTGTCGCGCTTCTGGGGTAGAACCTCCTAATAATAATAAACAATAGGATTTATCCTTTCCTCGACCTACCCGTCCCCGTAATTGATGCACTTGAGATAATCCAAACCGTTCGGCATTTTCAATTAACATCACCGTTGCATTCGGAACATCAACCCCCACTTCCACCACCGTTGTTGAAACTAAAATTTCCGTTTCCCCCGCTCGAAATAGAGTAATTGCCTCATCCTTTTGGGCACTATTCATCCGACCATGTAACAACCCTATTTTAAACTCAGGAAAAATTTTAGACTGTAATTTATCATGCTCTTCCACCGCAGATTTGACATCTAACTTTTCAGATTCTTCAATTAACGGTAACACCACATACACCTGTCTGCCTTTAGCCACTTCTCTCCGAATTAAATCATAAGCATCTTGGCGTTGTTTTCCCGTTAAAATAGTGGTTTGAATGGGTTGACGTCCGGGGGGAAGTTCATCAATTTGACTGACATCTAAATCCCCATGTAAGGTTAACGCTAAAGTTCGGGGAATCGGTGTCGCCGTCATCGTTAAAACATGGGGAGATTCCCCTTTTTGTTGTAATCTAGCTCGCTGTTGAACTCCAAATCGATGTTGTTCATCAATCACCACTAACCCCAACCGATGAAAATTAACTTTATCTTGAATTAAGGCATGGGTTCCGACTAAAACAGGTAATTCTCCCGTTTCTAAATGGGCATGAATTTGACGCCGTTTAGCAACTTTTGTTGAACCTGTTAATAATTCTACGGGAAGGTGCATTAAATTAAACCACTCGACTAATTTCCGATAATGTTGTTCGGCTAAAACTTCCGTTGGTGCCATTAAAGCGGCTTGATATCCCGCTTGAATTGCGGCTAACATTGCCACCACCGCCACAACGGTTTTCCCCGCTCCAACATCTCCTTGAACTAAGCGATTCATCGGTTCAGGAGAATATAAATCATTGAGAATTTCTTGAATCACCCTTTGTTGAGCATTGGTTAATTTAAACGGTAACATCTGATAAAATTCATCAATCAATTTTCCTTGAGGTGCTAAAACTGCGCTGGTTTCTACTTGTTTCTGCTGTTGTCTTCGGGTTAATAATCCCAACTGTAAATAGAAAAATTCATCAAATACTAACCGTCGTCTCGCCGCCGATAAACAATCTCGATCTGGGGGAAAATGAATATTCTCAATGGCATGAGTTAACCCAATTAATTGATATTGATTTAATAACTCTTGGGGTAAAGCATCTTGCAATAGTTTCGCCGCAGGTAACGCCGCAATTACCGCTTTTCTCACCACATCCGCCCCGATACCTTCTGATAACGGATACACAGGCAAAACCCGCCCAATTTTCATTGATTCAATTTGACCCCCGGCATGATCTAACACTTCTATTTCCGGGTTATCTAAGGTGATTCCATATTGATTTTTTTTCACTAAACCCGATGCCGCAATTAACGCTCCCGGAGAATAATTGGTTTTTTGTTGATGTTGCCAACCTTTACTACTATATCGATTTCCGGCATAAAACCGACTAATTTTAAGTTGTCCGGTATTATCGCTTAAGACTAATTCTAATATCGTTAATTTTTTATTGCGCGGACTACTAAAACAACTACACCGTTTTACCTGAGCAATTAACGTTACCGTTTCCCCAGGTTCTAATTCCTTAATTTTCACCTGTCGTGCATAGTCAATATGATCCCTCGGATAATAATAGAGTAAATCAAATACGGTTAAAATTCCTAATTTGGCAACGCGATCGCTATTTCTCGGCCCGATAATTTTTTCTAAGGATTGTTCTAAGGATAGATTAACAACTTTTGCCTGTTCCGTAATTGCCGTCGTATTCGGAACGGTTGTTCTATTTTGTTTTTGATCTTGTTCGCTTTCCCGAATTTCTGATACCTGATTCCGACAGTCAAACAACCGTTGCAATTGCAGCAAAAACCGTCTCGTATCTGCAATTAAATGTTGTCGGTCTTCTAACTCTAATTCAGGATAGCGCAAAAATTCCTCCGCCAAATCTTGACACCGTTTTTGTGTCTCTGGCGGTGCATTTTCAAACAGTTCCTTTAGACTGACATAAAAAAATTCATGGAACTGATATTGATTCCCTTGCAAATTCGTAAAACCCCGTTCGGCTTCAACGGATAATGCTTTACTAAATCTCCACCAGTCCGGTTGATAAGATTTCATCGTAATCTCTGTATCCTAGTACCCTATCTTTGTGACTCACCCAAGCCTATTATAATATATCGTATTTTGAGTAAATAGACATTCCCTTTGCTTTTATTTAACCTCTCTACTCATTACTTTTTCTAACAAGAATTCCAGCAAATTGTAGAGGGGGTTGACAATATTAAATCCCATTTGCTAGAATTTTAGCAAATGCAGTAAGTCTATTTATAGAGTCGCACTTGATTTTTTAAACAATTAACTACCATAACCCCTTATCTTCAACCCTTACAGACTTTTCTCTCCTTTACGCTTCTCGGTTTTTTGGGGAAAATTTAGCCGAATTTTAAAGAGGGTTGACACGGCTCAATTCCGGGTGCTATAATTTTAGCAAATGCTACTGGGGGGAACATAGGTTTGCACTTGATTTTTTAGTCAATTAAATCTCAAACCCTTAATTTATAAGTATTGCAGCCATTCTTAATCCTCATACCAACTCGCTCTCCAAGCTGATTCTGCCTGAACAATAGCCCTCTCGCGTAACTTTTTTTGATATTCCCGACGAATACTACTCAACTGTCCTGATAAATGCCGGAGTTGATGACGTCGGGCCATCACATTCGCATCCGCAAACTCAATTTCTCCCAACCGCAAATGAATAGTCGTTAAGCGCGTCACCATTGACATTTGGGAATCCTCATCATCCTCCGTCTCAATCATAATCTGGAGCAAATTCGGAGGCCCTGCCACCCCCTCACTAGAAGCTTCCGCCTTAGATGCCACTTCCAGAATCGCTTCTGGTAATTTCTTCGGTAACATCCCAAACCGTTGTAACAACAAATTGGCATCCTTGGATAGCAGTTTCAACATTTTAATAATTCCGGTTTCAATCCTTTCTTGCCAAGCCAATAAACGCCCAGGCGTCAACGGTTTGAGAACAGGAGAAACCTCTAAGGCGGTGTCGGCTTCTGGTTCTTCTTCCCCATCTTCTGAGGGAGATTCATCTATCTCTAAATCCTCTAAATCCTCATCCTCATCCTCTAAATCCTCTAAATCTTGAACTTCAAAAGCTGCCGGAATTTGGAGAGACTGACACAAAGCCATTTGCATTTGTTGGGCTAAATTTCTCAGTCCTTTTTGTAATCTTTGTCGTTCTGAAACAGATAATTCTAAAAAGGCTTCAGGATAGGTTTGAGTACAAAGGTGATAACTCGCCAAAATCAACTGTTGACGTACTCCTTGCCCCAGAGCCATCAAATACACTTCATAAGCTTGATAAAACTCCTGAGCAATTTTAGCGATCGCTTCTTCTAAGGCAGTGATATCCTGCTCAATTCGATTTATTGATCCAGCCATAAACGAATTGGGAATTACGAATTACGAATTACAAATTACGAATTAAGAATGAATGAACTCCGATCTTTGATTACAATCTAAACAGATCGGAGTCTTATGTTAATTAAGCTTTGGCTTCAGAAGTAAGCCTAGGCTTTGCCCATTTGTTCAGCGACTTCATCGGCAAAATTCTTTTCTTCTTTCTCTAACCCTTCACCCAGAACAAATCGAGCAAAGCGACGAACTTTAATATTTTCCCCTAATAGAGAAATACTTTGTTTCACCAACTCTTCCACCGTAATATTTTGATCCCGGATGTAAGGTTGATCCACTAAAGACATCTCTTTCAGACGTTTTTCAATTCGTCCTTGAACAATTTTTTCTTTAATGTTGTCGGGTTTATTGCCTAAGTCATCCCGCTTCATTTCAATTTCTTTTTCTTTGGCTGCAATTGTTGCGGGAATATCCTCAACAGAAATATACTCCACATTGGGACAAGCTGCGATTTGCATCGCAATATTCTGAACTAAGGCTTTAAATTCATCCCGACGCGCCACAAAGTCAGTTTCACAGTTGACTTCCACCATGACCCCAACCCGTCCGCCTGTGTGAATATAACTTCCCACTAAGCCTTCGGTGGCGCTGCGAGCCGTTTTCTTGTCCGCAGAACTAATCCCTTTTTGGCGCAACCATTCGATAGATTTGTTGATATCGCCATCATTTTCTGTCAGGGCTCTTTTACAGTCCATCATCCCCGCGCCTGTTTTATCGCGCAGTTCCTTAACAAGTTTTGCTGAGATTTCCGCCATCTTGTCCTCAGTGGTTTCGTTGATGTTTGCCTACCGCCATGACCCATCTGTCAAAAAAATTATAACAAATGAATCTAGCTTTCTTCCGTCTTGAGCGTTGTATTGATCGTGATTGTTTCCCCGGAGTCAGGGCAGGAGAATAAACCTTAAACCTGCCCCTAAAGAAGACTCCTCAGCCCGGTTTTACTCTTCCGAGTCGCTATCGGAATCTAATTCCTCGATTTCTTCAACTTCTTCATCTTCTTCATAGTCGTCTTCGTAAGCTTCATAATCTTCTTCAACGACTTCGGCATCTAACTGACCATGACGCCCTTCATAAATTGCATCGGCTAATTTACCGACAATCAACTTAATGGAACGAATGGCATCATCATTAGCAGGAATATGAATATCGGCTAAATCAGGATCACAATTTGTATCTAATAAAGACACAATGGGAATATCTAATTTGCGACATTCCATCACAGCGTTATATTCCCGGCGTTGGTCAACTAAAATTACCACATCAGGAACACGACGCATCGCTTTAATTCCTCCTAAATATTTCCGTAATTTCGTCAATTCTCGACGTAAAACGGAGGCTTCTTTTTTAGGAAGATAATCGAAATAACCACTAGATTCTCGGTCTTCTAAAGTTTTCAGACGTTCAACCCGGGTTTTAATCGTTGTCCAGTTGGTGAGCATTCCTCCCAACCAGCGTTGATTGACATAATATCCCCCACAGCGCGCCGCTTCTTGGGCGATAATTCCGGCGGCTTGGCGTTTAGTTCCCACAAATAAAAACTTTTTCCCTTGTTCAGAAGCGCCTCTGACATAATCATAGGCATCTTCCATCAGTTCTGCGGTTTGAACTAAATCGATAATATGAACCCCGTTACGCTCCGTGTAGATATAAGGAGACATTTTCGGGTTCCAACGACGGGTCTGGTGTCCAAAATGAACTCCAGACTCTAACATTTCTGCCAAACTAATAACGGCCATTCGTCATAACTCCTAATTCGGGTTAATCCTCCATCCAGGCGTATTCGCTAAGGGTTGAAACCCTAGAAACACCCGAATCCCTGGATGTGTGATTTTTAGACAACCTTTCTACTATACCATGTCTTGAGTATTCTAAATCAAACAAGTGAAAGATAATCAGTTGGGGTCAACTTTTATATTATCTTATGAGTACATAAGTGGAATAAACGAAAATGACTGATGAGACTATTATTTACACTTCAGATTATTTCCAGAGCGATGCTTTTGACACAGATTACCAAACTCTAGCTTTGTATATTGTGGAGATTTATCATCCCAAAACCGTAGCAGATTTTGGTTGTGGCCCTGGTCATCTCAGTCGAGAACTCGCAAAACTAGGAGTACAGGTAACATCTGTTGATGGTTATTCTCAACCGGATTTTACAGGATTATCAGTAGAATTTTATCCTTTGAACTTGAATGATCCTACAGCGATCGCTAACCTTTTCCAAGACAAACAATTTGATCTCGCTATATCCTTAGAAGTAGCCGAACACTTACAGCCAGAAAGTTCACCTACTATTATAAATTGGCTCACTAAAGTTGCACCAGTGGTCATATTTTCCGCCGCCGTTCCGGGTCAATATACAGAGGGACATATTAATTTACGCACCCGTGATTATTGGCACAGCTTATTTACTGCATCTAACTTTCTGATTAGCGATCGTATGCGCGAAAAGTTACGCCATCATCCTAGTGTTGCCCCCTGGTATCGCTATAATGTTTTAGATTATGTTCATGCCAATCACCCACAAGTTCCCGAACCAAACGAAGTTATTACTCGCTTAATTGCCTCTGAATCTGCTGCGGCTACTGCTTATTATGAAGAAGCAGCCAAGCTTTATTTGCTAAAACAAAAAACGGGGAATTTGTAACTAATTAATTCCTATTCCAAATCAGTTCTAAACGGGCTTGAGCTTGTTTAAGTGCTGATTCAGCAGAAGATTGACCGAGTAATGTGGACTCAATGGCTCGACCTAAACTATCAGATAAACGATTATATCCCGCAATAATAGGTCGAGCGCGAGCCACAGACATTTGGTTTACAAACACTTTTAACCAAGGTTTTGAGTTGAGAAATTGTTGATAAGCCTGACTTTTAACAGAATTAAGATTAACGGGTAAAAAACCAGTCCCTATCGCCCATTCTGTTTGAAATTCTTCACTGATCACAAATTCTAAAAACTTCAGTGCTGCCTGCTCTCTTTCTGGCTTCGTCTTCATGACATAAAGATTTCCACCCCCAATCACCGTAGCTTTCTCAACATTAGCAGGGATAGGAAAGATTTGATAATCAACATTAGATTTAGTAATATAAGTCCAAGGGCCAGTGATTTGCATTGCCACACGACCAGCCAGAAAATTATCCTCCTCATAACCCCGTTCTGGACTAGAAAGAATGGCTGAACCCTCTTTTATTAAGTCTTCCCAGAATTTTAAAGCAGTAATCGCTCCAGGATTTGTTAAATTGGGATAGCCATTGGTTACTATTTCACCCCCCGCACTTAATAAAAACGGAAACCAACTAAAAACAGTCCATTCTCCCTTACCTAAAGGCAGTAATATTCCATGTTGTTCGGGGAGTTGATCGCCATTTTTATCTATAGTCAATTTTTTAGCAACTTGGCGTAATTCTTCCCAAGTTTTCGGGGTTTCTTTTATTCCCGCAGCTTCAAAAAGTGTGGGACGATAAAAAATAGCCAGATTACTTGTAGAAAGGGGAATTGACCACAAATGACCCTCTAATTTTAATTCCTCCAATGTGTTAGGAATAATTTCAGATTTTCCGGGTAATTGGTCAAACCATTCTTCTAGGGGAACAATGGCACCTAGTTCTACAAATTGACCCGTAAGTTGAGGATAAAATGAGAGAATATCTGGCGAGGCATTACCAACAACGGCCGTTAATACTTTCGGTAATCCTTCTGCATAAATAGACTCTACTTGAATATTACTCTGTTTTTGATTAAATTTTTCCACCAATCTTTCAAAAACATCACGGTTTACTGGAGGATTAATTGATTGCCATAGTGTCAGATGAATGACATTATTATCCTGGGGTAATGTAGTCTGACAACCCGATAGAAATACTAGAGATAAACTGAGGAAAATTCTGACAATCAGGTAAAAAGGGCTTCTAATCTGGGAGAAAAAAATATTAACTTTCATACCAATTACCTAATCTCAGAAAGAAATTTTTTCTAAAACACTCTTAGTAATACTTGTTTCTGCTCTTGTGTAAATATAGGTTTCTGGGTTGGTAATGTTGTGAGTTTTGAATATTTTTTCTGCTCGTTGCCAAAAATCTGTATCTTCACCATAAGCGATATTATCAAATCCTTTTAATTCAAAAAATACTTGACGTTTACCAAAAAATGTAGGGCCTAAAACACATTCTTTTAAATTAATGGTTTTCCCAGGTTTATAATAATCAGCCACTATAATATCTTCCTCCGAAAAGAATCCGCCTTGTAGTAAATCAATTTCAGGATAAGATTTTAGATAGTTAAGACGCGATTCTATATGATTAGGAGCATAGGTATCATCACTATCTAAAAATGTAATATAGGAGCTAAAGGAAGCTTGGATACCTACATTTTTAGAGTAGGCTAACTTGCGATTTTTATGTTTCAAATAACGGATATTTTGAGTTGTTTGTAAATAGGAATTGACGATTTCAAAAGTCTGATCATTGCTGCCATCATCAACAACTAACAATTCCCAATTTTTAAAAGTTTGATTAATAACACTATCAATACATTGACTTAAATATTGGGCTCGATTGTATGTACATAAAATGATGCTAACTTCGGGTTGGATATCAAAATTAATCGGACTCATGGCAATTTATAGCGGGTGAATTTTATTTTTGGGCTACGATACAGGTAGGGACAGGATAATCTGGATGATATGCGTCTTTTTCAGATTTTTAAACATCAACTGCGACAAATCCGCAACCAAAACTGAAGTTATCATGCTAAGGTAATAATGTCAAGTTGATCAAGAATATTACTATCTACATCTATATCAAATTTTCGGGCAAAATGGCATGATGAGGAGAGAAGATTAGGCAAATCTTCCATCTCCATTGTTTTGGGATGAGCGCCTTGTGTTGACCAGTCTACATAGCGGTAATCATCATTTTTTAACTTTAGGTGCGGTGCATTAGCCAGGATCGTTTGAAAATAGGATTCATCGGTAAACATTCGACGACGATAGTGTGATGTTAAAGCATTTTTTTGATGGTGGAACTTAATAATATAATCTGCTGCTCGTTGATTAGCAGAAAACCATTGACTTCCAGCAAAACAGCGAAGTTTTTCGGAAAAGGGAAGAAAGGGTTTAGTTAATAATGGATGTTCTAAACGAATTTTGAGCGGATTTAAAAAAGGAATTGAAAATAATTCATAACTACAGTATCGCTGATAAGCTAATAGTTGCCAGATTAGACTCATTTTTACATTTTGTTTATAAACTTTATATATAATTTCTTCATGGTGTATGTGAGCATCATATTGACTTGAAGTTAAATCACTTAATATTTCTTTTGCAGTTTTAATCGGATAATCTGACCCACTCAGCAATATAAACCAATCGGGAGAATTGGCAGACTCATACATCAATTTAATCGCTTGTATGGTAGCTTCTACTATGGAGAAATCACCCCAGGAGGTTTCTATATGAGGACGGACAAAGGAGATATTTTGGGGTAATTTATCCACAGACAAATCACATTTAGAAAAATCATGATGGCAGACAATGGTTGGATAATTGAACATTTTGTTTAAATGATCTATTAGCCTGTGAATTTGCTCTGGGTTTCTGTGAGTTAGTAAAATAAAACCTATGGATGATGACATTGAGATAAATTAGTTTATTGACTACTTGCTTAATTCGGAAAGTGACAGAAGCTGGATCAATTTAAGTCCCCCATAATCAAGGATGAATTTGTTTGAGAATAACCCGCAAGCGATCATAATCATCTTTTAATAAAATGCTCACCGTTCGTCCGGCTTCAATTAACCACGCTCGATCTAAGGTTCTGAGTTTATAAATTTCTCGAATAGCCGCCGCCACTAAAGCATCAACCGGGGCATGACTTACATCTAATAGTGTTCTTAAAAAATCTAATTCCTGACTAAAATCTACAATTTCTTCGGGTTGACATTCATAAACTGCTTGATGAATTTGAGGAGGACGTGGCGGAATATATTGATAAATTTTCCCCCGTTGCGGTTGAGAACCATTGCCCTCACTCGCTAATTCAAACCCTACAATTGCCACCCGAAATTCCGTTTTTAACATCGCAAAAATTTGCGGTTGTTGTTCTCGCAATTCTTCTAAACTTAATCCTAGCGCCCTGGCTCGATGTACGGAATCAATCGGGCTAGTTGTGGCATGATAAACGACTCCATAAACTTTATTTCCCGACTCCTCATCCATTGCTTTCACCCAACTGCCAAAGGCAGGCATCACCGGGAAACTTAAGTCCTCCGGTTCTAAACATTGAGCTAAATATTCCGTTGTCGCCGTTTCAATCACTTCAGCAATATGTTGCAAAGAACGCCGAGAAGTTGAAAATGCAGTAAAAGGAAGACGCATAAAGCAGGCTGGGGGACAGGGGAACAGGAGGAAAAGCAGAACGCTGGGAACGATTTCAAAGTCGGGTCAGAAATCGTGGGACTTGAACAAAAACTTAGCCCAAATTTAGCCGATCATTGTCTTAATCCTCTCGTTAAAGTGTACCAGAGAATCAAGCTATAGCGCTACGCGCTAGGGAACAGGGAACAGGGAACAGGGAACAAGGAACAGGGAACAAGGAACAGTAAGCAATGAAAGGATTTCAGGATTTAGAAGTGTCCTAACTGTAATGCGTAGTGCTATAAACCCATCACTCTCCCCAAGGACTCCGAACCCAAACTCGATATACAGACCTCCAGATTCCCCTTAAAGCCATGATTTCAGCAGATTGATCGGCTTTTCTACCTGTACTCTTGCTGCTGATTTCTGGGCAAAATCTTAAAGATGATCGAAGATTTATCGATCATTTCCAAATCGGATGTAGAGTAAAAGCTTGCATCTGTTAATCCAAAATTCGCCAAATATGGGAGAACATAAACGCATTGGTATTTTAACCAGTGGGGGAGACTGTGCAGGTTTAAATGCAGCAATTCGGGCTGTCGTTTACCGGGCGGCGGGTATCTTGGGGTGGGAAGTTTTCGGCATTCGAGAAGCCACCCAAGGGTTAATGACTCGTCCCGTCAACAGTGTTCCTTTAACAATTGATAAAGTCGATAATATTCTCACCGCCGGAGGGACGATTTTGGGAACCACCAATAAGGGTGATCCCTTTGCCTTTCCGATGCCGGATGGAAGTTTGCTCGACCGCTCTGAGGAGATTATTGAAGGTTATCATCTCTTAGGATTAAATGCTTTAATTGGAATTGGGGGAGATGGCAGTTTAGCAATTTTGCGACGTATTGCCCAACAGGGAAATATCAACTTAATTGGCATTCCTAAAACCATTGATAATGATGTGGGAAGTACGGATTTATCGATTGGGTTTAGTACGGCCGTTGATATTGCTACCGAAGCCCTAGATCGTCTACATTTTACTGCTGCAAGTCATAGCCGCGTGATGATTTTAGAAGTCATGGGGCGAGATGCAGGACATATTGCCCTTCATGCGGGAATTGCTGGGGGTGCAGATATTATTTTAATTCCTGAAATTCCTTACAGTTTGGATAGCATTTGTCAGCATATTGCAGAACGACAAAAACAAGGGAAAAACTATTGTTTAGTTGTTGTTGCGGAAGCGGTGAAAACGGAAACGGGAGAACCTGTCACCATGATTAATCGTATGGGACAAGCTCGTTTAGGAGGCATTGGGCAATATTTAGCTGATGAAGTTTGCGATCGCAGTGGCGCAGAAACTCGCGTTACAGTGCTCGGTCATATTCAACGAGGAGGAACTCCTTCACCCATAGATCGAATTATTGCTTCTGCTTTTGGAGTGGCGGCGGTGGATTTGATTGCTGAGGAAAAATATGATCAGGTTGTTGTTTGGCGAGATCGTAAAGTGTCGAGTATTCCGATTTTGGATGCGATCGCTCAATATCGTGCCGTTAACAATAGTGATATTTTAGTAGAAACGGCTCGAAGTATGGGGATTTGTTTAGGAGATTAATTCAGTAGAGACGTTCCATGTAACCCCTGTAGAGACGTTTTATGTAAAGTCTCTACAGGGGTTATATTCTTGTTTATAATCATCTAAAATATTAATCAAATATGTCTCTTTCCTTAGAACAACAAATTAATTACTGGACTAAATATCGATCTTCCCATCCTGATGATGTTAGAGCTTATATTCAACGAGGAATGGTTTATTTTAAATTAGCAAAAATTGCTGAATCAATTCAAGACTTTGATCACGCTGAACAATTAAATTCTACCGTTAAACCCTATCTGTGGCAACGGGGGTTATCCTATTATTATTCCCAGCAATATCAACTCGGTGCAGAACAATTTGAAATCGATTTAACCGTTAATTCCCAAGACGTTGAGGAAACGGTTTGGCGTTATTTATGTATTGCCCAATTCCAAGGAGTTGAAGCCGCTAAAAATACCCTGCTTCCGGTTAAAAATGATCCCCGTCCTGTTCTCAGAAGCGTTTATGATCTTTTTGCGGGAAATTGTACCCCGGAAGATTTATTAAAAATCGGGCAAAAAGACGGAAAACGAGGAAATTTTTATAGCCATCTTTATTTAGGATTATATCATGAAGCGGAACAAAATATAGAACAAGCTAAAACCTATATTAATCAAGCTGCAACTGAATATCAAATTGATGATTATATGTGGAATTTAGCCGTTGTTCATCAACAACTGAGGTTATAACCCAGATTTCGCAAAAATTTACCAAATCAATTGAAGATTTAAAACAAATCCGGGTAAAATATCTTCTCCTGATAGCATGATTGGATTTTCTAAAATTTGTTTTTCTGTTTCGGGGCGATAAATTTCGACTTGATGATTTTTCGGATTAATTAACCAACCTAAACGAGTCCCATTATCAATATATTCCTGCATTTTTAATTGTAAGAGTTTTAAAGAATCACTAGGAGAACGCAATTCTATAACAAAATCAGGGGATAAAGGTAAAAATTTAGTTTTTTGTTCTGCTGTTAAAGATTCCCATTTAGCTAACGGTATCCAAGCCGCATCCGGGGAAAAATCGGCTCCATTAGGAAGTGTAAATCCGCCGGATGAGTCAAAAGTTATGCCTAATTGGGTTTGCCGATTCCATAATCCTAATTCTAGGTTAATATCGGAATTACGCTTACTGGTTTCCCCTCCTGTGGGTGGCATAATAATTAAGTCTCCTTTAGCGGTGCGTTCTAATCGTAAGTCTCGGTTAGCAACACAAAGTTGATAGAATTGTTCAGGGGTAATCGGGGTAGTTTCTGAGTTATTTAAAATTAAGGGTGTCATGTTTTTATCTCCTTAATGATGGCGATTAAAACTAAACCGATTAAAGCCTAACATATCCCACGCCTCTAATAATATCAACTGGGTGCAGAACAATTTGAAATCGATTTAACCGTTAATTCCCAAATTGATCGTCTGTCGTGGTAGCAAAACGGGTTTCCCATTTTTGCTCATCCTGCAACTGTGCCAAAAGTAGCCATCTAAAGGTAAACCGCGCAAGTCAGCCAATAAATAATCGTAACTTTTTCCCAAATAAGGAAACTGGGTTAAGTATTTACATTTACGATTAAATTCTTGAAAAAACCGCTCCCCTGCTGTCAGATTTCGGGTTAAAAAATACTTTGTAATTTTTCGAGCAATTTAAACGCGGCATTCACCACTTCATCAGGATGGCTAAAGTTGCCTTTGGCTAATTGAGCAGCGATAAATCCCTCTTGTTCTTTGTTTAAGGTAATTTGCATCACGTTCTCCAGACGCCTGCTTTCTCGCCATTATAGCTGTCGGGTTGGTGATTCGGATGCCAGCAAAGAAGATTTCTCCCCCCATACCTCCCACACCCCCTCCAGCCGCAGAAAATACACCCGTCCCACCATTTTTCTGATCTCTTCTTAATCCCCTGGTTTTTTGACCTCACAATTGGTTAGCTCTCTGGCATTTTTAATGAATTTTTCATCGAAGGTGTAGAATTGCTGACAATCTTGACTTTGAGCGAGATTTGACACTCCCACCCCTACGCTACGCTAAGGGGTGGGATTCTCGTATCTAGCCCAGTCAAACAGAGATAGTTGAATATACTCTTGTTTAACTGTATTCATCGAGTTCAGGGGTGTGCCAAGCACCCCATGATCTAAACCGGATGAATCCATTACAGAAGCATCTCTCTTTAGGTTCAAATCACATGAGAAACCGTCCCATTGAGATAGGTTTCGTGCAGCATTAAGATCGGAATTATGGTAGTGACCGTTAGGGCAATTGAAATCATGTCGATTTCTTTTGCCAATAACACCACAAGTTGAGCAAGATTTGGAAGTATATGGTGCAGGTCTTTTGATTAATTTCAATCCTTTTAGAGCCAACTTATAATTAAGTTTTTGTTCCAAAGAATAATAAGACCAATTATGTCGAGATTGACCAGAATCAGAACGAGATTTCTGGCTCTGTTTCATGGTTTTACGACAACCTTCCAAATCCTCAATCACAACATCAGCGTTATGAAATTCAGCAAAACGAACAATTCGGCGACTAATAGTATGGTTAATAGCATCCATCCATCGTCGCTCTTTTTTGTTCCATTTCTTTAAAGCTCGAAACTTTTTGGCTTCTTGAAGTTGTTGTCTTCTTTGTTGAAAATAACGTCTCCGATGCTTGACGCTGTGACCTTTAAAGAACTTGCCAAAACCCTGTTTTGGTGCAACTACCGCTAAATTATTCTGCCCTCGATCACATCCTAATCTTTTCTCTGTCTTAACTTCTGGAACATCCTCAGTGATTGACAGATAGACATACCACTTATTTCTATGTTTAATCAACTTAAAAGAACCCCCTTGAATTGTTTCCTCTAACAATCCGTCTAAAACGGGTTGCCAATGAGCGGATACAACTTCAATGGGGATTCTTTTTTCGCCTTTAAGGGTCGGGAAACTAATAGAATAAGTATTACCTTTCTGGGTTAACTTCCAGTTTTGGTTATTAACTTCCACGGGAAGAACTTTATATTGTTTAGTTTTACGACCCGTTGGGGATGTGGTATGTCGGATAACTTGGTTAACAAGGGCAGATTTTAACTCGGACATGATTTTAGCTGTTGTCATTTTACGCCGTTCTTTAATTGGCAATGACAACAGGTTATTAGCAATCTGCGTGTTTTCTTCCGTCATCTGCTCAAACATTTGAGCTTTACAACGGTTGAGTTTTGAGAATTTTAATTTAATCGTCCGAGTTACTTTGATCATGGAAAATATGATAACATAAATATCTAATAACTGGGTACAAATTAATTGGTAGATGACGGCACTTAAAAGTGCCTGCGTCGCGTTTCATCCCACGGCTGAAGCCAGTGGGCTTTCACGCTCCCACCCTGGCTTTGTAAAGCATCGGCAAAATCCAAACCATTTTCATGCCAGAGTAGGGCTTGATGAACTAACATCGGGTTAGTTAAGTAAACATTTGGTAATCCCACAAGTTTCCGTAAAGCCGAACAAACTTGATTCCGTTTAAACTTATAAGCAAATCTCAGCACCCATTCGGTTTCTAGGATAACGGTGTGGGAAATGAAGATTTCCGGGTTTTGAAAAAGTTCTAGAATTTTTTGATATTGGACTGGATCATCTTGAGTCAGAAGCCGAACTACAATATTGGTATCAACTGCAATCATGCCATTGCTCCTGAATGCCTTGGCTAATAGCCGCGTCCATATCCTCTAAGGTTTTGGGTGAACCGTTATACTTTAAACACCCCGCTACTTCATTTAAAGTAGTAGGATAAAAAGGAGGTTTGGGCTGAATTAAAATACCTTTGCCTGTATCAGTCAAGATGATTTCTGTCCCCACCTCCAAGCTATAGATTTTCCGCATTTCTGGTGGAATGATAATCTGTCCTGTTTCGGAGACTTTGGCAATTTCCATGAGTGAATCAGTTGATATATTTCGGTAATTTTAACAAAATTAGATAGTCCACAGTGATATTAACCCCTCAACCCCTCCAACCGCAGAAAATGCACCTGTCCTAATAACCAGTCACTTGCAAGTACCGTTACTCCATCTGGTGCAATAGTACAACATAGTAAAGAGCCATCAACAGTAAAACTAGCTATTACCACTCCAGTGTCTAAGTCCCAGAGTTTCAGAGTCTTATCTCTTGACGTTGATATAACTCGCTTGCCGTCGGGAGTGATGGCGATTGATGTTATTTCATCACTATGTCCAGTGAAAGTAGCTACTATTTCTGCTGTTTCTAAATCCCAAATTTTCAAGGTTTTATCTTTTGAGCCTGATACAACCCTTTTGCCATCGGGGGTAATGCCTAACGACCATACGGAGTCATCATGTCCCAAGAATGTTGCGAGTTCTGCTCCAGTATCTAATTCCCATAGTTTCAGTGTTTTATCTTTTGATGCCGATACAACTCTTCTGCCATTGGGAGTAATGGCAATTGATGTGATCTGATCGGTATGACCAGTGAAAGTAGCTACTTTTTTTCCAGTCCTCAAGTTCCAAATTGTAATATTTTTATCTGATTCAGCAATCACTTTTTTTCCATTTGGGGTAATTTTAAGACATTTAGAGGGATGTCCAAATGATTTAATTACTCTGTTTGTCCGTAAACTACATAATTTCATTTCTTCAAAACTTGCTAAAGTTCCTGAGACGGTTCGTTTGCCGTTGGGGGTAATCGCAACTGTCTCTACTGGTCCTGGATAAGTCGTAATAGTTCTTATATATTTTGCAGTTTTTAAGTTCCAAAGTTTGAGGGTTTTATCTCCTGATGCTGATACCACTCGTTCACCGTTCGGGGTAATTCGTAGTTCATTTACTAAACGTGCTTTAAGTAAGGAGTTGTCGTAAGCAGGCTTACCGACTTCTGAATCCGTTACCAACTGCCACAGTATAAGGTTGGTATCCCTAGAGCCAGATATAATTTGTTGACCATCCGGGGTAATAGCCACTCTTAATAGCCAGTCACTATGCCGGAAATAAGCTAGTCTTTTCCCCGTTGTTAAATCCCAAAGGGCTAGGACATTCGTAGAAAACCACTGTCCAGTCTTATCAACTGCTAGATCCCTTTGTACTGATGTTAAAACTACTTGTCGTCCGTCAGGAGTTAAAGCCATTGCTGTTACAAGACCACCTATAGAAATTTCTAATTCTACTGAACCAGTTGCCAAATTCCATAGTTTTAATATTTTGTCCAAAGATGATGTAGAAACCACCCGTTGTCCATCGGGAGTAATGGCGAAAGCATATACCGAATCACCATGACCGGAGAGGGTGCGTTCCTCCTTCCCTGTCGTCAAGTTCCAAACCTTTAGGGTTTTATCCTTTGAACTGGAAACCACCCGTTGTCCATCGGGAGTAATGGCGAGAGCCGATACCGAATCACTATGACCGGAGAGGGTGTGTTCCTCCTTCCCTATCGTCAAGTTCCAGACCTTTAAGGTTTTATCCTTTGAACCGGAAACCACCCGTTGCCCATCAGGAGTAATGGCGAGAGCCGATACCGAATCACTATGACCTGAGAGGGTTCGGATTAATGGCCCGCCAGGGGGGGTGAGGTTGGGGAAGATGGGACGAATCCAATGTTTTCTTTGATATTGTTGTGCCTCTGTCAGCAGTTGGCTGATGCCGGGGAAGGTTTTAGCTTGGAAATTCGACCCATACTTCGGTAAATACTTTCCAATGAGGGGGATTCTTTCCCAAAAATAGCGATAGGGTTGGGGAGAGTCAACAAAAGACAACAACCGCCCCCACAACTGCCCCGCCAACTGGCTGCTATCCTGCTCCAACACATGAGCCGACAACCGCAACGCCCCTTCCAGCCGCTTCAGCCCACTATCCCGACTCTCCCCAACCGTCACCGCCTCAAAATCTGCCAACAGCGCCCGAATATCGGTCGCCTCTAACTTCCCTTGCAACCAATCAAAATCCCATAACAACCGCCGAAACGCCTCGATTTCCCCCGCCTCTCGGAAATGATAAAGCGCCTGCTGATATAGATAAACCTCTGCCGCCACCTCCGCCCCCGTCCAGGGAAACTTGCCACCGCCATAACTCCGCAACCAGTCCCGATGCAGCGCCACCGGATTCTGCACCTGTTCCCGTAAATACTTCTGCGGCACATCATGCAACGACATCCACCGCGAGGGCGACTCCCCGGACACAAACACTAACCCCCGTTGCGCCAACTCCGTCAACCCCTGCCGCAACCGATAGTCCGGCACCTCTCCCCGCCTTCCCCACAACTTGACTAACGCCGCCTCGGACACTTCCACGTCCGGCGCAACAATCCCTAAGTCTAAATAAGCCTGTCGCAAGGGTGCGGCTAACTGCTCCACACTGGTCTCGATGACTTTATAAATACTGCCGTCGGGATGGTCGAGAAAGTGTAAATCCGCCGCATCCAACGCCGTCACCAAATCCGCCCAACTGTTGCCCATGCCCACTTGCGCCCCCGCCAACTTCAAGGCTAAGGGCAAATTTCCGCAGTGGTCAATCACCGCCGCCACTTCCGGCGGTAACATCTCCACAGGGACTCTCGCCCAATTGGCTAATAATTGTCGCCCTTGGGTATCATCCAGCATCCCCAACTCATAGCCATTCGCGCCCAAACCCGCAATTAACCGGGCATCCCGCGTGGTCAGCAACAGGCGACAGTCGGGCCCCAACACCGCCACAAATCGCTCGGCTTCCCGTTGTAACCACACATCATCCAGCACCAATAAACAGCGCTTCTCCCGCAACAGATTCGAGAGATAAGCATTCCACTGGGGTTCCCCTTCCTGATAGGCGCTGGTTTCCCCCAAGGTGGTGGCAATGCGTTGATACAGGGCGATACAGTCCGGGTTAATCCCCACCGTCAGCCAGATAATCCCATCGGGAAACTGTCGCCGCACCTCATTATCCCGCCCTAAAGCTGCCGATAACACCGTTTTCCCTAAGCCTCCCATCCCCTGTAACCCGACTTTCTGCGCCTGTCCAGTCATCACTAGGGTTTGATTGGTGGGGGTCAAGAGTCGTTGTTTTAAGGCGGCAATATCTTCAGGACGGGGGAGAAAATGAGGGGGGAGTTGGGGTACCGTATCCACTGCCCCTAAACCGTGCCAAGGGGTGGCGGGTGCCGGTGGGTTCGGGCGTTGTAATTGGGAAATGGCAGCCAATACCCGGCGCATATCCTGACGAGTGGCGATTTCGGGTAAATAGTCCCGAATCTCGTCAACTTTCGCCAAGGTCGCCCCATGCAGGTCAAATAACATCCCCACAAAGGCTTGACCCCCGTTGTTGGCATCATCTTTCAGGACTTGGCGCAGGTGTTTATTAAAGTTGGTGGCTAATTCTGCCGCCAAATCTCTGATGACATCTTGATAATTCTCCAGGGTATCTCCCAAAACCCCTCTCTCACATCCCTGTTGGAATAACCAGGTGACCACTTCCCGCCATTCCTCTTCCGGTAACACCTGATACTCGGTAAACTGTTCCGGTTGTTGGCTGAAAATCTGATAGAGTTGGTCTTCCTGGAGGGTTTCAAACAGGTTGAGGGTTTTGGCTTGTTCTGCCCATTGCACCCAATATTCCTCGATTTGATTAGCGAAATCGTCTAAGGATTCCTTGTCGGAATAGTTGGGGCTGATTTTTTCCATCAAGGCTTTGGCTACGGTGCGTCCGGCGGCTTTGGCGATATCTTCATTCCGCAGCACATCGCTACTGTTGCGAAAGCGATCGATTAATGTGCCTAAATTATTCCCGGTCATCCCCGCGAAAAAGTTAGAAAATCCGGCTAACACGGGAACCGCTAACCCCGCAGCCGAACCGGCTACCCCTCCGGTGACGATGGAACATAAGCCCACGAGGGCGGTTCCGGCTAACAGGGGTCGATTGAGTCGCACCAGTCGGGAATAGTCCATAATGTGTCATCCCAGGGAGTCAGGTTATGGCGGGTCGTGGCTGTTTTTTTGAGTTTAGCAGGATTTTCGGACAGGGCAATGCTGAGTTTCTGCTGGGCGATCGTTGACCCATCCACCCGAAAACCGGACTAACCACCTGTCTATCAGAGAAGGCTATATCCTCTGGACAGGGGTGCCTCTCGTCCGAGTTCGGTTTGCGATCGGGGGTAAAATCAGTGTTAAATAATCGGGTAGACTTTGGGACTTTTTGAAGGCTTCTGTGAGTAAGTCAGTCATAAACCGTGTGATTATTAGTGCAATTCTTTATCATTTTCAATAATAAATGAAGTGCGCTGAAGCGCAACAACGGGATTATTTGAAGCGTTGTAAGGGAACAGTATTGGGGTCAAGAATTTTAGGACTAAGACTCCCAAATTTAATCGCTAAAGACATTTTATCTTTATTAGAAAAAACGTGGGTTACTTCACCAATTCCAAAGGTACGATGAAAAACTTTATCCCCCACTTTCCAGTCCTTAACATCGGATTCTAATTTGGCATTTTTTGCAGGTTGTTTCGTCTCAGTGGGTGATTTTGCCTCTTTTTTAGTTCCCTTGCTTTTACTTGTTTTCGGTTGAGACGGAGGAATATACCCATGAATTAATCCTTCTGGTAATTCCTTTAAAAACATTGAGGGGATACAGGGTTCTAAATGTCCCCATAACCGCCGTTGACACGCATGGGTTAAAAACAATTGTTCTTGAGCGCGAGTAATTCCCACATAACATAAACGCCGTTCTTCTTCAATAGATAAGGGATCATTTAAACTGCGGAAATTAGGGAAAAGTCCCTGTTCTAAACCGACTAAAAACACAATGGGAAATTCTAACCCTTTTGCTGCATGAAGGGTTAATAAAGAAACGGCTTTTTGTCCTTCTTGTAATTTATCTAAATCTGAAGCAAGGGAGGCACTGGATAAAAATCCCTCTAATGTTGTATCCTCATATTCTTCTTGAAATTGTGACACCGCATTCGTCAATTCTTTAATATTTTCTAAGCGGTTTTCTGCTTCGTCTGTTCCTTCTTTTTTTAAGTCTTGAATATAACCTGCTTCTTCTAATATTCCTTCTAAAATTTGCAGTGCAGAATGGTCTTCTATACGTTCTTGCCAATTTTTAATAATTTGAGCAAATTGATTCACAGATTTTGCCGAACGTCCGGCTATTGTATTCACTGAATCTTCATCACTTAGCACTTCCCAAAGGGGAATTCCTAACTGTTTAGACGCATTGACTAACCCATCAATGGTGGTTTTGCCAATTCCTCGACGGGGAACATTAATAATTCTCAGCAAACTCACACTATCGGCGGGGTTAGCAACAACTCGTAAATAAGATATGGAATCTTTGATTTCTTTACGGTCATAAAACCTTAATCCTCCGACAACCGTATAGGGAATATTATTTCTTAATAACACATCTTCTAAGGCGCGAGATTGAGCGTTAGTTCGATATAAAATTGCAAAAGCCCCATAATCTAATTCGGGATTTTGTTGACTAATTCCTTGAATTTGTGATAGAATAAAGTTGGCTTCATCTATTTCATCATCCGCCTTATAACAATAAATCGGTTGACCTTCTCCTCGCGTTGGACGCAGGATTTTATCAATGCGTTCGGTATTTTGTTGAATCAGATGATTAGCGACTTGGAGAATATTTTCCCGTGAGCGATAATTATCTTCTAATTTAATCATCGTCCGGGTATCGTCATCGGGTAAGCGATCGCCAAAATCCTGTTGAAATTCTAATAATATTTTATAGTCTGCCATCCGAAACGAATAAATCGATTGATCCACATCTCCCACAACAAAAATAGAGCGATTTTGCCAATTTTTAATCGTTCTAGGATTTTCGCCATTCGTTACTAATAATCGAATTAAGTTATATTGGGTGCGGTTAGTATCTTGATATTCATCCACTAAAATATGACAAAACTTTTGATTCCAATAGGCTAATACTTGCTCGTTTTGACTAAGTAAGTCAACGGTGACTCGAATTAAATCATCAAAATCTAAGGCATTATTTGAGGCTAATTGAGATTGATAGGAACTATAAACTTCCGATACGACTCGCCCATAATAATCAGGATTCTCTCTCGCATATTGTTGAGGAGAAAACCCTAAATTTTTGGCATTACTAATAGAATATCTAATTTTTTTAGGCTCAAATTTTTTATCGTCTAAATTCATATCTTTTAAAACAATGAATTTAACCAATTTTTGAGCATCATCCTCATCAAAAATAGAAAAATTCTTGTCCCACTTTCGCCCACTTTCATCTTGATATTTATTAATATCATATCTTAAAATCCGAGCGCACAAACTATGGAACGTTCCCATCCACAGATGTTTAGTTAAACTGCGATAAACCTTTGATTTAAGGCGAGTTTGGTCATCGGCTGCTAAGGCTGAAAACGGTTTTCCAAATTCAATTTCTGCTTGTTGTTGAGCAAAAATTGACTCAACCCGCTCTTTAATTTCCCTGGCGGCTTTATTGGTAAATGTGACTGCTAAAATATTTTCAGGATGAACTCGATGGCTGCGGATTAAATTAGCGATACGATAGGTTAACGCCCGTGTCTTACCCGAACCCGCCCCCGCTACTACCAACATAGGGCCGCAAAAATGCTCAACCGCTTGACGTTGACAAGCATTCAAATGACTAAGGAAATCAACAGTTTGAGTCATGGCTACAAAAACACGGGAATTCAACACTCTCTATTCTATTGTAGGATGTCCGTAGGGGCGAGGTCTTCTCGCCCAAACCCCAAAAGATTGTAAGGATTATTTTAACTTACTAAGTTAATTCCCATGCCATTCTGATTAAATTCGATAACGGTTTTTTCCGATAATTCATGGGTAGTCATGGCGGTTAAAATGTCTAAGGGTAAGGTTAAATGATAAGCTCCTGCTTGCAAAGTTGCGGCTGCTTCTTGAGGAGATTTAAGACTCGCTGCCAATATTTTTGTAGGACTTCCTGCTAATATATTCGCCATGTCTTTTACTAATGCAATTCCATCCCCTAATAATCGGGTAGCACGATTAACATACGCGATCGCATATTTAGCTCCTGCTTCCATCGCAACAGCCGCTTGAGCCGCACTATAAATAGCAGTAACAGAACAGGGAATTTCTGGAGATAAATTAGCAACAACTTGAAATCCTACAGAGGTAGCTGGAATCTTCAAAACCGTTTGTTCTCCTAATAGTTCAAAGGCTTTTTTTCCTTCTGTTACCATTCCCTGAAAATCCGAAGCCGTTAATTGATAATAAATTTCCCCGGAAATTAACCTTTTTAACTGAGTTAACGTTTCTTCAGGAGATAATTCACTTTTGGCTAATAGGGTAGGGTTCGTGGTAATTCCTTTCACCCATCCCCACTCTTTGACAATTTCTGCTTCGGAAATGATGGCAGAATCTAAATATAAAGCCATAATTTTAATTGTGTTAATTGTTGACAGTTAGCCCTTGCTGATTATTTGAGTTTGGGCGGGAAAACCCCGCCCCTACAACTGATTAAGACATTCCTTCAAAGGGGCCGAGAAAGGTAGGTTTAGGACGAATAATATGGAGTTCTAGGATGGCTTTTAGGACAGCTAAAACTTCCCGTTGAGTATAGAATCTCATAGAATCATCCCGAAATTTTCCCCAGTCCGGTGTTCCTAAACCCACTGATTCTATCCCTAATTGGTTACAGGTGTAAACCGCACGGGGAAGATGATATTTTTGGGTAATTAAAACCGCTCTTTCTACGCCAAAAATTTCTTTTGCTCGATAACAACTTTCATAGGTACTAAATCCCGCATAATCTAATTTAATATCTTTATTTGGAACTCCTAAACGTTCTGCATATTGCTGCATTGCTACGACTTCATTATATTCAGGAGTGCCATTATCTCCCGTCATTAATATTTTATGAACTCGTCCTAAACGATATAATTCTACCGCCCCTTCTACTCGATCTGCTAACATCGGTGTCGGGGTTCCATCAGCCCAAACTCCCGCACCAAATACAATTGCAACGGGTTCATTGGGAACTTTTTCAACTTGAAAATATCGACGTTTATTCGTAACTGTTTTAATATAAACTGTCAAAAGGAATGGGGTTAATATTGTTCCCAAAGCAATTAATAAACATAGAAAACGCCAGTGCAACACAAACCATTTAGGCATAAAATTGAAGCTGACCGTAGCAGGGAAAAAGTTTGACTCAAACATAGGGTATCAGGTTTTTGGCAATTCTGACTTTAACGGCGAACCTAATTCTGTCAGATTCAAAACATAACCGCCTGTCACCAGATAAACGCAGTTGGCGATCGCCCCTAAATGACGAACTAACGCCCCTAAGCGATCGCGGAAGCTTCGACCCATAGGATAAGCGGGAACAATTCCCCATCCCGTTTCTTCTGCGACTAAAATGATATTTCCTGGGATTTGATCCAAGGTTTGTAACAATTGATCTTGAGTATTTTCCCAGGTGATTTCATCTTGATCCAGAAGATTAGCTAACCACGTTCCTAATGAATCTACAAGGATACAATTATCTTGACAGGATAGAGTTTGTAATGTTGTCGTTAATTCTACAGGAACTTCTAAGATTTTCCAGTTGATCGGACGGCGTTTCTGATGTTTTTGAAGCCGAATTTCCCACTCCTGATCCGTTGGATCACGTTGAGATGTCGCAATATAAATTACTTGTTTTTTAGACTGTATTGCTAAGGCTTCCGCCCATTCACTTTTTCCTGAACGGGCTGGGCCAGTCACGACAGTTAATTGAGCAGAAATTATCATAAAATTAGGTTTTCCAAAATAATTTTAACCGGGTGCATAAACTGACAAATAATGCTATCATTAAAGTATAGGATAATCCTCTCAAAAATCCCAGAAAAGGGGTATTTGTTAAGGCTTCAATTTTAGGAGTCCAACCGTTTAACTCTAAAATAGGCCATAACAAATTGGCAAAGGCTAAATAACCAATCATGGGATTTTTACCCGTATCGATGAATAACTGAAACCAAAGGGTTTGATCAAAACTATCGATGAGAATGGTTAAGATAATTAATAGGAAAATTGCGATCGCCAATGTTATAAAAAAATAACTCATTGTTGTAGGATCTTTTTTAATTCCTCCTTGATAAGGTTCAAAGGCTAATCCTAAAATTAACCCATAAATTCCCCATTGATACATTTGATAAAGTAACTCTTCTAAGGGATGGCTAGGGTCTTTGAGTAAGCGATAGCTTAAAATTAATAAAATTAAACTAATTCCGGTGGTTTGGGGGAGTAAACGAGATTGTAAACCGATGACTAAATTTAAAATGATTAGCACCATTAAAATCACAATTCCTCCTAGGCGAAATCGGTTCCAAGTTTTAGGGATATATTCATCATTAATTTGGGTATAACTGACGATTTCATCCCCAATTAAGGTTCCTGGGATAGCAATAAATAAATATTTTAAATATTCAAATCGATATAACCAAGGAATAGGAGAAATAGATAACAGATCGCTCATCCATCCTCCGGCTGATTTCGATAACATTAAGGCGAATAAAACCGCCAGCAACCCCGCTCTAAATTGGGGATGATGGCGTGTAAATAACCAAATAAAAGAAGTAAAAATAATAATATTTGTTAATACCAATAAAATAATATCACTTCGATAGAGAGAAAATTCAGGCAATTTGGCATTATGGGGATATTGAATTTGAGTTAAAATTGCGATCGCAGCCCCCCAACCGATTAAATTCATAGCTAAATTAATCCATTTAGGAATAACCCTGGGTAACTGAACAAACATTAAAAATAATATAGCAAATCCGATTAAAGCAAGTTGCCATTTTTCAGAACTTGCTTCAGGATTAATCACCGTTGGACGGAAATGTTGTAAAACAATCGCAAAAGTTCCTAATAAAAATCCCCGTTTTACTATTCCTAAACTGATTTCAAGATTTGTCCATCCTTGAGATAAACGCCGAGATAAGGCTAAAGGAATAGCAGTTCCTAATGAAAAAATAAAGATCGGAAAGACTAAATCAACCCAAGTTAGTCCGGCTATTTTCGGGTTAAATTGATGGGTTGGGGGCGGAAATTGAGCGTGATACATCCAAGGAGGTAAGGTTCCATTAAAGGGAATTACACCGGATAATACCATTGCTAAAACCGCAAGTCCTCGTAACGCATCTAAGGCATCAATTCGTTTCAAATTTGATCGATATTGAGCGGCTAATCTCATTAGAGTGAACTGTCTATTTTTAACCTATAACTGATGGTAAATCATCAATAATACCCCTTTTTATTAACTTTTCTTATGGCAGAATTAGCCTAATATTTTTCAAAAATATTAATAGAATATTTAGCTCAGTAATTCGTTATATCAGAAAAAAACTTAAAGGGGGGTTAAGGATGAAATTTGATTTCAAATTGATGAAATTAGATTAACTTCCACCTGCTGCAATACCAAATATAACAATCACAATCACAGCAATTGCCAAAAAGATTAAACTAATAAAAAATAGCCAATATTGCAGGGTATAAAGTTTGCGAAGTTGTCCTAAAGCACCCATCAAATTTTCAATATCATTGCCTTGGGTTTCTACAATTAATTTAAAGGCTTTTGAAGCATTAATTGTCCAAATCCCCGTTACTAATAAAACGACTCCTTGAACTATCCCACCAAATCCTCCTTGTAAAATTGTGATTAATCCCGTAATAGCCCCCAATACTCCACTCGCAATCAGAAAGTAACTCACAAACAGCATTTTTTTAGACAAATCCAAAATCAGTTGATTCTGGGATTCATTAAACTCATAGATTTCGTTGTCCATAATTTCCCCTGAAAAAATTTACGTTAATTCCAGTCTAATTTTACTCCGATTTTCTAAAATGACAATGATTCAGCCAAAAAGCTCTTGCCACTCCTGCTGTCTGTGATAAAATTTGGGCAAATGCTTAACCCATTGCTAACCCGTAGGATTTTAACGGGTTGAGCAATAATACTAAAAAAATGGAGTCAGCACCCCGCTCTAAAGAGACGGGGCTTCATGCCTCTAACTTTGGATAGTTGACCAGCCTAAGTCTTAATTGACTACGTTATCGGCAAGTGTTAAAGACCCACCAATGGATGCGAAGCTAGTCCGTTGCTCTGGAACTTAAAAGTTAAACAGTTTTACGAGGGGTAAGACAGTGATGACCGAGATAGTTACCGACCGATAACATTGGCGAAGCTAACATTACCCTAGCAATAGGAGTGGGAGAAATCCCAAAAAAACCGGGAATCGGCAAATACAAAAATTTTTGTCGGTTCCCAATCCAATATTCACGGGGAATAAATTCCCCTGAGTCGTGTTTCCTCTCAGGTCTGAAGACGCTGAGTTTCCACACTCCCATGAGATTTATATGAACTTTAAAACCTTAGCATTCTCTGTAATTCTATCTACACTAGGATTTGCCACAGTCGCTCAAGCGGAAAATGAATCGGATTTACAACGATTAAGAACAACAAATCGTTGTCCTGAGTGTGATTTAAGAGGAGCAAATTTGCAACAGTTTGATTTACGAGGGGCTCATTTATTTAAAGCGCAACTCCAAGGAGCAAATTTAAGGGGCGTTGATCTTCGCAGCGCTAATTTGAATCAAGCCAATTTATATGATGCCGATTTAACCCAGGCTAATTTAGCGGATGCTAATTTATTTGATGCTAATTTAAGAAATACTATCTTAGAACGGGCAGATTTAAGAGAAGCGGATTTATCCCAAGCGGATTTATCTCAGGTCAATTTGATTAAAGCCGATTTAAGAGATGCCAGTTTAGTTAATGCAAATCTGAGTGAATCCTATCTTAATCAAGCTAATTTAGAAAATGCTGATTTGCGTCAAGCGTTTCTATTTAATAGCGATTTAGAAGCAGCAAATCTCACCCGTGCGAATCTTTTAGGTGCGGATTTACGGAGAGCTAATTTGGATCGTACAAATTTAGAAAGTGCTAATTTAACCGCTACAATTCTAGCTGATACTAATGTAGATCGGGCGGAATTATCTCAAACTGTATTAAAAGGATCGGTTTTACAAGGAACTGATTTAGCCCCTATTGTTTGTGTTGTTAGTAATGTTGTTAATTGTGTGATTTCTCCCGCTTCGGAACAAGCTGAAGATTTATTCTTTGAACCGGAAATAGAAAACTAATTAGTCGGATAGCCGACTCCCATCACCTTCTTTATATTTAACCTTAATGGGGGAGATGATGGGCAAAACCCACCCTACGGGATTGTTGGGAAGTTTGGTAAATTGTATGACCTAACCCCCCAGCCCCCTTCCCACCTCTCCCTGCCCTCTCCACCTCTCCCTGCCCTCTCCTACAAGGAGAGGGAAAAGGAAGAATGTTTTTATTTGAGAGGGAAAAGGAAGAATGTTTTTATTCGGAAGGGGGAGTAATTGATACTTTTAAACAAATTGGAAGAAGTTGCTAGTCGTTAAGCTCGTTTGTGACATCAATACTCCTTCAATCACACCAATATATTGCTGATTTCCTTGATCATCAATACGGACGATTCCGGTGCCAATACCTGTACCTGCGGGTGCATCGGTCAAACGATAGTTATCTGCACTTCCTGTGAGTTGAATCACGTCTTGATTGGGGGTGAAGTCTGAAATCAGAGTGTAACCGAAGTTGAAGTTAGTCACACCATAGAGAACATCATTTCCCTTATCTCCTAACACCAGGTCATTGCCACTTTCGCCAGTCAGGGTATCATCGTCTTGACCGCCATAGAGAGTATCCTGACCATCCCCACCAAAGAGCAGGTCACTGTTTTTGTTGCCATAGAGGAGTTGATCGCTACTACTACCAACGAGGGTGTCGTTGTCTACACCTCCAAATAGTTCATCCCCGCCTCCTTGTCCATTTAGGAAGTCATTACCTTGGAAACCGAGTAAGGTTTCATCCCCACTACTACCGATAATCACATCATTATTCTCAGTCCCAAAGAGTTGATTGGGTTGATCTTCGGTAAAGTCTGTGGCTGAAGGATTAGAAGGTTGGGTCGGTGAAGTACCTGTCAGGACAAATTTATCTGCACCCTCTCCACCTTGCAAGGTATCGATTTCATCGGTTGGTAGGTTGGTGGTAGTGGTGGTGGTGGGATCGGTGTCGGTGGTAGTGTCGGTGGTAGTGGTGGTGTCGGTGGTAGTGGTGGTGGTAGTGGTGGTGTCGGGAGGAGGAGGAAAATTAATATTGGTATTAGTAACAGAGACATCCTCCGCATCTATGCCCGTATAGTTGGCATCGTCACTAACAGCAGGTTGCAGTTGAATCGTGTAAGCTTGATTTGCATCAACGATACCATCAGCTACACCCGTTACCGTAACGGTTTGGGCGGTATCCCAGTTAGCAGCAGTAAAGACTAAGCTCGTAGGAGCGGCTGTTCCTTCTGCGGTGTTGGAACTCGCAACGGGAATCGTTACATCTGCCGTCGGTTGAGTGTCTAACTTCACCGTAAAGGTAGCTGTTGTACCTGCTTCACTGGTAGTTAATCCAGTGGTAGGAGTAACAGTAATTCCGGCTGGAGTAGTAGCAGTAATTTCAACAGTAACGTTTCCGGTGACGGGGGGATTTATACTATCACTGAGACTGTAATCAAAGGTACCATTTCCGATAAAGTCTGCCGTTGGCGTAAAGATGACGTTACCGTTTTGCAGTGCTACAGTCCCGTTTTGAGCGTTGCTAACTGCCGTAATACTGAGAGGATCGTTTTCGGGATCGGTATCACCGTCTAATAAGGTGGCGACGGGAATCGTAACTGGGGTATTTTGTGTACCCTGAACTGTATCCGCATCGGCGGTGGGGGGTTGGTTGGGAGTTCCAACGGTTAGGGCAAAAACATCTGTGGCTATACCACCATCAGCATCGGTGACGGTAACGGTGATATTAGCGGTTCCACTTTGATTATCTGCTGGTGTTACGGTTAAGGTGCGATCGCTTCCAGCCCCACCCAAGGCAATATTAGTATTGGGAACTAAGGTTGGATTATCCGATGTTACAGCTACTTGTAAGTCAGCTACAGGGGTTTCCACATCCCCAATAGTAAAGGGAATGGCTGCCGTTACTGTGTTTTGCGCGGTGGTTTGGTTGGTAATATCAGTAATCGTAGGCAGGTCGTTAACCGGATTCACCGTTAGGGTAAAGGTGTCCGATGTCGCTTGATTGCTTCCATCGGTGACGGTAACGGTAATATCTGAACTTCCGGCTAGATTGGCGGCTGGTGTAACGGTGAGCGTGCGATCGCTCCCATTTCCTCCTAAAGCGATATTAGCAGCAGGAACTAAAGTGGTATTGCTAGAAGTAAATGTGACTTGTAAGTCAGCAACAGGAGTTTGATCATCTCCAATGATAAAGGGGATAGCTGTCGTTGCGATGTCTTCATTAGTAGTTTGGTTAGTGATATCACTAATTGTCGGGGGTATATCTGTTAAAAGATTAATTTGTAGGGGTTGAGGAGCAAATGTAAATCCTGGTGCATTAGCCTGTTGTTGTTGGGGAATAGTTGTGAAGTTAATTGTACTTCCATCAAACCCATCTAAAACATTAAAAGATAACCGAAGTAAAGATGCAGGTTGTGAGCCTGGCCCTGTCCAGTTTTGAGAAAAACTAATCCATGTTGCAAAAATGTAGGCATTAGTATCTAAGTCTTGATCCGGGTTTTCGTCTACAGTATCATTATTTACTGCTAAATTTTGGGCAGGTTGTAATGGTGAAGATCCGTATGTATTAGGATAGCTGACACTGCCGGGTACTAAAGTCAGTTCATCAGAATCAAAATTTACATACAGGGGAATTGGTTTAAGTTCTTCGCCTCCTGGTGCTGGAATTTCTCCATTATCATCTTTAGTTTCATAAACTACATCAAATGTAATAGTTTCACCTGGTTGTGCGGTATAAGGAGAAATTGGTTGTTGATCCTCAGTATTTCCGGCTCTAAAAATTTGTTCAGCCATAATCATTCCTTTACTCTATCAAAAGAGTGCTAATTAGATTGATTTAATCAACCCAATCTTTGTTTTCATAACCAATTATACCCTTTACAAAGATTGAAAATCAAGATTGTTATTTTACTTAAAATTCACATTAAAATACATTAAGTATATTATAAATTTTCTAAGCAAAATAGATTTTGAATTCCAGAGTTTGTTTCATTACAATTTTTAATAAATTCAACATTTGCATAGCAGTCTCAAGTATCATTAAGGGCATGAATTTAGGCTTACGAAAGAATGAAAACTTATATTATTTTAATAGTTATGTTGGTTTCTATATTTATAGAGATTAGGAAGCTAAATTTTAGCTTCCTAATCTTAAAAGTCAACAAAATCTGATCAGAAGAAAACAATCGTTACAGAAGTCAATAAGTTACAGTTAAATCAGAGAAGTGCTACCAGATAAATTTGAATTTGATGGGTAATACAAATTCAAAAAGTTCTTGATTTCTTCTGGTGTTGTACGCTGTGCAGAAGATCCTATTAAGCTTTGCAATACGCCATCAAGAAGAGCTTGAGGTTGATCCTGTAAAAGGAGATAGGCATAAGTCATTAATCCATCAGAAGAAGGATCGACGATTCCATTACCGTCAACATCAAGCATATTTTGTTCAGCATCTTCTAGATAATTTATTAGCTGATCAGAATAAATTCGCTGTGCCCCTGTTTCTGAGAAGCCATCGCTTTCGAGTATCTGAGAGAGAAGACTTGGTTGATCTTGTAACAAAGTATAAGCATAGGCTGATAAACCATCACTATTAGCATTCGCCACACCATTCCCATCAATATCCAACTCCCGACGCACAACATCAAGGGTATAGTTGGGATTGGTAGTAGCACCGTCTTTACCAAAGACTTTGATATAGACCGGATCACTACCAGGGGGGAAACTAATAGACTCATAGTTGCGATCGCTGGTTGAAGAACTTTCAATCAGAGTCCCATCGGCTTTGTACAGTGCCAGATTGAGGTCGCCTTGAGCGTTATCAAAGTTAATCGTGATCGCATTAGGATAACGTTCAGGAATGCGAGTTGGCGTAATCATATACCAGTCGGTATCACCAGAAGTAATATTCAGACCCGGAATACTCAAGGAATCGTTTGGCCCTAACCCACCCAAATCATGGGCTTTTGCCTGAATATTATTGTCTGCATTACCTTCTAAAGCATCCGAGGTAATTCCTTCTCCGCCTCGACTAATAGCGGCAGCCGGGGCATTAACCTTCAGGCTATATTCCGGGTTAGCAGCATTACCTGCCACCTTGACAAAGTAGGTTCCTGCGGTTTGACCAGCAAGACTGACGCTTTCAGTTCCCGTTGTCACAGCCGTTGGATTCGCTGCCAAACTGCCATTATCTCCAGCTTTATAGAGTTCCAGGGTTAAACCTGTGGTTGTATCGGAGTCTAATGAGATACTATTGGCATCGGTGCCATCTCCGCTCAGGATAAACCGATACCAATCCTTATCATCAGCCGTATCCAGATTCAGATCAGAGAATGTATACTCCGATCCAGCTAAATTGCCCAGATAGTAAGCAGCACTGGCGGAGTTGTTATTTTGATTACCCGTAATATTGCCACTTAAATCGGTGGTTTCGGCAGCGTCAGGACTAATCCGTTGATTGCGATCGCTTGCCACAGACCGATCACGACTGGCGAAAGCGGTGAGGAATTGAGTCCATTTAGTATCGGCGGCAAAATTGTAGTTATCGCCATTGTAGCTACTTTGATAACCAGAACCATTCACTGGAGGCAGGTAAATACTCAAACCGGAAGCTCCTGAATAGTCCACTTGGTCAATCACTGCTGCTTGCAGAGCTTCAGAGACTTGACGAGCCGCATCTCCAATGGGGTTACTTAAACGATTATCAATCGCTTGCATGAAACCGCCCAAATCTCGCTCGTCTTCAGTGTACTCGGAAAACGAGGTAGCTTCAGAACGGGCTTGAGTAATGGCTTGCCAATCGCTTTCGGTGGCATTAGCGGTAGCATCTACGAAGGCATCCAATTTAGCTTGAAGATCACCTAACTTGGAAGTATCGATAGCAGACTGAGTTTCACGATTCCGATAAAACTCACCATAAGAATCGACGATCGCTCCACCCATTTGTTTAGCATCCAAGCGACCGCCTCCATCCGCCAAACGTTGGAACCAGCCCGCGTAATCCCAGCCATCACCCGGCTCTGGGTTTTGGGCACCGACAAATACCTTGGTTAAGTCTTTCAAATCCCAGGTTTGTTCAGTTAAAGCCATCAGACAGGCATCTAAACCCAACACTTGCAGCTTATCTCCTAAACCGGCATTGGAAATTGCAGTTGTGAGTTCGTTCACCGATAAGTTAACATTACCGCTTGTCTCATCCCAAGCCACACCAGCGCGACCGCCACCATGATCCCAAACTACAACAGCATAGTTTTGAGCCGCGTAGTTATTTTTACCCCATTGGACAAAATCAGTTAGAGTTTGGGGATCACCCATATTCAACTCACCTAAACTGTTCAAGTTACTGGAAACAGTGGAGGTGTTAAAGTCCTGTTGAATCACACCCCGGAAAGTACCTTCCCAGCCGGGAGGTGAATAACCTGGCTTACCATTAGGTGGTGTTGGGGCGCCGTCATACTGAACCACAACATTAACATTATCGGGCAGTCCGATGGATTCCATTTCATTAATGTCAACCAGACCTGCTGCTCCCAGGTTGTTGTCCCCGGCAATGTAGACCATAATCGTCCACTGATCCGTGGATGTACCGGGGTTCACACTTGCCGTTTCCGGTGCATTCAAGGACAAACTGTAGGGGGAAGGAGTCGCTCCTGAAACCTTGGCATAGTAGGGGGTAGTACCATCACCGGTCAGTCCAGCTAAGGAGATACTGGCTAAACCGGAATTGGGTTGAGAAACAACCGGTCGATCCGGGAGCAGATTTCCGGCTTGATCATACAATTCCAGGGTCAAATTAGCGACGGAATCGTAATTGATGAAGATTTGGTTGTTTTCGGTGCTATTGGCTGCGGGAGTAAATTGAAACCAATCCACATCATTAGCATTGTCAATGCTCAAATTGCCTTGAGTCGAGGTTAAATCTCGGAGAACAGTGGCTCCTGCTTGTGTATCGTTACCCGGTTCAAACTGATCGGCGGTAACTTCTACAGAACCTCCATCGCCAAAGGTAGGAGTGATCTGCAACCGATAATGGGGATTGCTCGCGCCCTGGTAGCCGTAGGCTCGGACATAATAAACTCCATCTGCTGCGGCATTAAAAGAAACGGTTTCAGTGTCGCTTGTTCCTTGGGATTGACCGATCGGTTGGTTATTACTATCCCGAACTTCAAGATCCACATCTCCGTAGTCATGTTCAAAAGTGAGTCGAACATCGACATTCCCAGCAGTTGTTTTTTTGAATTTGAACCAATCTTCGTCATTTTGTTCCAGGTTCACAGGCCGAAACTGATTTGAATCGGTATCAATTTGATCTTGAATAGCGTTGGCAACCCGCGCTTGATCGGGGGGGCCACCACGAGTTGTACCGAAGTTACTAGCGGTTTCAAAAGTGTCATTGTCTTCATACCCATCCGCAGTAATCTGAGGAACCCCCGGATTCACACTTCCACTACCTACACTGCCATTAACAGTCAGGTCATATCGGGGGTTAGTATCTTCACCATAACCAAACACCTTCACATAATATTCACCGGGGAGTAGTCCCTCTAACGAGATATTTTCAGAGTTACTGACGCTTCCTGAACTTCGTAGGAACGTTCCAGTGGCATCATACAGTTCAACATCGATATCCCCGGAAGCGTGTTGAAAACCATCAACAACAATTTGATTTGAGGATAAACCCTGACTTGTTAAGTTAAACTTGAACCAATCTTGGTTATTGGCTGCATGAATGTTGAGATTTTCAATTTTCGTGGTGTTGGAGACAAGGCTTGCTGTTTCCGCAGTATCATTAGTTTCTCGTAAGTCGGGTTGAATTCCTGCGGTGCTAGATGATGTCACCGGAGCAGTAACCGATAAACTGTAATTGGAATTACTGGCTCCATCATAACCATAGACTTTGACTTTGTATTCTCCGGCTGGAAGATAAGCCAAGCTCACTTCTTCATTAGCATAGAAACTGTAGGAACCACCAACAACTTGCCCATTAGAATCGTAAACTTCTAAATCTAAATCTCCCGATTGAGTTGAGTTGATTGTAATCTTATCGTTGAGTCCTCCAGTTTGAGTTGTTGTAAATTTGAACCAGTCATCATCATTAGAGTTAATCTTCAGATCGGTAAAACTGCTTTCTCCACTCAGGAGTTTTGTCTGTAGATCGGTAGCCTGATCTGAAGTATCATTTTCTTCAAATTGATCGTCTCCGGTATTATTGATCGGGCTTGAGGAAGTTGAGGTAACAACATTGAGGTTATAGTTATTCGTTGCTCCAGCATAGCCGTAGGCATGAATATAATAATCGCCTGCGGGTTGATCACGCAGACTAATCGTTTCAGTGTTGCTGACCCCGTAGGAACCTAAATATTGACCCGTCGGTGTTAATACTTCCAGGTCTAAATCCCCTAGATTGTGCTGAAAATCTATACTAACGTAATCACTGGCTTGGGCTGGGCTGTTGAGTGTAAATTTGTACCAATCATCATCTAAAGCCCTCAAAGCGTTAAAAGTTTGTTGTCCTGGGGTTAAACTGGTGGCGGTTGTTTGAAGATCATTATTGTTTTCCAATTGATCATCGCTGCTGCCCGTCGTCGGTGGTGTTATTCCTCCTTGAGCATTAATATTCAGACTATAGTTGGGGTTCGTTACTACTCCATAGCCCGTCACTTGTGCATAATAGGTGCCACCGGGTAGGGAGTCTAGGTAAATGGTTTCGCCATCCCACCAGTTATAGGAAGCGTCAACGTAGTAGCCATTTTCATCGTACAAATACAGGTCAAGGTTGCCTTGGGCGTTACTAAACCCGATATTAATGTTACTCCCAGGAATTGGATTTTGGGGAACCGTAAACTGGAACCAGTCATCATCGTTGGCCACTAAGCTGTTGTCAGAAAATTGACCATTTGATAGTTCTAATAGTCTTGCTCCATTCCGATCGTCATTTTCTACATTTTGTTCATTTGTTTCATACCGATCATCCGTACCCGTACTACCACCTGTAGTTGCATTTAGTGTTAATTCGTAATTAGGGTTTGTAGCTCCAGCCCAACCAATAACTTGTGCATAGTAAGTTCCAGCACCCAGTCCACTTAAAGGAATACTTTCGGTGTCATTTGAACCTGATGTTGAACTGCCTACCAGGCTATTATTTTGATCATACAAATAGAAGTCGAGATCCCCTAGACTGTTCTGAAAATTAATCGTGATATTACTACTGGGGTCTTGATTTCCTGGTAGGTCAAATCTGTACCAGTCGGGATCGTTGGATTGAATGTTGGCAATATTACCGTAGTAACCTAGGCTGATGGGAGTGGCTGTTTCTCTCGTGTCATCTTCTTCTAAAGAATCTGCAATACCATTATTATTTCCACTACCAGCAGAAGTCGCATTAATTGAAAGGCCGTAGGTAATGGGTGCAGCGTTGGGGTTAGCTGGGTTAGCGTAATCAGAGTACCCCCAAACATCGGCATAATAGGTTCCCGGAGTTAGATAATCTAAGGGAATAGTTGCACCATTCGAGTAGCCATTAGAAAAGTTATATGAACTGTTAACCCAGTTGCCATTTTGATCGTACAAAGTTAAGCCTAGGGTGGCTATCGAGTTAACAAGATTCGCACTAATATTGCTACCAGGACTCGGATTTTGGGGAACCGTAAACTGGAACCAGTCATCATCGTTGGCGGCTAAGATTAAACTGTTGTCAGAAAATTGACCATTTTGTAGTTGTAATTGCGCTGCTCCTCCCAGGGAGTCATTTTGTTCATACCGATCATCAACGGTAGTCGCAGTGGGAGCATCAACGGTGAGGGTATAGTTGGAGTTACCCACTCCATTGTATCCAATCACTTTGGCATGATAAATACCTGGGGCTGCATTGGGAATGCTGATCTGTTCTACATCTCCAGAAGTAGCGGAGGAACCCACCTCTTCACCCGCGCTATTGTAAAGTTTAAAGTCTAAATCTCCCAGAGAATTGAGGAAATCTAGGCGAACATTCAGGGTTCCGGTATTCGGGGTTTGAAACTGGAACCAATCTTCATCATTAGACTGAAGCACTAAAGCATAATAGGGGTTATATCCTTGTAGCGACCCTAAATCGCCCGTTCCCACAAAATCATTGTCTTCATAGGGATCATCTGTCGTCGGTGTTCCTGCCCCAGCAGGTGTGGAAAGATTTAACGTATAGTTTGGGTTACTAGCACCGTTCCACCCATAAACCCTGGCATAGTAGGTTCCCGCCGTGAGGTAGCTTAAGTTAACGGTTTCGTTGTTACTGACACCAGTGGAACTCCCTAAAATAGAACCATAAATATCCAGCACTCGCAGATCTAAATCTCCTAGTGCAGAATCAAAATCAATCCCGACAGTTGTTGAACCGTTACCTGTGGTTTGAAACTTAAACCAATCTTCGTTATAAGAATCAATGCTCAAGTTGGGTATCTGCAAAGCTCCACTGGTTGGCTGTAAGTTAGTAGCACCGCTCAGAGAGTCATTGGGTTCATATAGATCAGGCATAATATTTTCGTCCTCAATTATCTAACAAAGGCAAGTCGAGTCTAGGCTATTAGATTTAATAGCCAGGAATATCACTAACCCAACAAACTATCTAACGCAACGAAGTTTATTGAGCAGAGAAATATTAAATAGGAATAATGCGTCCTGTTGTGCAGAACGGTTTCAGCAATTTCAGTAGCAGGTCAAGGTCAGTGAGAAATTTGGGGTGGAGGGAACCCTTAGAAAGTCAAAACGAGTAAGGTTTAAGGCTTAAAACAGTTGGAAGATGTATTCAATCTAAAACTGAGTATATCATCTCATTCCGAATTTGATCTAAAATTTTTCAAGTTTTCTGGCTTTTGAAACAAAATTTAATGAGACTATACATTTCATTAAAGATAGAATCAAAGATCAGACTCAATCTAAGCTGGATGATTTAACCTAAAACTTAAGATTAATTTAAGTTTTACTCTAACAGCAGTAAAATTATTAACACTGACTATCTATGCGAGAATCCGATATTTTGCGTTCCTTAGAACCCCAAATTCCTATCTCTAGTTCTTCCCCAGTCTCAACTTCTCCCCCTAGTACGGAGTTATTGATGCCATCACCAGGAATTGTCACGACTCCCCATACAACCGTATTAGTAATTACGGGAATGCACCGTTCAGGAACGTCCTTAATTGCTACTATTTTGCAAGAGGCTGGTGTCTATTTAGGGGATCAATTAATTGGAGCTAATAGGGGTAATATTAGGGGCCATTTTGAGGATGTTGAGTTCGTCCAGTTTCATCAAACCGTATTGCGATCGCAAAATTTAGATATTGACGGATGGATGATTCAACCCCATAAACAAATCTTACCTGAATATGTAACAGCCGCTAAAACCTTAATCACCCGAAAATCTCAAAGAAATCTCTGGGGATGGAAAGATCCACGCACGACATTATTCTTGAACTTTTGGCAAACCTTAATACCCCAAGCTAAGTTTATTTTTGTCTATCGTTCCCCTTGGGAAGTTGTTGATTCTTTGTATCGTCGAGGAACAGATGATTTAATTCAACAAAATCCCAAAATTGCCATTGATTCATGGATTCTATATAATCAAAAGATATTAGAATTTTATCGTACAAATTATTCTAATTGTATCTTAGTTAATATCAATAAAATAATTAAAAATGACTTGGATTGTATTTTAAAAATCAATCAAAAATTCAAGCTAAATTTATCTTCCCCCAACTCTGATAAAATTATCCAACCCAATTTATTAAACCCTGAAGCATTTCCTAGTTACAGAACGGAAATTATTAAACAATATTTTCCCAAAGCCTTAGATTTATATTTAGCCTTAGAAGCTCAATCTTACCCTTTAAATGCCGAACCTGAGTTATCCTGGTCACAGTGGCAACCCTCAGATTCTCCTCAAGCTTGGATCTGTCAAGATTGGCTAAAAATTAGAAATTTAGAACGAGAAATTGAGCGTTTAAATACTGAATTAAAGCTTAATAAAACTCAACCCATTCCATCGGAAATTATTCCAGTTAAACCCTCTAATTTTGTCAGTTCCCAAGGTTTACAACCCTATCAAGCCTGGTTAAATGTTAATCAGTGGAACGAAAAAGCTCAAAGTTTCTTGTATTCTCGTTTAAAAGAGAATGTTTCTAAACTTCCCAAACTATCTGTGATTATACCAGTATATAATCCTTTAGTAGAATATTTAGAAAAAGCGATCGCCAGTGTTACTCAACAAATTTACGTCAATTGGGAACTTTGTATTGCAGATGATGGGAGTAGCGATACAGAAATACAAGAACAATTAAACCAATGGCAAAAACAAGATGCGCGTATTCGTGTTATATTTCGCCCAGAAAATGGCAATATTAGTCAAGCGAGTAATAGCGCCGCAAGTCTAGCAACCGGAGAATTTTTACTCTTTTTAGATCATGATGATCAACTCACCCCCGATGCTTTAGCAGAAATCGCCTTATATTTAGGGGAACATCCAGAAACAGAGTTTATTTATTCCGATGATGACAAAATTGATAGTCAAGGTAATCATTTTGCTCCTCAATTTAAACCAGATTGGTCGCCAGAATTGCTTTTATCTTATATGTATATCGGTCATTTATGGGGAGTGAAACGAGAAATATTTGAACAATTAGGGGGATTTAGAATTGGATTTGAAGGGGCCCAGGATTATGATTTTGCCTTAAGAGCAACGGAAATTTGTAATCAGATTGCTCATTTACCTTTAATTCTGTATCATTGGCGAGCAATTCCGGGTTCAACAGCAACTTCAGCGATGGCTAAACCCAATAGTTTTAAAGCTTCTATTCAAGCGTTACAAGAAGCTTTTCAACGTCGGGGAATTGCAGGAACTATTCAACAACCTAACTGGGCAATTCATAAACAAGTCGGAGTTTTTGAACATCAATTTACCGATCAAGGGCCATCTGTTACGATTTTAATTCCGACTAAAAATCAAAAACAGTTATTAGAAGCTTGTTTATCTTCCTTGAAGAAAACAACCTATCAAAATTATCAAATTGTAATTATTGATAATGGCAGTGATGATCCTGATACCCTTGCTTATTTAGAACAACTTCCCCAGCAAGTGTTAAAGATTGAAACGCCTGATAAAACCTTTAACTTTGCTGCAATTCATAATCAAGCCGTTCAACAGATTCAGAGTGATTATTTACTATTTCTTAATAATGATACCGAGGTAATTTCTCCCCATTGGTTGAGTCAAATGATGGGTTATGCTCAAATCAAAGGAGTCGGTGCTGTTGGAGCAAAATTAATATTTCCTAATGAAAAAATTCAACACGCTGGAGTCGTTCATGGACTCCATCAAGGATTAGCAGGTCATGGGTTTAAATTAAGACCCAGTAAAGCCAATGGTTACTTAAGTTATATTCAAGTTGTTCGCAATTATTCGGCCGTTAGTGCCGATTGTTTATTGACACCTCGGAATTTATTTTTAGACTTAGGAGGATTTGATTCCGAACAGTTTGCTGTGGCTTACAATGATGTTGATTATTGCTATCGACTCAGCGAGAAAGGATGGAGAAGTGTTTATTGTCCGACAGCAGAATTAATTCATCATGAAGGTGCTACCAGAGGGTATGATGATTCCCCGCAAGAAGTGGCTGCATTTCGACACTTATACGGAAATAAAGTTGATCCTTATTATAGTCCTCATTTATCCTTAGCGGATGAGAATTTTAGAATTCAGCCTCGGCGGTTTTTCTTAGGGTCAATGAAAAAACGATTGCGGGTATTAATTGCGAGTCATTTATTAGATTTAACGGGCGCGCCTTTACATCAATATGAAATTGCAGTCAAGTTAGCAAAAGCAGGAATGATTGAACCGATTGTTTTTTCGTTTCAAGAAGGGCCATTACAAACAGAATATCAAAAACAAGGAATACAGGTAATTATTTGCAAACCCCATCCCTTAGCTAAAAATTATGATCCGGCTACCTATCATCTGGTGATGCAAAAATTAAGTCAGCAGTTATCGAAACTCAAGATAGATGTTTTTTATATTAATACATTACCTAACTTTTTCCTAGTAGACTGCGCTCAACGATTGGGGATTCCTTGTATTTGGAATATTCATGAAAGTGAACCCATTGAAACTTATTTACAAGGCTTAGAAGAAGAAATTACTCGTCATGCTTTAGAGTGTTTTCGGTTTCCTTATCGTGTTGTTTTTGTTTCTTCCGAAACTCAAAAAAATTATTTAGATCTGAATCATAGTCATAATTTTACCGTGATTTATAATGGGATTAATCGCAGTTCATCCCCAATGAGTAATGCAACTTGGACGAGGGAAAAAGCTAGAGAATCTTTAAAGATAAAAAAAGATGAAATTGTTTTATTGCTATTGGGAACTGTGGGATCTCGGAAAGGACAAAAAGATTTACCCTTAGCTTTGGCAAAATTACCTCCAGAATGGCAAAAAAAGGTTAAAATTTTGATTGTTGGCGATCGCCCTAGTTCCTATAGTCAAGAATTGAAAACTTTAGTACGGAGTTTACCGATAGTTTTACAAGAAAAAATTAATATTCTTCCTGAAACTCGTGATATAGCTCGTTACTATCAAGCTGCGGATATCTTTATTTTAACTTCTCGAATTGAAAGTTTTCCCCGTGTGATTTTAGAAGCAATGGCTTATGGTTTACCGATTATTGCTACACCTGTTTTTGGAGTCAAAGAACAAGTTAAACAGGGGGTGAATGGGCTATTTTATCCTGCGGGTAATATTGACGCTTTAGCAAAGGTTATCACTCAGTTATTAACGGATGAAAAATTGCGATCGCACCTAGCTCAAAATTCCTCAAAGGTTTTAGAACGATTTAATAACTTTGAACAAATGGTAGAAAGTTATGGTCAAATTTTACAAGAAGCTTATTTAAGTGGTTCTCCAGTTTCAGATTCTCCTAAAATTGCACCTCAATTTAAAGGTTCTGCTTCTGAACTTCCCCTCGTGAGTATTTGTATTCCCACTTATAATGGGGAAAAATATCTAAAAGAGGCGTTATCAAGTGTCGTTGATCAAACCTATCCGCATTTAGAAATTATTATCTCTGATGATAGTTCAACGGATAAAACTTTAGAAATTATTCAATCTTTTCAGAAAAATTGTTCTTTGAAAGTATCCCTATTTCAGCATGAACAATATGGGTTAGCCAAAAATTGGAATTATTGTGTCTCTCAAGCTCACGGGAAATATATTAAATTTTTGTTCCAAGATGATTTATTAGAACCCAATTGTCTTGAAGAATTCGTAAATTTAGCGGAAACAGATGCAGAAATAGGTCTAGTTTTTTCACCTAGAAATATTATTCTATCTCCAGAAGCGATCGCAAATAAAATCTTGCTTAGAGCTTATTATGGTTATCAAGATTTACATCAAGCTTGGTCTGACTTAAAACCTATTCAAACCGGAAAAGATTTATTAGCTGATCCTCAGTTGCTTCAGAGTCCACTTAATAAAATTGGAGAACCCAGTACCATTTTGATAAAAAAAGAAGCGGTTGAACAACTGGGGGGGTTTGACTCAGAATTTAAACAGTTGTTAGATTTAGATCTCTGGTTAAGAATCATGGGTCATTATAAAATTGGATTTGTTAATCAAAAATTATCGAGTTTTCGTTTACATTCTGATCAACAAACTTTAAAAAATGCTGAGTCAGGCTATTCTGAACTCAGAAATTTTTATCAAAAACTCTATACTCATCCTGATTATTCATTTTTATCAGATGACCTAAAAAATGTAATAGGGCGGGTTTATAAAGGTGATCTGTAGAAATCATAAATTGTGACGGAACCCGCCCCTACAATTAATATTATTGTGCGGTTTGATTTAACATTTGTTGTAGTAATAGGGCGGGTTTATAAAGATGATCTGTAGGAATTATAAATTGTGACGGAACCCGCCCCGGTAATTAATATTATTGTGAGGTTTGATTTAACACTCGTTCAAGTTGTTGGACGGCTTTATTATTTCCCTGTTTTGTATATAATTCTAAGGCTTTTTTCCACACATTAGTTGCTTCAGTAGTATTACCTTTTTTCCACAAGGCTTCACCTAAATTTTTTAAGGCTTCCGCATAGTCAGAATTAATTTCTAAGGCTTTTTGATATTGGGCGATCGCTTCATCCCATTGTCCTTGACTGGCGTGTAAAAATCCCAAAGCATTATAAGCCAGTGCATATTGAGAATTTAAACGAATTGCTTCTTGATATTCTTGAGTGGCTTCATCGATTTTTTGTTGATAAAATAAAGTGTTTCCTAAATAAAAATGATATTTAGCTTCTTTAGGTTGATTTTCGACTAATTGACGAAAAATTGCTTCAGAGGCGGCATAATTTCGAGCTTGATACAGTTGAATCCCCTGACGAACAATTGCTTGTCGATTTTTTTGCTGATCTAAACGTTGTTGTTCGGCTTCATTCGGTTCGCTTCGCAAGTCGTCAGCATTGGGTAAATCATTTTGAGCTTGTACCCTCGATGGGAATACAAGCAGGATTCCCCAAATTATTGTTGTTACCAGGGTTGAATTTAATGGGTTCTTTTTCATCTTTGTAATTCTAATTGAATGTTGAATTTATGCTTCACAATATTCCGACAAATTTTAATCTATCGGAATATTGATTTAGATTTTAATTAATGTAGAAAATGACGAATTCCAGTGAAAATCATCACTAATCCTAATTCATTGGCAGCCTTAATTGAATCTTGATCTCGCATACTACCTCCCGGTTGTACAATAGCAGAAATTCCCGCCGCCGCCGCCGTGCGAACTGAATCATCAAAGGGGAAAAAGGCATCACTCCCTAAAACCCCTCCTTGAGCGTTTTCTCCAGCTTGTTTGAGGGCTATTTCAACAGAGCCAACCCGGTTCATTTGTCCCGCCCCAACGCCCAAGGTCGTCTGATTTTTCGTCACTACAATGGCATTAGATTTAACGTGTTTAACAACTTTCCAAGCAAACATTAATTCCTCTAATTCTTCAGGAGTCGGTTGCTTTTCTGTCACCACTTTCCAGTCCGTAGACTGTTCCACAATATCATCCGCCGTTTGCACTAAGAAACCGCCAGCAATTCCTTTAATAGTTTCTTTTGGCCCTTGAGTTAAATCCGGTAAGATTAACACCCGGAGATTAGATTTTTTCTTGAGAATTTGTGCGGCTTCTGGCTCACAACTGGGGGCAACAATACACTCTAAAAAGGTTTTGCTTAATGCCTTGGCTGTCTCTGAATCAAGGGCACGATTTAACGCTACAATTCCCCCAAAAGCAGAAGTTGAATCAGCATTAAAGGCTTTTTCATAAGCGGTAACTAAGCTATTCGCAACCGCAACACCACAGGGATTCGTATGTTTTAAAATTGCAGCAGCAGGTTGATCAGGAAACTCACAGATAATTCGTCTAGCTGCTTCTAAATCCACTAAGTTATTATAACTTAAGGGTTTGCCTTGCAAAATTTGACCCGATGCCCAACCTGTGGGTTGAGTTCCGGTTTGATACCAAGCCGCTGCTTGATGGGGATTTTCGCCATATCGTAAGGCTTGAATTTGGGTTCCTGCTAAGACAAAACTTTGGGGTAAAGGGGATGCTTCGCTGAGTTCTTGTTGTTCTAAATAAGCTGCGATCGCCCGATCATAAGCTCCCGTATGTTGAAAGGCTTTTAAAGCACAATGTTGTCGAAATTCAAAAGCAATTTCTCCCTTTTTGTGACGAAATTCTTCTAAATAACTTCCATATTGTTCGGGGTTACATAATACGGTTAAATGGGCATAATTTTTAGCCGATGCGCGTAATAACGTCGGGCCACCAATATCAATATTTTCGATGGCATCTGTTAAGGTTACATCCGGTTTAGCAATGGTTTGTTCAAAGGGATAAAGATTCACTACCACTAAATCAATTGGCCGAATCTGATGGGTTTCTAATTCGCTGACATCTTGTGGCAGATCTCGCCGCGCTAAAATCCCCCCATGAATCCGAGGATGGAGGGTTTTGACTCGTCCTCCTAAAATTTCAGGAAATCCGGTATAATCGGAGACTTTTGTAACCGGAAGTCCTGCTGCTTTTAAGGCCGTTGCTGTGCCCCCACTACTGATTAAATCGAAACCCAATTCTTCAACTAGGCTTTTGGCAAACTCAATCAGTCCTCGTTTGTCAGATACACTCAATAAAGCTAAACGCGCCATTCTCCAAAACTCCAAACGAAAAAAATCGACAATTCACTATTGTTACACAAGAGAAGTATGGAATGCTTGGTAGCCTCGCCTCTTCAGAGCGAGGTGGAAAAGCGACTCAAGTGGTTTTAACCGCTAGGATCTTCAATATATTTCTGTATTGTTTCAGCACTAACATTTCCTACGGTACTCAAAAAATAACTTTTACTCCATAAACTAGGCAACTCGATAAATAGATGACAGAGTGATTGTAGTGTTGATACTCAAAACTTTTCTTTCTCAGGGTCAATTTTTAATTGATGCTCTACAATGTTGATCAGTATACAGAAAGCGACAAACCATGTATGGATGTCAGCAAAACTTAATTCATACCACCCCTAATACTAGGGCCGTTATAGAGTATCTATGCTCTGAATCGAACAAGGTATATAATTGCGCCCTTTACTACGCAAGACAAATGCTGTTTAAGACCGGAACATTTGTTAAACGGGCTGCTATTTGTTCTGAGATGTCTGGAAGTTATAATCGACATTTCAAAGCCATGTATGTTTCATCAGCCCAACAAACCTGCAATAGTGTAGCGTCAGCCATGAGTTCTTACAAGGAACTCCTTAAACTTTGGAAAAGTGGGAAATTAACAGAAAAACCCCGTCCTCCTAAATATAGAAAGCAGGGTTTTTTTACGGTTTCCTATCCCGTCAGGTGGCTAAAGTTAACCCCAGAGGGAATCAGAATTCCACTAGGGCAACAGGTAAAAGCATGGTTTGGACTGGGAGAGATTTATCTTCATAAGCCATCAAACCTAGAATGGAAAGACATCAAAGAGATTCGGATTTTACCTCGTAATCGTTGTTTTTATGCCGAATTTATTTATGTTGTCAAAACCGAGAAAATTCCCGTCAATCCCATTAATTTTCTGGGGTTGTTTGTTGCTCAACGTATTTTTTTAGCTGTTCAATCGTGACTCCACCGCAACTTGCAACAAAGTAAGAACCCGTCCAGAAATAAGGTTTGTTATAAAAATATTTAGATGCCAAACCAGGAAATTCCTTGCGAATTAGTCTGCTACTAACAGTTTTAAGATTACCAATTAATGTTGATAGGGGTTGATCGGGCTTGTAGTCGATCAGTAAGTGAACATGATCGGATTCTCCGTTAAACTCCAATAATGTACAATCCCATTTTTTAAGGGTATCAACAAATATTTCATGCAACCTTGTTAAGATTTCTCTACTAATTGCTTTCCTTCGGTATTTGACGACCAGTACAACATGAGCGTTAAGCCTGTAAACCGATCTAAAACCTTTGTGATACATAGTTGACACTCTCTAACACTAAACGCTATAATACCAGACAAGTTGATATGTGAGCAGAAATGTTAGACGTTCTCAAAGTAAGGTTGTATCCAAACAAAGAACAGCAAACAGTCTTGGCGAAAAGCTTTGGTTGTTGTAGATTTGTTTGGAATTACTACCTAGAGAAAACTAACACTCAGTACGGAGAAACAGGGAAAGGGTTGAATTATTGCGATATGGCTAAGGATTTGACCCAACTCAAAAAGCAACCGGATTATCTGTTTCTAAAAGAAGCGACTGCTGCTACATTACAGCAATCCCTAAAGAATTTGGAAACTGCGTTCAAAAACTTTTTTCAAAAAAGAACTAGGTTTCCTAAATTCAAAAGCAAACACAAAAAGCAATCCATTCGTTATCCCGAAAGTTGTTCAATCCGAGGAAATGGTGTAAAACTTCCTAAGTTAGGGATTGTCAAAGCCAGGATTCCAAAAACAATTAGCGGCAAAATTAAATCTGTCACCGTGTCTAAGACCAGTACAGATAAATATTTTGCCGCTATTTTGTTTGAAGCTGATAATTTAATCCCGAATAAAACCGGGAAAATCTCAGGGATTGACTTAGGGTTAACGAGTTTAGTGACTGTATTTGACGGTGAAGCCTATAGCAAGGTTGACCCAATTAAACCTACTCGAAAATATGCTAAACGATTAAAAAGAAGACAACAAGCATTGTCTCGAAAGACAAAAGGGTCTAATAACCGTAAAGAACAAGTTAAAAGAGTTGCTAAAGTTCATGAAAAAATAGCGAATACTAGACAAGATTTTCTGCATAAACTCTCTCGAAAGTTAGTTGACGAGAACCAAGTCATTGTAGTGGAAAACCTTTGTATTAAAGGGTTAGCTCGTACCAAATTAGCAAAATCTGTATTAGACGCTGGTTTTGGGATGCTGATTAATTTCCTGGGCTACAAACTGGAAAGAGAAGGCGGAAAATTAATCGAAGTTGACAGATTTTTCCCAAGTACAAAGCTTTGTCATTGCTGCCAATTCAAGAATAATTCATTAAACTTAAGTGTTCGAGAATGGGTTTGTCCGAACTGTCAAACTCACCATGATCGAGATGAAAATGCAGCACACAATATTAGGGAAGAAGGGATAAGAATCCTGTCAACAAATACTGTGGGACACACAGAAATTCAAGCTTGTGGAGAAGATATAAGACTCGTTAGTGCTTGCACTGAAAAGCGTTCTTCTGTGAAACAAGAATCCCCCGTCACAGCGTAAGCTTGACGGGGGAGTGTCAATTGCAGTTAAGCGATTCTCCATGATTTCAATCACAATACCTCTGTGATGGTTTTGTAGCCGATTGCCAAACCAATATAACCGATCTCAAGAACTAAACTCTTAAAGGATGGATGTTTTAAGCACAACAACCCGCTAGAATAAGAATAACTCCCATAGTAGGTTAGCTGAATCTTGACTAGCAGCCCGAATGCCTATTTGGTTAGGCGACGGGAACCTATAAAATGGACGTATGGGTACTATCAAACTCACAAATTATCAAAAAAATGCAAATACACTCTTGAAAATGGGTAAATTTTCGATAACCTGTCGCTAACCTTGGGGCAGCCTACGCAGTCTTAGTTTAACTTAATTTCAATAACTAAAAATATAAACGATATGACTACAGTTATGATTGTCGATGATAGCATCTCCCTCCGAGAGATGATTGCTGGAATGTTGAGTAAAAGTGGTGTGGATGTGATCTCAGTCGGAGATGGGGTAGAAGCCTTAAAACAAATTGAACAGATCAAGCAACTGGATTTGGTGGTGTTAGATATTGTTATGCCTAACATGAATGGCTATGAACTCTGTCGCCATATTAAAAAGAACCCCAAAACCCAGAATGTTCCCGTGGTCATGTGTTCTAGTAAAAGTGAAGAATTTGATCGCTACTGGGGAATTAAACAAGGAGCCGATGCTTATATCTCGAAACCTTTCCATCCCGAAGAACTCTTGAGTACGATTAAACAACTGCTGCGGAAGTAGTTTCCATTCCCAGATCGTCCTTTTTTTGGAGCCTATTTTCAGCAACGATGTTAACGGTTTTAGCGGTTGTTATCCCTTCTGGGTCGGGATTAGGTGCTGATCCACTCCGTCGGCTTCTGTTACTTAAGTTTACAATTGCGAGAGTGTTCATTGATCAAATGATTAACTTTAATAGATTTCACTTGCAATTCACCAGAGGAATGATTATTGTATAAACAGAAGCAAACAAACAGCTTCTTTGACAGATAAGTAAACGATGTTCAAGTGGTACTATCTCGATTTAATAGGAGGTCTTAAACACGTTTTATTGAGCATCGAGGTTGAGTGAAATTAGGAGGTTAAAATACTGTTTCATCTAACGTCTGTCATCTTCCGCAGCACCTCTTCCTTTGGTTGCTGATATTTCCTCAAATTAACTAATTGGGAGCAATGTAACTTCGTTGTTAACAAGTCTACAACTCCAAATTTAACGGATTATACACGAGGAAGTTCCTCAGTTTGACTAGGAGGTCGGTTACGCTGTTTAACGTCAATACAATCTGTCTTGTCGAAGTCGAAGTCGAATACGAACAACAGTACCCATCATTAATCCTTATACTTCCCCCAATCATGGTTAAGGGAGCAATGCAACTAAGCGTTAAGCCTTAGTGCAACTCTACATCATCCAACACAGGAGAGGAAATCACTAAGGAAATAGAGTTTGGGTACTGTTGTTTTAGGTTATAGTGCTACGCATTAAACTTAGAACACTTCTACATCCAGCAAACTCATTCCCTGTTCCCTGTTCCCTGTTCCCTGTTCCCTGCTATACTGCTACAATTGCCAGAAAAATAATAAACAAAATTGTCCGATTAACCGTTCTACCTTAGACCGACGTTGCCAATCTTTGCGATTCACAAAATAACTATTGGCAAAACCCTGATTAAAAAACGCTTCAATTTGGGGAATGACCGCCACTTCAGAAGTCGAAATATTCAACTCATCATTTTTGAACAAACTACGCGGATCAAAATTAGCACTACCTAAACTTACCCAATGATCATCGACTAACCACGCTTTCGCGTGCATCATCGTTTTTTGATATTCATAAATCTCAATTCCCCCCTGCAATAAATCACCATATAATTCACGCGAAGTATAATGAACAAACGGTTTATCACAGGTTTTTCCCATCGTTAAAATCCGCACATCTACCCCTCTACGCTTTGCCTCAAATAAAATTCGACGGGAACTTGGATCTGGTAAAAAATAGGGACTCGCAATCCAAAGTCGATATTGAGAACTCTGAATCAAAGATTGATACAGTGATCTAATTTCCGAATCTCGATAACTCGGATCTTCTCCTGGGGTAATAATTACCTGGGGTTCATGTTCAGGGGGCAATACCAGAGGATCTAAAGCCAAATCTGCAATGCCTCCGCCATCCATCCAATGTTGTAGAAAAATCCCCCTTAAACGCGCCACTAGGGGGCCTTCAAAAGCGATTTCATAATCAAACCAAGGACAGGAACAATCCTCTGATTCACCATCCCATTCATCAGAAATTCCTGCGCCCCCAATCATCACCAAATGTTGATCAATTAACAATAACTTGCGATGATTGCGTTTGAGATGGTGAGTTAAATCTTTCCAACTTAATTCATTAAATAATTCGACTTCTACCCCGGCGGCTTCTAAGCGTTGCCAATAGTCAGAAGACATCGATTGACTGCCATAATTATCCGCTAAGAGTTGGACTCTCACCCCCGCTTGAGCACGTTCGGCCAGTGCGGCGGCAAATTCATCCGCCCGATGTCCAGGCGTCATCATATAGGTTTCAAACTGAATGACCGTCTCGGCCTGGCGAATTGCCGCCAGTCGCGCGGCATAAATCTGATCCGCTTCTACCCAAAACCCCGTTACTTGTCCGGCGGTGATGTAGGAATCGGATAAACAGGCGATCGTAAACGCAAAATTATCGGCGGTGGGTGGCGGGAGATTTCTGACCTGATAGTGATGTTTCTCTCGAAAAACTCCTCGAAAATAAAGAATCAGGAGGATCACAATCACCATAATCAGGAATATTGTTCCTGCTGATACGAGATTTATTCCTAACTGACTCATAAGGTTTATAGAATAATTTCACCCCCGTTAACCCCCGAAGGGTCAACTAAGGGTGAGTGGAAGTTGGGATATTTAGTCAATATTAAGCTGGTTCCCGCGACGATATTGTTGATACGCCGCAAAAAATAACCCTAATAGCGTGATGACGATTAAACCCAAAACGATTCCTGACAGTAATGGTTCTACCACTAGATAACTCCTTCAGTGTTAACTTGAGCATTGACACTCTATGATACCGCTAACCGTTAACAGTTCACTGTTGAGAACTCTTGCTCTTGACCCGGCAAGGCTATAAGCTAGTTAGAGTGTAAAGATTCTTGTAGATAATTCTCAAATTATTAGAAACACTTTGGATAACCAGCTTGCGATTACAGAAATTGAAGTCCTGATTAAACGCACCGCTTTCGTCACCCTAGCGTTGATGGTTTTTCTCCTGGGTTGGATTGTTGTCCTTCCCAAGCTACAGGTTTCTGATCCCTATGTGGAAAGCGTTCTCTCCCTTCAAGGTGATTCTGGCCGAGGGCAGGAAATTTTTATCTATAACTGTGCTGGCTGTCATGCTTGGCACACTAGGAGCCAAGTGGGGCCAAGTCTCCGCGATGTTTCCCTACGCAAATCCGAAGTGGGCATCATTCAGCAAGTTATTAGTGGCAATACCCCCCCCATGCCTAAATTCCAACCCAGTACCAAGGAAATGGCCGATCTGTTGAGTTATCTCGAAACGCTATAACCTGAAAAAATTTTAAAGGTGTTGATCAAAATTAATAACTTTTGCTATAATCAGAAACGTTGCTGGTGTAGCTCAGTGGTAGAGCAGCTGATTTGTAATCAGCCGGTCGCAAGTTCAAATCTTGTCACCAGCTTTATTTAATTGTTGTTGGAAATAGTTCGGAAGGATTTTCTGGGAATTAATAGCAGGTGTTAAGATTCTATTATCGCATCGTTGGGTTTAAAACCCCTAACTTCGTTATCTCTATTAGATTTATCCCGATTTTGAAAACAGGGGCGGGTTTAGTCAGATTATTGATCAGAATTGAAGATAATTACAGAACCCGCCCCTACATTTTGTTGTTGAAAAAATGCGATCGCATTTGAGCAATAATCAACAATTAAACCGTAGGGGCGGGTTCCGAGACAATCTTTAATAATCAGTAATTATCTCCCTAAACCCGCCCTTTCTTCTGAGCAGCGATCGCATCATCTGAGGGGCGGGTTTAGTCAGATTATTGATCACAATTGAAGACAATTACAGAACCCGCCTCTACATTTTGTTGTGGAAAAAATGCGATGGCGTAGCCGCCGCCTTGCGGCATCGCATTTGAGCAATAATCAACAATTAAACCGTAGGGGCGGGTTCCGAGACAATCTTTAATTATTAGTAATTATCTCCCTAAACCCGCCCTTTCTTCTGAGCAGCGATCGCATTTTATAGGGGCGGGTTTAGTTAGATTATTGATCACAATTGAAGATAATTACAGAACCCGCCCCTACATTTTGTTGTGGAAAAAATGCGATCACATTTGAGCAATAATCAACAATTAAACCGTAGGGGCGGGTTCCGAGACGAGCTTTAATGAGCAGTAATTATCTCTCTAAACCCGCCCTTTCTTCTGAGCAGCGATCGCATTGAAGAGAGAGAGAGGCGGGTTTAGTCAGATTATTGATCAGAATTGAAGATAATTACAGAACCCGCCCTTACATTTTGTTGTTGAAAAAATGCGATCGCATTTGAGTAATAATCAACAATTAAATCGTAGGGGCGGGTTCCGAGACGAGCTTTAATGAGCAGTAATTATCTCCCTAAACCCGCCCTTTCTTCTGAGCAGCGATCGCTATAACCTTACTTTTTGCCAAATCTTTATCATAAAAAAATAATTTTGTCAACTCCTTAAAGCCAATTTTGTAGCCAATTTTGTAGCCTATCGCCTATTGCCTATTCCCTATTGCCTATTCCCTATGGCCTAAGATATACTCCCTATGGGCTCAGACCAAACACCCAAGTTCCCAGTCCCCAAATAACCATCACGAGTAATAAAGGATTGATCAATATGGCTACTTTTCAGGAAAAAACAGGTGCTCAAAATCCCTTAGATGCTGTAACAGACGTTCGAGGAACCTTTACCCCCAGTTTTACGGATATTGACGGGGATGGGGACTTGGATGCTTTTTTTGGTAATCAGGAGGGAATAATCCGATACTGGAAGAACAACGGCGGCAGTTTCACTCCTCAAAACGGTAGTATTAACGATCCCTTCTTTGGCGTAGATGTGGGAATCAAGGCCCGTCCCAGTTTTGCGGATATTGACAAGGATGGGGACGTGGATGCTTTTTTTGGGGGTTCGAATGGAAGCATTGGAATCGTTCAATACTGGCAGAATAATGGGGGGGGCAGTTTCACTCAGCAAACCGGTGCTGCCAATCCCTTCAATGCTGTGCAAACAACCGGTAATGCGGCTTCTGTGAGTTTTTTCGATGCTGACAAAGATGGGGACTTGGATGCTTTTATTCCAAACTTCGTCCAGACGGGTATATATAATTGGGAATACTGGCAGAACACCAACGGGAGTTTCACTAAGCAACCAAATAATAATGGTAGCCCCTTCCAGAATAACACCCTGACGGGAGGTAACATCTTGTCGGGAATTACCTCTCCCATTCCCGCTTTTACGGACTTAGACCAGGATGGGGACTTGGATTTTTTTGTTCCGTCAGGATTTGGAAGCTCGACTTACTTCTCATACCACCCAAACAACAACGGGAGTTTCGGGCTAGACAATATTAATTTAAACCCCTTCTCTAATCTAAGTTTCCCAGGTAATACCTCCCTCGCTTGGGCGGATATTGATGGGGATGGGGATGACGATGCTTTCTTTGGGATGAGTAGTGGTGGTACCGGAGGAGGGGCGTATATCCGATACTTTGAGAACACCACACCTCCACTTCCCCTCCTGATCAACGCTTTACTCCCTACTAATAATCAGCAACAAGTTTCCGTTGCTAATGACTTAATTGTCGATTTTAACCAAAACATTCTCAAAGGCGCTGGCAATATTGTTATTAAAGACAGTGCCGGGCATATTTTTGAAACCCTAGATGTCAATTCACCTAATATTACGATTCTTAATAACGAACTTGTTATTAATCCCACTAATAATTTAGCAGAACAAACACGATACAGCGTTGAAATTGCTCCAAACGCAGTTCTATCTAAAGCCATAGCAGCACCCTTTGCGGGTATCAAGCCTGGAGATTGGTCGTTTATAACGCTTGATAATATTGCACCTACGATTGTTGGTCAAAGACCTGCCGATAACAGCATCAGCCAAACCGTGTTGAATGGCAACTTGACTGTCGCATTCAGCGAATCCATTCTCAAAGGCACTGGTAATATTGTTATCAAAAAAGTCTCGGATAATTCTGTTTTTGAAACGATCCCGGTGACATCACCCAATATCACTTGGCTTGGTAATTTAAACACCCAAATTCTGATCAACCCCACAAACGATTTTGCATCGGAAACAGAATATTACGTTGAAATTGATAATACAGCCTTTAAAGATTGGAGCGGAAATGCCTTTGCGGGCCTGAGTGGAAATAGTGCCTGGAATTTCAAAACTGTTGATCGTACTCCTCCAGTCCTGACCAGTTTATCACCAACGGATAATGCCACCGGAGTTGCCGTAGGAGATAATTTAATTGTCACCTTCAATGAACCCATTCAAAAAAACAGTACGGGCAATATCACGATTAAAAAAGTATCAGATGGTTCGATTGTTGAAACCCTAGATGTTAGTTCACCCAATCTTACAGTCAATGGCAATCAACTCACCATTAACCCCATTACCAATTTAGCTCCGGGCACAGAATATTATGTAGAAATTGCCCCCGGCACCATTGCCGATTTAGGCGCGGCAGGCACATTAGCCGCAAATCCCTTTATTGGAATTAGTGGGAGTACGGAATGGAATTTCACAACTGTCCCCGATACCGTTAACCTGTCCATCACCCCCACCACCGGAACAGAAGCCGCCACCACCAGTATTACTGTCACCGCCACGGCTGCCCTGCCCGTTGTTGGCGACCAAACCGTTGATTTAGCGTTAACGGGAAGTGCCACAGCCGCAGATTTTGCGGGTACTATCCCCAATAAAATTACCATAACCAACGGCAACACCACCGGACAAGTCACGCTCACCATTCTCGATGACAAACTTGATGAAATTAACGAAACAGGCACTCTAACCATTAGTAACCCCAGTGCGGGCATTGTCTTAGGGCCAACGACCACAGGCAATATCACTATTACCGACAACGACGACGCTGCATTTGAAGTTCTTCCTATTACCGGAAATACCAGCGAAGCCGGAGGGACTGCCAGCTTTAGCCTCCGCCTCAAAACCCAACCCACCGCCGACGTCACCCTCAGTTTCACCAGCAGCAACACCGCAGAGGCAACCGTCCCCGCCACCCCCATCACCTTTACCCCCGCTAACTGGAACGTTTATCAAACCGTTACCGTTACTGGGGTAGACGATGCCGTTATCGATGGAGATAAAACCTTCCAAATTGTTAGCAGCACCGTTACTAGCACCGACACCAACTACAGCAGCATCAAACCCGCCGATTTGATTGGTATCAACACCGACAACGACAGTGCCGGAGTTACTATTACCCAAACGGGCGGCAGTACCGATGTTACAGAAGGGGGAGCTACTGATACTTATACCATACAATTAAATAGCCTACCCCAAGGTGATGTCACCGTTACCATTACCTCCGATGCCCAAACCGAAGTTAGCACCGACGGTACAAACTTTGGCAGCAGCCCAAAAACCGTCACCTTTACCCCCGTCAACGGTCAGACCCCCCAAACCATCACGGTCAAAGCCGTTGATGATACCGTTGCCGAACATAACCATACCAGCAGTATTACTCACGCGATTACGGCCAGTGCCACGCCCAACTATCCCACCACCCTGCCCATCGGCCCGGTGAATGCCCAAATTACCGATAACGATATTACCTACAATGTTGTTGGTAGCACTACCACCATTACAGAAGGCAATACAGGCAACCAAGTTATTAGTTTTACGATTACTCGCGGAGGCGAAACCCAACAGGCTAGTAGTATTGATTTCAGCTTTGGGGGAACGGCCAGCGCCGGAACAGACTACAATAACCCCAACGTCACGGGTACGGGAGTGAGTGCTACAGGTAGCACGATTAACTTTGCTGCCAACGCCACCACCGCCACCATCGCCGTTGAAATCCTAGGAGATGCCCAAGTTGAAGCTGATGAAACCCTACAACTGACCCTGAGCAATGCAGGCACAGCTACTGTTACAGGTTCACCCCTGAATGTTACCCTAACCAATGACGACACCGCCGGAATTGTTCTTAAACCCAAAACTGGATTAGCCACTACCGAAGCCGGAGGTCGGGACATCTTCAATGTCCGGTTAAGCAGTCAACCTAGCGCCGATGTCACCATTGGGTTAACTAGCGATAACACCGCCGAAGGCACGTTATCAGCCAACAGCGTCACCTTTACCCCTAGTAACTGGAATACTGCTCAAGCGGTGACTGTTACTGGAGTTGATGATAATATTATTGATGGCAATAAAGCTTATAAAGTTGTTACCGCCGACGCCACCAGTACCGATACTAACTATAGCGGTTTAGTCTCCAATGATATTGGTGTTACTAACCTCGATAACGACGTCGCTGGGTTCACGATTTCGGCTATTAGTGGGAATACCACAGAAGTTGGCGGGACGAGTACCTTTACCATCCAACTCAAAACCCCACCCACCGCCGACGTCACCCTTCCTTTAAGTAGCGATAACACTGCCGAAGGTACAGTTTTACCCGCTTCTGTTACCTTTAATTCAACTAACTGGAATCAACCCCAAACTGTTACTGTTACCGGAGTTGATGATAGTATTGCCGACGGTAATCAAAACTATAATATTGTCACCGGAGCCGCCACCAGTACCGATACCAACTATAACGGCGTTGACCCTAACGATATTGGGATTGATAATATTGATAACGATGTTGCCGGGGTCACAATTTCTGCTATTAGTGGGAATACCACAGAAGCCGCAGGTACAGCCACCTTTACTGTTCAACTGAGCAGTCAACCTACGGCTGATGTTAGCTTTAATTTAAGTAGTGATAATGCCGCAGAAGGGTCTATTTCTGTTAACAGCCTCACCTTTACTTCAACGAACTGGAATCAACCCCAAACCGTCACCGTCACCGGAATTGATGATATTTTCTTAGATGGCGATAAACCCTATAATATTGTTACCACCGCCATCAGCAGTCAAGATCCTAATTATCAAGGCATTGACCCCAACGATATCGCCGTCACGAATACCGACAACGACAGTCCGGGGTTCATTATCGTACCCGTTGTTAGCAATACCACAGAAGCGGGAGGTACTGGAGGATTTGCCATCTATCTCAACGGTCAACCGACAGGCGATGTCACCCTTCCCCTCAGTAGTGATAACACCAATGAAGGCACTGTAACCCCCGCAGCCCTTACCTTTAATGCCACTAACTGGGATATCCCCCAAATCGTTACGGTTCTGCCCGTCGATGACAATCTTTTGGATGGGGATAAAGCGTATAATATTGTTATCGGAGCCTCTACCAGTACCGATACCCGCTTTAACGGCATTGACCCCAACGATATTCCCTTCATCAACACCGACAACGAAACTCCCACAGTTGTCATCTCCCCCATCAGTGGGAATACCACAGAAGCCGGAGGCACAGCCACCTTTACCCTTCAACTCAACGGTCAACCCACAGGGGATGTCACCATTCCCTTAAGCAGTGATAATACTGCCGAAGGTACTGTTGCTCCCGCTTCCGTTACCTTGAATGCTACCAACTGGAATATCCCCCAAACTGTTACTGTTACCGGAGTCGATGACACTATTGTTGATGGAGATACAACCTATAATATTGTTACCGGAGCCTCTACCAGTACCGATACCCGATTTAACGGGATTAACCCCAACGATATTGCCGTTATCAATAGCGATAACGATGTCCTCCCCGTCGATACTACTCCACCCAGCGTTATTAGTTTAACGCCAACCGATGATGCCACAGCCGTAGCAGTTGGGGATAACTTAATCATTAAATTCAGTGAAGCCATTCAGATTGGCAGTGGTAATATCGTCATCAAGAAACTATCCGATAATTCAATAGTCGAAACCCTGAATGTAAATTCCCCCAAAGTCAGCATCGGGACAAACAAAAAGGATAAAGTCGCCAGTCTACTCATCCTTAACCCCACCGCCGACTTAGCCTTAAGTACAGAATATTATGTAGAAATTGCCCCAACCGCCATTCAAGACCTAGCCGGAAATCCCTATAGTGGTATTAGTGGCAATACAACCTGGAACTTCAAAACCGTTGATGTTCTACCTGCAATTCCCCCTGTCAACCTCTTCCTATCCCAAACCACAGGTAGCGAAGCCGGGACAACCAGTATTACCGTCACCGCCACCGCAGCAGCAGCCGTTATTGGCGACCAAACCCTAGACCTGAGCTTAAGCGGAGATGCCAGCCTTGCTGATTTCGTCGGCCCCGTCCCCAACAAAATTACCATTCCCAACGGTAGCAGCAGTGGACAAGTCACCTTTACCATTGTTCATGACCACCTCGACGAAATCGACGAAACCGCGACTCTCACCATTAGTAACCCCAGTGCTGGAATAGTCCTAGGGCCAGACATTACAGACAGTTTCACCATCATCGACAACGACAGTGCCGGATTTCAAGTCCAACCGATAACCGGGGATACCAGCGAAGCCGGAGGTCAAGCCAGCTTTGACCTGCGCCTCCTAAGTCAACCCACAGCAGATGTCAACCTCAGTTTCAGCAGCAGCAACACCGCCGAAGGGACAGTTGCCCCCACCACCGTCACCTTTACCCCCGGCAACTGGGATACTTACCAAACTATCACCGCCACCGGAGTAGACGATTTATTCGCCGACGGCGATATCAGCTACGAAATTGTTAGTACCCCCGTCACCAGTGCCGATAGCACCTACAACAACTACAAACTCGCCGATATTGATGTCATCAACACCGACAACGACATCCCCGGAGTCACCATTACCCAGTCGGGAGGCAGCACTAACCTGACAGAAGCCGGACAAACCGATACTTATGAGATACAATTAAATACCTCACCTTTGGGAAATGTCGAAGTAACATTAACTGCCGATGCCCAAGCCGAAATCAGCTTAGATGGCGTTAACTTTGCTTCATCTCAAATCGTTAACTTTACTCCCGTCAATGGGATTATTCCCCAAACTATTACCGTGCGGGCGATAGATGATGGCGTTGCCGAACATAATCACAGCAGTGCTATTACCCACGCGATTACCAATAGCACAGCCCCCAACTACCCCACCACCCAACCCATCGGCTCGGTGAATGCCCAAATTATTGATAACGATATTACCTACAATGTGATTGGCAGTACCACCACTATCACAGAAGGGAATACGGGTAGCCAAGTTGTCAGTTTCACGATTAGTCGGGATGGCCATACTCAACAAGCCAGTAGTGTTGATTTCAATTTTGGGGGAACGGCCAGCGTCGGCACAGATTACAATAACGTCAACGTTACGGGTAACGGAATCAGCTTCACGGGCAGTACGATTAATTTTGCTGCCAATGCCACCACAGCGACAATTGCGGTCGAAATCCTGGGTGATACCGTTATTGAAGCGAACGAAACCTTAGAACTGAATCTCAGTAACGGTAATACTGCCGGGACAACGACGATTANCCGCCCCTACATTTTGTTGTGGAAAAAATGCGATCGCATTTGAGCAATAATCAACAATTAAACCGTAGGGGCGGGTTCCGAGACGAGCTTTAATAATCAGTAATTATCTCCCTAAACCCGCCCTCTATTCTTAGGCGATCGCATTGAAAAAGGGGCGGGTTTAGTCAGATTATTGCTCAGAATTGAAGATAATTACAGAACCCGCCCCTACATTCTCCTCTTCTTCAGTTAAACTTGAGACGGTTTTAAGCTCGCTGTTGAGGAATTTAGACTCGGAGGATGAGAGTTGTTATTAGACTCCTGGATAGGGTTACGCGACTCAATTAATTGAATAGCTCGATTCACACTTTCAGGTAAAATCACCACTAACGATCCCGAAGAAGCTTGATCTAAAGCCGTATTAATCGCTTCAGTTTCATTGAGAATCGTTTCATAGCGAATACTAGGATCAGGAACTCCCGCCAAAATTTGCTCAACCCCTTTGCTAATTAACTCAGCCGCCGAACCCCGTTCTCGACCCCGAGTATCATCATCCTCCTTGACAATAATCTGATCAAAAATATCAGCCGCCAGTTGACCCAAGGTGACAAAATCCTCATCTCGGCGATCGCCGGGGCCACCAATAACCCCAATCCGAGGCCCTGGCCAATTTTTCACAAAAGCTCCTAATGCCACATAACTTGCCGGGTTGTGGGCATAATCAATCAGAGCGTGATAGTCGCCCATATTAAATAAATTCATCCGTCCGGGGGTTTGGGAAGTCGAGGCGATAAAGGTTGACAAACCCGCCCGAATATGCTCTATTTTCACCCCTTGGGCAAAGGCGGCTAAACAAGCCGCTAAAGCATTGGCAATCATAAACGGAGCGCGACCATTCATCGTGATCGGAACATTCACCGCCTGTTCAATCCGTAACGTCCAATCTCCTTTTAATATCGACAGATAGCCGTTTTCATAAACCGCCGCTAACCCCCCAGATTCAGTGTGTTTCAACACAATTTCATTCTCAGGATTCATCGTAAAATAGGCGATCTGGGCTTTCACCCGTTCGGCCATTTGTACCACTAACGGATCATCAGCGTTCAACACCGCATAGCCTTTGGGCATCACCACCTCAGCCACAACACTTTTCACCTTCGCCATTTGTTCCGGGGTATCAATATCCCCCAACCCCAAATGATCGGCCGAAACATTCAACACCACACCGACATCACAGGTATCGAACCCTAACCCAGCCCGCAGAATTCCCCCCCGCGCACATTCAAGCACAGCGACTTCTACCATCGGATCACGCAGAATCAGTTGAGCGCTTTGAGGCCCGGTATTATCCCCAGGTTCAGCTAAATGATCGCCAATATAAATCCCGTCGGTAGTGGTATAACCCACCGCTAACCCCGTTTGTTTGATGATGTGAGCTAACAAACGGGTAGTTGTCGTTTTCCCATTCGTCCCAGTCACCGCTAAAATCGGGACGCGACTCGGTTGACCAGGGGGGAATAACATATCCATCACCGCCCCCGCCACATTCCGGGGTAAACCTTCACTGGGGGCGACGTGCATTCGGAAACCCGGTGCGGCGTTAACTTCCACAATCACCCCATCAACTTCCCGCAGAGGCTGGGAAATATCCGGTGTCACCACATCAATTCCGGCAATATCCAAACCAATAATTTTAGCAATTCGAGCAAACAGCCAAACATTATCCGGGTGAACTTCATCGGTGCGGTCAATAGCACTCCCTCCGGTACTCAGATTAGCCGTAGCTCGAAGAAAACAGATTTCTCCTGGGGGCAATACGCTTTCTAGGGTACAGCCTTTTTCGGCAATCATGGACAGCACCGTTTTATCCACCACTATCCGGGTGAGGACATTATCATGACCATCTCCCCGACGGGGATCTCGGTTAGTTTTTTCGATTAATTGTTCAATGGTTAACTGACCATCCCCGATGATATGGGCGGGCACCCGTTCCGCGACAGCGACCATTTTTCCATTAACCACTAATACCCGATGATCTCGACCTTTATAGAAGCGTTCCAAAATCACACTGCGGGTTTTAGAAGCGTTACTGGCTTCCTCGTAGGCTGTAGCGGCCGTTTCCCATTTAGTAATATCTAGGGTAATTCCCCGGCCATGATTGCCATCCAGGGGCTTAATGGCAATGGGATAGCCCCCCACTTCATCAATAGCATCTTGGAGTTCATCAAAATAGCGAATTACTGTCCCCCTAGGAACCGGAACCCCTGCATCGCGGAGAATTTGTTTTGTCCCTTCTTTATCACAGGCTAGTTCCACCGCTAACACTCCGGTTTGGTTGCTCAGAGTGGCTTGAATCCGTTTTTGATAACAACCATAGCCAAACTGAATCATAAACCGAGCATTCAGTTGTTGCCAGGGAATTTCACGGGCTTCGGCTTCTTTAATAATAGTTTCTGTGCTAGGGCCAAGGGAGGCTTGAGCTTTTAATTCTTTGAGATCTTCAAGATCTTGGGTGAGTTCTTCCGTGGGATAGGTTCCTGTCTGCACAATACTTTGGCAGAGTCGGACGGCCGCCCTTCCTGCATAACGTCCGGCGTGTTCGTTGTCATACTCAAACGCCACCTGAAAAATCCCTGAAGTCGATGTTTCACGGGTGCGACCAAAGGCGACAGGCATTCCGGCTAACTGTTGGAGTTCCAGGGCAACGTGTTCGATAATATGTCCCATTAACGTTCCCCGTTCTACCCGACTGAGGAACCCTCCTCGGACTCCTGGTGAACAGTGGTGTTCAATTAGGCTAGGGAGAACAGACGTTAAGCCTTTATAGAAGCCTGGAATATCGCTGCTATAGCGTTCAGTTAATTCTTCTAAATCCAAACGCATCACAATCAGTTGATGACGTCGGATGCTCCAGTAGTTAGGGCCTCTTAAGGTTTGTATTTTAAGAATTTTCATATCCGTGTGAGTCCGTGATGCAGGAATGTTCCAGGGCGATAGTCCGCTTTATTCAATTTCAAGCTAAGGTGACTTGTAAACTGTTTACCATGAACAGTTTTTTCATTATCAAGGGAACAGGGAACAGCTTAACAGGGAACAGTAAGCAGTGAATCTGATCATCTGTTTTGTTGGGTGCAAGGTTTCTGGAAGTGTCGGCACTATCCAGTCTCCAGAGACTTCAGGGGAAAACCTTGACAACCTCCGAGGTCAAAATCGGGTGATCTGCGGTTTACACACTGGGGGCAGAACTCGGACGACGCGAATGCAGGTTATATTGATCGCCATAAGACAAAATATGGACTCGCAGATTGAATACACTTAAGGGATCAGTCGCGCCGACATTCACCAAATTGGTGTAAGACATTTCCTGGGTATCTACAATGGTAACGGTTCCTTTTCCCACGACCCGCAATAAACCTTCCGCTTCAAATAAGGCACAGGTATCTTCATCAATCCCAATCCCAATTTTATCGGGATGGGCTGCGATCGCACTCACCAGTCTTGCCATGCGATTACGGTTATTAAAGTGTTGATCAACCACCAACTCCGGGAGAATATCTAGGCCCGTTGCCATATCCACCAGGGAACGGTTTGGAGATTCCCCACTGCCTCCCCCAGCAATCATGTGATGGCCCATAACGGCTGCTCCCGCACTGGTTCCCGCTAAAGCCAGTCGTCCTTGGCGGGCTGCGATCCGAATTTTTTCCATCAGTAGGGTATCCGCCAACAGACTGTAAAGTCGCAATTGATCTCCCCCCGTCAGGAATACCCCAGTACAGGTTTCCAAGTAGGCGTGCCATTTGGGATCTTCACAATGATGGCGTTCCCGAATATCAAAGACTTCAATGGATTTTGCCCCCATTTCCCCAAAGATTTTTTGATATCTCTCTCCTTGAATGGCAGGTTCACGGGAGGCGGAGGGAATGATGGCAAGGTTGGCAGTGGAAGCGCCAGCCCGGTGAAAAAAAGTTTGCAGAATCTCACGTCCATGAACTTTGTCTTCTGCTCCACCAATAATGAGAATCGAGGTTTTAGTTTGTTGGGGAATCATTTGTTCAAGGGCTTGAGATGTCAACTGCTGCATAGTGTATCTCCTAGTCATGAGAATAAGTTCAAGATTAGGGGCTTGTGTCCCACCACCTAGGGCTTGTTATAAACAGTTGTCCAAGGGCTAGGGGTGATTGGATCTCGCTACAATCAGTACAGATCTGTTTGCATGAATTTGTACTGGGTGAAGTCACCCGGTCGCCCTGTCCTCTTTCGGTGTCCAATAGGGCTATTTCTGACCTACAGCGAGTGAAGACAGAAACAACTCAATCTCGGACTCCTCTGTTGGCTGACCTGGGGAGAGAGTCCTGGGATTGGAGGAGAAGGGAAATCGGCTTTTAACAGGGACAACCGAGGGACTCGGCTTTCACCACACCTGTCCTTGATTCCACCGGAAAATTTCGGGGAACCCAGTTCGGGGGGCTTTGCCCAGTCCAAAAAATCTGATCCATTTTAGTATATTTTGATACGAATTAAGAAATATTTAAGTTTATCGACTATCATATAGCATGACATCTTCTGTGCAAGTTTTTGCTTAAAATTTTTTGAAGCTCTGGTGATCTACCCCTAAATATTGTGCGATTGTGCGTTTTGACATTATTACTCTGTTTCCCGATTTTTTTACCTCTCCACTGAACTCAGGTCTTCTGGGTAAGGCCTTAGCGAGGGAGATTGCAGATGTCCATTTAGTTAATCCCCGCGACTTTACACGCGATAAGCATCGCCGTGTGGACGATGAATCCTATGGGGGTGGTGTGGGGATGGTGTTAAAACCGGAACCGATTTATGCTGCTGTTGAATCTTTACCTCAATTTCCTCGTCGGGAAGTGATTTTTTTAACCCCCCAAGGGGAAAAAATGCACCAAGGGTTATTCCGAGAGTTAGCGTTAAATTTTGATCAGATTGTTTTAATTTGTGGGCATTATGAAGGTATAGATGAACGCATTATGCCCTTAGTCACCCGTGAAGTTTCTTTAGGGGATTTTGTCCTGACTGGAGGAGAAATTCCCGCAATGGCGCTGATTAACGGAGTCGTGCGATTATTACCGGGAACGGTGGGAAAAGAAGAATCTCTTAAAGCAGAAAGTTTTGAAGATGGGTTATTGGATTATCCCCACTATACTCGACCTGCGGAGTTCCGAGGAATGCGAGTTCCTGATGTTTTATTGTCAGGAGATCATGGAGCTATTGAGCAATGGCGAAAACAACAACAACTTCAGCGTACTCGTGAGCGTCGCCCCGATTTGTGGCAAGATTGGTTACAGGAGTCAGAAGACAGAACGCAGGAGACAGAAGCAGGATAGACCTTGAACAGTCAACCGTTAACAGTCAACAGCATGAATTCTGATACTCCAGAAGCATTAATTCGAGCGATGGATTGGGCTTTAAGTCAAGGGAATTTTAATCAAGCTAAAACTCTCTCTGCCCAAGCGAGTCAAGATTATCCTAATCATGATAAAATTCAACGCTATGCTCGAATTTTAGCCTCTTCAAATTTGCCGTTTCATCAACTTACCCCTAATCCTGATAATCCTCTGAATCTCAATTGGGTGATTCAGCATCGTCAAAATTATCGAGGGAGATGGGTAGCGTTAGAAAAAGGTCATTTAATTGCAGATGCGAGTTCTATTGATGAATTATTTGCCCAAGTGGGAAAGGAAAAAATGAAAGATTTATTTTATACCATTGTTTATTAGGGAAGGAGAGAAAATTAGCCCGGTTTAAATTAAGGGCGATCGCAATTGAGGAGGGATATTTTCTAGGGGATCAAGGATTCTCAAGTCTGAGATTATCCCCTATTCATTGAATATGTACAGCATTTGACATAAATGGAATCAGAAATGCTACCATTAATAGTATAAACCCTCGGCTCTATCTCAATCCTTTAATCACTCCTTGGGGCTGTCTATGAGGAAGCCAAAGAATCGCCTATTTTATTGAGGTTAAATGGGGGATTCATCGCTAAACTTATAAAATTCGTGAGAATAGCCAGTTTCTAGGGGTTATTGGCGGTTGACGAAGGGAAAAGTTGACTGATAAATTATTCTATCTTTCAGTTTATTAGTGAAAGAAGTTAACTCTATCTTCTGGTAGAAGGTAAACGTTAATTACAGAGATACAGTAGTGTTTAGCCACTCAATAAAAGATAAGGAGAAAATCATGGCTACAGAAAAACGTGGATTTGCTTCCATGGATGAAGAAAAACAACGCGAGATTGCCAGCAAAGGCGGTAAAGCAGCCCATGAGTCAGGACGCGCTCATGAATTTACTCCTGAAGAAGCCAGAGAAGCTGGACGCAAAGGCGGTAAAGCAGTGAGCCAAGATCGGGAACACATGGCTGCTATTGGACGCAAAGGCGGTAAAAATAGCCACAAAAAAGATAATGATAATGAAAAAGATAATGAAAAAGATAATGAAAAAGATAATGATAATGGTGAAAATTCATAATCTGGGGAGGTGAAGTTTGATCTAATTTAGATTAAACTTAGGTGTTTTAAGAAAAAGGCTTCTGTTTGAAATAGCGTTCAAAAACTGGGTTTTTCTTAAAATCAAGCCTAGTTTTTGCACACTCTACCTGTATAACAAGTTTTTAGACTCCAACAAGGGATGAGTAACTCTGTTGGAGTTTAAACTTATCATCCTTAACCTAAATCCCCAAAAAATACTTGACAATTTCAGATGGCTTGATTATAGTAGAGTTACCTGGCATTGAGTCGGAAATTGACTTCTGCCTCATTGATCGGAATCAAAAATATAGCAGTTGCCAATGCAGTTAGGACATTAATGAGGGCTGTGATTCTTAATTGTTAAGCGTTTTACTCCTATCTCTTGTCTTCTGTCTGTTGCCTCTTTCTATATTTTTGACTCCGATCCTTGAGACTTTAGCCAAAAACACTCAAAACTAAGGGTTTTAATTCAATAGTTTAGACATTGCGCTGAAAGTGCTGGTTTTCGAGTTCTGTTTTGGACTTGGAAATGGGGAGTATTCTTTAATTCACGCAAAAGGTCTGAAGGGTTAGAATTACAAGCTTTATTAATGCTAGGCGTCTAATTCATGAAAAACAAATTAGGAGCTCGTTATGAAACCTTGCTTGGAAAGTCGTGTAGCAATTTATGGGGATTTTCAAAATGTTCGGACTTATGCTGAAAAATTTAAACAATTTATTCAAGGGTTAATTAAACTTTTGGATCAATTGTTCAATCAAAAAGGTTATAAATTTATTATAAAAGTTTATTCTAACTGGAGGAATGAGAATGATCGATTTGCACAGGCTCTCGATCAGGAAGAAGACGTTACAATAATTCATGTTCCTTCAAGAGAAAAAAATGCAGTTGACAAGAAGATTTTTCGAGATGGCAGAAATGATACAACGCCAGATAGCAGCATTGAAATTGTAATTTTAATTACAGGGGATAAAGATTTTTTACCCTTAGTTAAAGAGTTACAACAGTCAGGGAAAAAAGTGATATTGATTCATGGTTGTAATGTTAGTAAAACATTGAAAAAAGCTGTTGATAAAGCCTATCATATCAATGAAGTAATAGCCTTTGGAAATCTCAATCAGGGAACTCCAGAAAAACTAGATTATCCCGCTATTATTTCTTATGAAGAAGCTAAAAAATGTCTAATTGACTTGATTAAAACCGTTCAAGCAAAAGGAAAAAAAGCTACTCTTGCTTTAATGGGTAGTTTAATCAAAAAGCATCCGCGACTTTCAGGGGATAAAAAAGTTTTATCCATTGGCAAACCTGATGGAAAGATTTTTTCTAAATTCGGTAAATTTGTAGAAGCAGTAATTCAGGAGGGAATTATTCAAAAAAATTGTAATGGAGAGTTGATTTTAGTCTGAGTTGAGAAAAATTGCGATCGCTTTAATCCGATATAGCAATCTGCACCAAGGTTGTAATATTTTATTGTAGGGGTGATGTCAATCCAAACCGTTTTTTGGGGTTGGGTTTGGAAACCAAACCCCTACAGTATTGAGTCACAAATCCTACACGAATTGCTATATAATTATGACAAAACTGCCAGAAATTAAAAACGAACAATTGCGACTACAAGCCCTCACCCATCGTTCCTATATTAATGAACATTCTAATTCAGGAGAAGACAATGAACGATTAGAATTTTTAGGGGATGCTGTTTTAGGATTTTTAGTCGGAGAATTGCTATTTAAAAAGCGCTATCCCGAAGATATGGCTAAAATGAGTGAGGCAAATATGACTCGCTTACGGTCACTGCTAGTCGATGAAAAACAACTGGCTAAATTTGCCATTCAATTTGATTTAGGGGCATTACTGCGCCTAGGAAAGGGTGCTATTCGAGATGGCGGACGCACAAATCCTGCCTTACTCAGTGATGCCTTTGAAGCCTATATTGGGGCTTTTTATTTAGATACCAATATTGATACAGTTCGAGAATTTATTCATCCCTTATTTTCAGCCGTTGCTAATGAAATTGTATTTCCGCAAACAGAAACAACACCCCAAACCCTAATTGACTGTAAAAACCGCTTTCAACAATGGGCTTTAGCGCAATACGGTGAAAACCCGAAATATTATGTGGTCGAAGAATCTGGGCCAGATCACGCTAAGGAATTTTGTACAGAAGTCTGTGTTAGGGACAAAGTATATGGCTATGGAAAAGGACGCCGAAAACAGGACTCCGAAAAAAAAGCCGCAGAGGTAGCCCTGCAAAAGTTGGGTTTGTTGTAATCAGGTGATGACGCATCCTAGACCCTGTTGTACAAGAGCATCATATCTTCCAACGACATTCGGGACTGTGCCCCTAATGTTAAGGGTGAAATATGACCTCGACTCAGATGGTCTGAAGCTGCACAAGCAATCATGGCAGCGTTATCGGTACAATATTTTAAAGGGGGAAATAATACTCGCAAATTGTGAAGTTTAGCTGCCTCTTGGAGATGGTTTCTTAACCCACTATTTGCCGCTACACCTCCCCCAATAGCAATAGTATCTAATCCAAAATCTACCGCACAAGCGATCGCCCGTTTTGTTAAACTTTTAGCAACGGTATCTTGAAAACTCGCCGCAATATCCGCAACGGGTAACGGCGTATTTTCTGACTTTTGTAACGTTTGCACCAACCGTAACACCGCCGTTTTTAACCCGCTAAAACTAGAATGATAGGGATGATAGCCGCCATTCGGGAGAGAAATTTTTCCTTCAGGTAATGCAAAGGCTTTGGGGTTTCCTTGAGTAGCTAATTGGTCAATAATTGGCCCCCCAGGATATCCTAAATTTAATAACCGAGCCACTTTATCAAAAGCTTCCCCCGCCGCATCATCAACGGTGTGTCCCAAGATTTGATAGACCCCACAATCTTTAACATGAATTAAACTGGTATGGCCTCCCGATACCAACAGACATAAAAACGGAGGTTGGAGACTAGGTTCGGTTAAATAGCTGGCATAAATATGTCCTTCCAGGTGATGAATGCCTAAAAAAGGTTTATTATGCACCAAGGCTAAGGTTTTAGCGGCAGTAATGCCCGTTAATAAAGCTCCTACCAGTCCGGGGGCACAGGTGGCTGCAATTCCATCAATGACTGACCAGTCTAAACCTGCGGTTTCTAAAGCTTCGTTTAGAACAGGATTAACCATTTCTAAATGATGGCGGGAGGCAACTTCGGGAACAACCCCCCCATAAGGGTGATGAATGGCGATTTGAGAGGCCACAACATTGCTTAAAACTTCACGATTCTTTACAATTGCGACCCCGGTTTCGTCACAACTTGTTTCAATTGCTAAAACTGTTGCCATTGGCTGATAAATTTTATGAAATGATTGGAGCTAACTTTGAGTAGCTTAATCATTGCAGATTTTTTTGGGTACAGTGAACAACTGAACCCAATAGTCGCCATTTTTCTGCGTGGGTTTTGACCTCACTTCGAGGGATAACAAACGCTTTGTCTGATGGAGTCAAGAGGAGGTGCTTTGCAACCCCCTAGACTCAAAAGATAAAAAACGTATTGTTTTGTAACAAAAGGAAACACTTCTATGCGTCGATTGTTGGCTGCTATTCTAGCCCTGGGCTTGTGGATGAGCATTGTTCCCGCAGCTTCAGCTTATAACCTCGTTCCTTGCTCTGAATCTTCCGTGTTTCAGCAACGGGCCAAAACCTCTATCGCTTCTGCGGCTAACCCGGCACAAGCGAAAGCCCGTTTTGAACGCTATTCCCAAGAACTCTGTGGTAAAGCAGATGGCTTACCCCATTTAATCGTAGATGGAAGCCTTGCTCATGCCGGAGATTTCTTAATTCCTAGCGTTCTGTTCCTGTATATTGCCGGATGGATTGGTTGGGCAGGTCGCTCTTATTTACTAGCTGCTAAAAAGAGCGAAAATCCCGCAGAAAAAGAGATTATCATCGATGTTCCTGTGGCCCTGACCTATATGCTCAGTGGCTTCCTTTGGCCGTTAGCTGCGTTGAAAGAAATCACCACAGGTGAAATGTTCGCTAAAGATAACGAAATTACCGTTTCACCTCGTTAATAAGTGGAATTCTCATTTAGAGATTGAGGAAAATTTAGGTGGAATTTATCGCCTAAATTTTTTCTAATCCATCCATAAACAAACGTTGTTTATGTTTCAATCATCTTTGTGAATTCTGCTTTCTTTTAACTGATTAATTGTTGTTCACACGGTTCTAAACTTAGGAGAAAAAATTCATGCAGTATTTCGTCAAATATCTTTCAACAGCACCCGTTTTAGCTGCGGCTTTGTTCGTTTTTACGGCGGGAGTTTTAATCGAATTTAATCGCTTTTTCCCCGATTTACTCTTCCACCCCATGCCGTAATTTAATCGGGTTTCGGGTTTCGGGCTAAGAGTGCGGAGTGTGAGGTGCGGAGTGCGGAGTGTCAAGGATCACTGATCTTCTCTACTCCCCCTGCTCCTCTACTCCCTCTGCTCCTCTTCTTTTCCGACTTTTTAAATTGTCGATACATATTGTTTAATGAAATCCTATCTTGCTGCGGCTATTCAAATGACCAGTACGCCTTGGTTAGACAAAAATCTAGCAGAGGCGGAAGAACTGATTGATTTAGCAGTTCATCAGGGAGCAGAGTTAGTTAGCTTGCCTGAGAATTTTCCCTTTATGGGTGAAGAAGCCGAGAAACTGGCGCAAGCTGAAACTATTGCTCAAAAAACCGAAAAATTTCTCAAAACGATTGCCCAACGGTTTCAAATTACGCTTCTAGCCGGGGGTTTTCCAGTTCCCACAACAGATGGTAAAGTCTACAATACGGCGGTGCTGATTGATGCCAATGGTCAAGAATTAGCGCGTTATCAGAAAGTTCATCTCTTTGATGTCAATTTGCCCGATGGCAATACTTATCAGGAATCTAACACCGTCATGGCTGGGAGTGTTTTACCCCCGGTCTATCGTTCCCCAGTGTTGGGAAATCTTGGACTATCAGTGTGTTACGATGTCCGATTTCCCGAACTCTATCGTCACTTATCACTCTTAGGAGCAGAAGTTTTATTTGTCCCGGCGGCTTTTACTGCCTATACGGGAAAGGATCACTGGGAAGTTCTCCTCAAAGCCAGAGCGATTGAAAATACCTGTTATGTCATTGCACCTGCTCAAACCGGGTGTCATTATGGTCGTCGAAATACTCATGGTCATGCCATGATTCTTGATCCTTGGGGGGCGGTTCTCGCTGATGCGGGAGATAAACCCGGCGTGGCGATCGCAGAAATTGATCCCGTTCGTCTTGAACAAGTCCGTCGCCAAATGCCCAGCCTCAAACATCGAGTATTTAGTTGACTGTTGACCGTTGACCGTTGACCGTTGACCGTTAGCTGTTGACATTGTGGAACAGGCAACATGAGCTGTTAAGTGGGGTGTCGGTTAACAGGGGTCGGGCGAGGAGACCTCGCCCCTACTTCTCCCTGCCCCCTTTCCCCCAGGGTCTATTTTCGTTACAGTAATCTGGATGAGTTATGTGGGGTTAACTGTGGATCTAGTTGCAGGGGTTTTCTCACTAGACTCGATGTTCTCAAGTTTGGGATCGAGGTTGTTACCGATTTTGGGAGTCGCAACAGAAGCTTGTCCTCCTGTTGAAGCAGAATCAACAATGGTATTACTGGGGGTTCTGCTCAGTTTAGTGGCGATTTTTGTAGCCAGTAAAGCGGGGGGAGAATTTGCCAACTGGTTAGGGTTTCCTCCAGTTCTCGGAGAATTACTCGGAGGAGTAGTTATTGGGGTTTCTGCCCTGCATTTAGTGGTTTTTCCAGAAGGGGGGATCGATAGTTCTCACTCTCTGATTATGAGTATTTTGGAAACAACCGCAGGGTTAAGTCCCGATGCGGCAGAAGCAACGTTTAAATCTCAAAGCGAAGTTTTAGAGATTTTATCTGAACTCGGTGTAATTATTCTGTTGTTTGAAATTGGCTTAGAATCCAATATTGAACAACTGCTGGCTGTCGGCATTCAAGCCTTTATTGTGGCTTGTTTAGGGGTTGTTGTTCCCTTTATTGCTGGAACAGTGGGACTGATTGCCATTTTCCATGTTCCTGTAATTCCGGCGGTTTTTGCGGGTGCGGCGTTGACAGCTACCAGTATCGGAATTACTTCTAGGGTTTTATCGGAAATTGGTTGTTTGTCTACCCAAGAAGGTCAGATTATTTTGGGTGCGGCGGTAATTGATGATGTGTTAGGAATTCTGATTTTAGCTGTGGTTGCGAGTTTGGCAAAAACAGGTGAAATTGATATTGCTAATATCATTTATTTGATTATTAGTGCCAGTGTTTTTATTGTTGGTGCGATTGTTTTAGGGAAGTTTTTCAACGGGACTTTTGTTGCCCTGGCTTCCCAATTTAAAACCCGCGGTCGGGTTGTAGTTCCGGCGTTAATTTTGGCCCTGCTATTAGCCTATATCGGTGGCGCAATTCACCTAGAAGCAATTTTAGGGGCTTTTGCGGCGGGGTTAGTGTTAGATGAAACGGAACCAGGCAGAGAGTTAGAGGAATTAATTAAACCCATTGCTGATGTGATTGTCCCGGTGTTTTTTGTAGCAGTTGGGGCAAAAACAAATTTAGGTGTTCTCAACCCAGCAATTCCTGAAAATCGGGAAGGATTAATTATTGCTCTGTTTTTGATTGTAGTTGCTATTGTGGGCAAAATCGCCGCCGGTTGGGGGGTGTTTGGTTTGGATAACATCAATCGTTTAGGAATTGGCGTTGGGATGATTCCGCGAGGAGAAGTCGGATTAGTATTTGCCGCCGTTGGTTCCGCCAGTGGTGCATTATCTCCGGCTTTGGATGTGGCGATTATTCTCATGGTGATCATCACCACATTCTTAGCGCCTCCGTTACTGCGAATTGTGTTTAAAACTGAAACGCCATCCCCAGAGACAACTTAAGGGAAGGGTTTGAGGGTTGGCGGTTAACTCTTAACCGTCAACCTCTTGAACCGGAAAAGAAAGGGTAACGGTTGTTCCTTGGTTGAGGATGCTGTGGAGGGTGAGGGTTCCTTGATGGAGTTCTACCAGACGTTTGACAACGGTTAATCCTAATCCAGCCCCTGGGGTTCCTGATATAGAATCAGCATTACTAGCACGATAGAAGGGTTCTAATACTTGGTCTAGTTCAGATTCAGGAATTCCAATGCCTTGATCTTGAATTTTGAACACAACTTGAGTGGGTTGATAAATCATTTCAACCACAATTGTTCCTCCTTCTGGAGAATAACGAATCGCATTTGTGAGTAAATTAATGATAATTTGTTTGAGGAAGTTCGGATCGGCTTTAAACTGCTGTGGATGATTGCCTTCAACCTTTAATTGAATTTTATGATCCTGAATTTCGAGAGATTTCCAATCTTCTAATAGGCTTTTAATAAATAAGTCTAAATTCAAAGATTGCGGTTCAAAATGAATTAAATTAGATTCAGCTTGGGCTAAAACAATCGCACTATTTAAAATCTGTTCAATCCGTTTAACACTTTCATTAACTCGGTTAATATGACGATCTAAATTTTCGGTTTTTTGTTGTTCAATTTTATATTTAATTAATTCATTAGAAGTCATAATCACCGTCAAAGGGGTGCGAAATTCATGGGAAATTGTGGTAATTAGCCGAGATTTCATTTCGCTTAAGGACTGTTCTTTTTTCAAAGAAATTTCTAACTGTTTTTGTAAGCTGACTAATTCTTGATTTCTCTGTTTCAGTTCTTGGGTGCGTTGTTCAACTTTAGTTTCTAACTCTTGATTTAAAATTTGGAGTTGTGTTTGGGCAGCAATGCGATCGCTAACTTCCTGTTCCAGTTGTTGATTTTTTTGCTCTAACTGATTTTTTTGCAATTGCAGTTCTTTTTGCAAGCGACTAATTTTAAGTTGAGTAGAAACGCGCACGACAACTTCTTCAACATCAAAGGGTTTAGTAATATAATCTAATCCTCCGACTTCAAACCCCATAAGTTTACTTTGAATATCATCCCTAGCGGTAATAAAAATAATCGGAATATCGCGTGTGCGTTCATCTGCCTTGAGAAAACGACAGGCATCATAGCCATCTAACTCTGGCATCATCACATCTAATAAAATTAAATCAGGAGGCATCAATTGGGCGGAATTTAAGGCAAATTGCCCATTGGTTGCTTTGCGAACCCGATAACCCTGTTCTAATAAAACTTGAGATAAAACCCGCAAGTTATCAGGAATATCATCAACAATTAAAATATCTGCTAGAGGAGAGTTCGTTGAGTTAGAATTCATATCAGAGTGTTTGTAACCCAGTTAAGAATGACTTCAAATTCAAAGTTATTGATTAATTCCGTTAACGTGTTAATTAAAACCCTTTGAGAAGAAGGAATTTGTGTAAGTAAACTGAGCAGTTTTTCAGAATCCCCTATTTGAGTTTCTATTGCTAACTGATTTAACAATTCGGGAGGTAGAGTCGCCAACGCTTGAATAATGGTTGCATCCTGAATCTGGTGATGTCTAACTTGATTAGGTATAAAGTCTTCAACTCTATATTTTACTCCTAAATGTTTCTTCAATATTTCCCAAATCCTGGCTTCTGTCAAAGGTTTACCAACAAAATCATCACAGCCTGCGGCGATAATTTTTTGGCGTTCCTCTTCAAATACACTAGCAGAAACCGCAATAATTTTGGGAAAAGGTTCAAAATCAGGAGGCATCGATAAAAGAGTCTGCGCTTTTTTGGCTCTAATTTCTTGAGTTGCACGATAGCCATCAATACCTGACATTCGCATATCCATCCAAATCAGATGGGGGTCATAAGATTCTACCAAATTCAAAGCCATTTCCCCATTTTCAGCTTCCTCAACCTCAAACCCCACAGAACGCAACAACTTAACGAACCATTGACGGTTCATTTCTAAATCATCGACGACTAAAATTCGGTATAAAGGTTGATGGGGGGCCAGTCCAATTACCCGGTATTGGGGTTCGGGTGAAGCTACGGTTGCAGGGTCAACCCCTAAAGCCTGGATGGTAAATTGAAACTGAGTTCCTCTACCTATTTGACTGCTGACTTGGATCTGACCCCCCATCAGTTCCACAAAGCGGCGACTAATGGGTAACCCTAACCCAGTTCCCTGTTGCGAGTGTCGTCCACTGCTGGTTTGTACGAAAGCATCAAACATGGTGTCTAGTTCTTCAGGTGCTACCCCGGCACCCGTATCTTCAACTTCAAACTCGATGGTGTAGTCAGGAGGAGCAGAACCGGGGTTTAAGCTCTGTTCTAAAAGCGTAATTCGCAGGGTGACACTGCCATGATCGGTGAATTTAATCCCATTATCTAATAAATTGATCAAAACTTGACGCAATTTGCGTTCATCGGTCTTTAAATATTGGGGTAAATTCGGCGATCGCTCAATAATTAATTCTAAACCTTTGGAAGCTGCTCTCAGTTCAAAGGTATCCTCTAAATCTTCTAATAATTGATATAAATCAAAGGTTTTTTCTTCAAAAATAACTCGATTTGCTTCTATTTTAGAAATGGATAAAATATCATTAATTAGCTGTAATAAATAAGCTCCATTGCGGTTAATAATTTGTAATTTTTCTCGATGATGAGGGGCTAAGGTAGAATCTCTCACCATCAGTTGCGTAAACCCTAAAATTGCATTTAAAGGGGTGCGAAGCTCATGACTCATATTGCTTAAAAAGGTACTTTTGGCGCGGTTGGCGGCTTCCGCTTGTTCCTTAGCTTTTTGCAGTTCGATTTCGGTTTGTTTTTGTTGGGTAATATTTAACACAAAAGCAACGCACTGCTTTTGTTCTTCTAATAAAGTTGCTCCTAAAATAACCGGAATTCGGGTTCCATCTTTATGCAAATATTCTTTTTCATTCGGGGGTAAAATCTTATCCCTTAAAATTTTTCGCACCCGTTCTTGATCAGCGGCTTTACCATCCGGGGGAGTAATAGTATCCCAGCGTAATACTCCATTTTCTAACTCCTCTCGACTATAGCCAATCATCCGTAAAAAGGCATCATTGGCTGCTAAAATTTTGCCTTCAAAATCAGCAAAAATAATCCCAACAATATTAGCTTCAATTAAATGCCGCCATCTGGCTTCACTTTGACGTAATGCTTGTTCAGATTGTTGACGATCCGTGATATCCTGAACAAAAGATAAAGCTGAAGTTAGATTACCCTGCTGATCAAAGATCGCCGATGAAAACCATTCACAACTAATCAGATCATGGTTTTTCGTATAATTCCGGTTTTGCATTTTTAAGGTATTACTTTGACGGGTTAACATCTCCATAATTCCCTGATTAACTCGCTCTTGGTCGGCTTCGTAAATCATCAAAAAATCATGATTAGATAAACCGATGACTTCTTCGGCTTTCCATCCAAAAATATTTTCAGCTTGTTTTGACCAGCGTTTGATTTTACCTTGAGAATCCCATTCTATAATCGCTAAGGGAGAATATTCAAAATGTTTTTGAATTTGTAGTAAAGCGGTTTGTAGCGATCGCTCGGTTTGTTTAATATAACTGGTTTCTACTGTTGTTCCTACAATTCGATAAATGCGAGATTCTAAATCTTTTAACGGGGTTAGAGTTGTATACCAAAATGTTTCTACCCCATTCAAAACTACCCATTCTTCATAACAGATAGAAGTTCCGGTATTCACACAATCTTGATAATGTTGAATCACCTGTTTCCAGGCGGGAAATTTTAATTCTTCCGGGGTTTTTCCTAAGATTTTTTTGCGAGATAAACCCGTAATTTTTTCATGGGCGGAATTTGTTCCCGCATATCGAAACTCTCCATTTTCTCCCACATCTACGACAAAAATGGGTTCTTCGACGCCCTCATAAATACTGCGTAATAATTGTTCTTGATTTTTTAAGGTGATTTCTGCTTGTTTACGTTCTGTAATATCTCTGATAGTTCCTACTAATCGAATTGTGTTTCCTTGTTGATCAAAAATCGGTTCTCCCTGAACTTCAGTATAGCGAATAGAGCCATCAGCCCGCAAAATTCTTAATTCTGTAGCAAAGGGTTTCTTCGCCCGTAATGGGTCAATAACCTCTTGAAAATAGATCGGATGATCATCGGGATAAATATAGGGTAATAATTGTCGAATATTTGACAGTTTACCCAGGAAATTAAAACCATAAATCTGATAAATTTCTGGACTCCAAATTAGAGTTTTATTCAAACAATGAAATTCCCAAACACTCAGTTTAGAAATTCGTTGAGCGTGACGTAGTTTGGCTTCGGTTTCTTGGTGTTTAATAATTTCTTTTTGAAGGTTTTCTAGGCTGGTTTGTAATTGATTGGTCATTCCTTTAAAGGATTGAACCAATTCCCCAATTTCATCGGTTCTTTCAAAGTCGGTAAGGTGTTTAATTTCTCCAGTTGCGATCTGTTTCGCAGCTTGATTAACGGCTAAAATTGGTTTAATGATCCAACGACTGATTAAGATTCCTACACCTGTCGCTAAGAAGAAAACACCAATACAAAGAAACAAAGTTTGTTTAAACTGAGCATTTACTTCCGTCATAAAATCGCTTTGAGGAATAACAACAATCATCAGTAAATCTAAACCCTCTTGATTTTTTAAGGGAGCGACTTGTAAAAAATAATGGTTTGATAAACTTCCCCAGGTTGTCGGTGGAATCGTAAAATTAACATTTTGAATCTTTTGAACATTAGGAAATTCACCAAAATTTTTGATTAAAAAATTCCCAATATTCTGATATAATTGATCTTGACTTTCTACAAGATTAATAAATTTTAATTTTCCTTTATATTTCTGATAGATTTGACCTTGAGAACTAGCAACTAAATTGCCATTTCTATCAATTATAATAACTTTTCCCGATTTTCCGACTCGAATTTGACTGAGGAAATCACTGAGATTAGAGGAGATAATTCCGACGGACAACACCCCTAATAATTTCTGGCTTTGGCGATCATAAATCGGAGTATTCAGACTTAATCCTAAATCTTCATTACTTCCTAATGGATATAGAGAACCCCAGCTTGTTTTTCGATTTTTCACAGCATCTTGATACCAAGGACGAAGGGTGACACTCGGTTTCCAAAAGGTTCCTAAAAGTTTAATCGGTTTTCCCTTTTGATCAATCGCATAATCATAAATTAGTGATGAATCCTGGGGACTAGAATACCAAGCTCGCTGTCCATTCAAACGAGTGACTCCTAAAAAATCATGCTGTTCATTTCCGATTAAGATTCTATTAATTAATTTAAAATGTCGTAAGGTTAAAAATAGATGTTCTTCCAGGGGTAATAATTCGCTTAAATCAGTATTGTCAATCTCCCACTGATCCAGAGTATGATTTGTAATCACTTTGGCGGTTTCTGTGACTTGATCAATGTGATCTTCAACACGCTGAGTGACTTCATTCATCAATTCGCTACTCATTTTTTCAACCGCACGTTGTCCACTGCGAAAGGATAAATAACCGACAATTAATACGGTGGCTGTAATTTGGATCACAAAGGGAATAATCAATACAAATCGTAAGGGAATTTTGCCCCAGGTTTGACTGATTAATAGAGAACGAAGGAAAGAGTTGAGATCCATAACAGTTTACCCCACAATAGTTTTATTGTACGTTTATCGGTAACTTTTTACCAGGAGTTAAAAGGGGTAATCTCTCCGGCTTTAACGTTTAAAATTTGAGTATGTTTTAACCATTGAGTATCAAAAGCTCCTAAATGAGTGCTGGTAATTAAAGTTTGAAAGCGATCGCCAATAGCATCTAAAAGTTGATTTTGTCGAAGCAAATCTAATTCAGCTAAAACATCATCTAACAGCAGTAAGGGGGGCTCTCCAACAACCTCCTCAATCAGTTGTAATTCGGCTAATTTCAGGGCTAAAACTAACGTCCGTTGTTGACCCGACGAGCCATAATTACGAGCTATAGTTTGATTAATAGTAAACATAACATCATCTCGATGGGGCCCCACTAAAGAAATTCCTTGTTTTTGTTCAGCGATCGCTCTAGTGATGATTTTATCAAAAAAAGCTTGTTGAATTTGTTCCGGTGGAGCCGTTGATAAACTTTGATTTTGTAACCCTAAATTAACATTCGGTTGATAAATAATTTCTAATAACTCCGTACTTCCACTAATAGATTGATGCCAAGCTTGAGCCAGAGGGATTAAACGTTCTAAAACGCGATCGCGGCGTCGCAAAACCCGGGTTCCAGCTACGGCTAATTGAGTATCCCAAAGTTGTAATTCCGCTTGCTTCTGAGTTTCCATTTCTTCGGAATTTTGTTTAATTTGTTTTAACAAAGCATTGCGTTGACGCAGAACTTGATTATATTGTTGTAAAATATAAGCATAAATCGGTTCTAACTGAACTAATAAACGATCTAACCAATTGCGCCGATGTTCAGGGCCCCCTCGAACTAATTCTAAATCTAAGCTGGAAAACTGAACCACATTTAATACACTCAAAAAATCCAATTGTCGCCGTAAAGATTGACCATTTAGATAAACCGTTCGCCCTCCTTGGGAGCGCAGGGTAATTGCTAAATCCAATGTTCCCACATCCCGTTTTAGGGTAGCACTCACCTGTGCGGTGGGTTGGAGATCAAAAATTAAATCCCGATCCCGACTCACCCGATGACTTTTGAGGGTCGAAAGTAACTCAACCGCTTCTAATAAATTCGATTTTCCCTGAGCATTATTTCCTAATAAAATCGTTTTCGGGGCTTCAAACAAAACTTTTTGATCGCTATAGTTGCGAAACTGTCGTAAATGTAGCAATTTTAAATACATATTGAATAAAATTAAGAGGTGAAATCTTTTGTTTTCTTTTCTTTCTGTTCCCTGTTCCCAGATCCGATGTTCCCTTATCTAAGTGTATATACGGATTACCCCCTCTTTCTGGAGATAGTTTTACGGAATTAAAATTTTGAAGTAGAGTAAATAGGTTTATAGGTCATCATTAAATAACTCAAACAAGATTTAAGACGGTTTTGTTCAAAATACAGACTTTAGATTTTAACCTTTCTGGAGGATTTTGATGAAAATCCAGCAAATCGAAACCTACCTGAACAGCCCTGATTTTCAGGAGCGACTCAGAGGACTAACGGAGTTAAACCATTATGAGAGTGCGGTGGCGATTCCTCTGCTCATGAGTAAACGGGATGATCCTGAATTTATTATCCGGTCATTTGTAGCGATGGGACTGGGACACCAACAATCTCCCGAATCCTTTCAAGCCCTCTTGGAACTCCTCAACTGCGATCTTGATCCCAATGTTCGCGCCGAAGCCGCCAATTCCCTCTCCAAATATGGAGAAATTGCTATCCCTTACCTGGTTTGTAGCTTTTGTCGAGATTTTAATTGGCTGGTGCGACAAAGTATTTTAGAACCGTTGATGACCCTTCGCCATCCCCAAGCCTTGTATGAAATCTGTATTTGTGCGTTGACCGGACAGGAACAGATGGCGCAAGAAGCCGCCATTGAGGGGTTAGCGGTATTAGCGGGAACGGAAAAACAAACGGAGGCTTTACAACGGCTGGTAGAATTAGTGGGAACCCCCGTTTGGCGAACCCGAACTCGTGTCGCCCTAGCCTTGAGAAAGTTTAATCACCCCCAAGCTCAAGCCGCATTACACTATCTGAAAAAAGATCAAGATCACCGAGTGGTAGGAGCAGCCTTAGAAGGAGCGATCTAAAATTAGAATAAATCAGTTAATTGGAGTTAAATTGGGATAAGCAGCAATACGAACCTTAGAAATCAAGGGTTTAACACTTTGCTGCTGATCTTACACCAGAAGACAGATGCCTTTAAGATCACACTGAGATTTATATCGATTTGCACAATCCCATCCATGTACCGTTTTTATATCATTAATTAGGTTGAGAGGAAAGTGCCATATTTAATTTATAACCCCGATACGACCAGTTCAATGACGTTTAACTTACAGTTCGGTGCGAATACCATCGGACGGGGACGGGATAATACGATTTGTTTGGCGGATGTGAGTTTGTCTCGTCATCATGCTCGGATTGAGGTAAACGAGGGAAAAAGCACGATTACAGATATGCAAAGTAGTAATCATACCTTTGTGAATGAGGTGATGATTGAACACTCCAACCTAAAATCTGGGGATTTAGTTCGTTGTGGTCGTGTGGTATTTAAGTTTATGAATGTTTCACTTACCTCCTCCTATAAACCTGATAGCGACAATTCTCAAACTTCTGTGATTCAAGAATTTGCAACGGATGCGGGTTATACAATTATTCAAGATTTATTAGAACCTTCCCAAGCGGGAACTTCTGTTTTAAATATTCGCCAACAAGATGCCCATTTACGGGTTGTTGATAAGTTAAAAATTTTATTAGAAGTCAGCAAAGAGTTATCTTCTCCCCATGAACTTAATAAACTCCTCGATAAAATTTTAGATCTATTATTTCAAATCATGAATCTGGATCGGGCGGCGATTTTGTTGATTAATCCTAAAACTAATAATTTAGAACAAAAAGCCGTTAAATTTCGAGAAGAACCCCTCGCCGATGAAAATTTTTATAGTAAAAAAATTACGAATACCGTTCGAGAAACGGGGAATGCTGTATTAATCGCCGATGCTCAAGCGGATGAACGGTTTGAAGGTTCCGAGTCGATTTTGTGTCAAGCTATTCATGCCTCAATGTGTGCGCCGTTGAAGTTACGAGATAGTGTGATCGGGGTTTTATATGTGGATAATTTATCTTTATCTAATCTTTATTCTCCCGAAGATGTAGAATTTTTAACGGCTTTAGCGAATCAAGCTGCGATCGCCATTGATAATGCAGAACTGTATAAAAAAATGCAGGAAGAAGCCGTAATTAGAAATAAATTAGAACGATTTTTTCCCCCGGCGGTGAGTCGAAAACTGCGAGAAGAAGGAAAATTAGGCATTGTAGAAAGTGAAGTTACCGCCCTATTTTCTGATATTACTCGGTTTACGGAAATGTCTTCTCGAATGCAGCCCCGTCAAGTTATTTCGATGTTAAATGAATATTTTAAACACATGGTAGAGGAAATTGTTTTTCCCTTTGAAGGAACCTTAGAAAAATACATTGGGGATGCCTTAGTTGCGGTTTGGGGAGCACCTTATTCCCGTCATGATGATGTTGATCGAGCCGTGCGAGCCGCCATTGAAATGCAATGGACAGTTCATCGGATGAATGAGCAATGGAAACAGCGTTATGGAGAACCAATTTATATTCATATTGGACTGAATACCGGACAGGTAGCAGCCGGAAATATTGGCTCTTCTAAACTGATTCAATATACCCATATTGGAGATACGATGAACGTTGCGAGTCGAATTTGTTCTGCGGCCCAAAAAAATGAGATTTTAATTTCTCAATCCACTTTTGATCAATTAAAAGATCACAGTCTTCCCTTAGAAAAAATTCCCCCCGTTACTGTTAAAGGTAAAGTTGAACCTCTACAACTTTATCGAATACATTGGCAAGAAGTTCAATCAACTGCTCTATCTTTTTAATTCAATAATATGTAATCATTTAGATCAGGAGCAGCTTAACAATGGACACTCAACTTGCAAATCGTTATCGACTGATTAAACCCTTGGGAAGTGGGGGTTTTGGTCAAACATTTTTGGCTCAAGACTTGCATTTACCCCATGACCCCTTGTGTGTGGTGAAACAACTCAAACCGACATCAACAAATGCGAATACCCAACAAATTGCCAAACGTCTATTTATTCAGGAAGCTGAAGTTTTACATCGTTTAGGACATCATGAACAAATCCCTAGTTTACTGGCTCATTTTGAACAAAATCAAGAATTTTATTTAGTTCAGGACTATATTGAAGGTCAACCTCTGAATGAATTAATTGTATCAGGTCGGGCTTGGTCGGAGGGGGAAGTGATCATTTTTTTACAGGAAATTCTGCACGTTTTGGCATTTGTTCATGAAAATCAGGTCATTCATCGAGATATTAAACCCGCTAATTTAATTCGTCGTCATCAAGACAATAAAATTGTTTTAATTGATTTTGGGGCGGTCAAAGAAGTCAGTCTCTATTCTGTTAACTCAACGGGTGAAACTACCTTAACTGTTGCGGTGGGAACGCCGAATTATATGCCCAGTGAACAACAAGCTTTTAAACCTAAATTTAGTAGTGATATTTTTGCAGTAGGCATCATTGCTATGCAAGCTTTAAGCGGTTTATCTCCTCGTCAATTTCCCCAAGATTTACAGGGAGAATATTGCTGTCGTGTGTTACCAATGTCTAAGCCGATTAGTGAAGCATTTGCTACTATTTTAGACAAAATGGTGCGTTATGACTATCGCCAACGTTACCCGACCGCTCAGGAGGCTCTGGTGGCAATATTGGAGTTAACAGATGTGTTTGAACAGTCCACCGTTGCTCTCGACCCTTTGAGTCAATCTATTGCCCATCCTCCGAATATTCTAGCACCTCCAATTCCGGGGATTAGTTCTGTTAAAACGGTAGCCTCAGATTCAATAATTTCTAGTATTTTTCAAGAGCAATGTCGGCAAGCATTAGCTGAATTTATCGGCCCATTTGCTAATTTTATTGTTGAGGATATATTAACGCAATTTCCTCAATTAACCCCAGAAGAATTAGTAGATAAATTAGCAGCTAATATTCCGAATAGCAATGAAGCTCAAGCTTTTCGCAAACGCTTAAGGCATTAAAAACTAAATTCCCTATTCCCGTGTAAACTTCAGGCTAAAAGCCTTGAAATAAATTTCAGGCTAAAAGCTAAAACCCGTTAAAACGGGTTAATCAAGAATGATCTTAGTCATCTTTAGATGACTTGAGCTTCTTAGCCCGAAATTTATTTCAGGGCTAACGTGGGTTAAGTTGACACCAATGCTTATTCCCTGTTCCCTGTTCCCTGTTCCCTATTCCCTGTTCCCTGTTCCCTGTTCCCTGTTCCCTTCCTATAAATTCCGATTTTGACTTAACCGTTGCATTGCCATTTGTAAACTAATTTTCATCCGCGTAAAGGCTTTGGCTAAAGTTCCGACTTCATCCGTGCTTTGTTGTTCAAATTCTGCCTCCATATTTCCGATACTGATAGCTTCTGCGGCATTAGCCATGCGTTTTAGGGGTTTAACAACATAGCGCTTCAACCAAATATTAACTAATAAAATTGTTACCGCAAAAATGCCAACCACAATGGAAATCACGAGAATTTGGGATTGACGCATCCGATTATAAACCGCATTAGCGGGAACAAAGATAATTTGAGCCCCCACAATTTCATTCAGTTTCCAACCGAATCCATTTTCGCTTCCATAACGTTCAATTAAACTTTTTGGAGCTTTGCTCGGTTGACTATGACATTCTAAACAACTGGCTTCTGATATCTGAATCGGACGAGCAATATAGAAAACCTTACCTGTCGGGAATTGGCGAAAGTCTTCTAATCCTTTTAAATTGGGATTATTCCGAAATTGGGCAATTAATTTCTCTTCAAAGGGATCAGCTTTATCGCGTAAATTAGTAGGGTTGAGAGTCGCATCTTTATAAAAAAATTGATTCCAATCTGGTTCTTTTCGGAGGATTTCAAAGACTTCTCGTGCTGCATAGGTCGGAACAGTTTGGGGTAAAAAATCCGTTTTTATTTGTGTTTCTAAATGGCTTGTTACTTGAGTATTTGTATACTCTCGGACAGCATTCATGGTTTTGAGTAGAATCATGGCTTCTGAGTTAAATTGCGATCGCGCATTATAATTAAGAACGCTAGATAGCACAATTCCACTTAAGATTGTTCCCATTAAGAAAACAATAACCAACAATAGTGTAAATTTTTGATTGAGTTTAAGAGACGGGATAATTTTATGCGGTTGGATTAATGACATTTTCAATCCCTTATTTTTTCAGTTTAAGAACCGTTCATCAACCTGAGTTGTCTTGATGATTAATTCTAACATAGGTCAAAAATACAGGATTGTCATCCGATCAATATTAAGATTGTTAAAAATATCTGTTTTTTAGAAGTTGGCTTTGTAAAATAGAGAAGGGGAGAAAGTATGAATTTAATTTTGATATGTCCTGAATTGCTCAAGGGTTGTTAATTTTATGTTTTCTCGAAAGCTCGTTTCCTTTATCGTGTTAAGTTTTGTTGTATTAGGGCTTTCTATTGTTGGGGGGTGCAATCCATCTCCCTCAAATCAATGGGGAAAAATTACCCTGGGAATTGTCAGTTATGAAACGGGAAAACAATCCCTTCAGCAATATCAACCCTTTCAAGATTATTTAGCCCAACAAACCCAAACTATTGTGGAAGTGGAGCCCGCTTTTAGTGAATTACAGGCGGTAGACCAAGTAAAACGTCAAGCTTGGTCAGTGGTTTTTGCACCTCCAGGGTTAGCTGCCATTGCCATTCATGATGCTAAATATACCCCGATTTTTCCCCTACAAAGTCTTAAAAATTATGCGGTGATTATAGTTAAACAGGAAAGTTCAATGAAGATCCTCAAAAATCTATCTAATAAAAAAATAGCATTAGGACAGCCTGGATCGTTAACCGGATATTATTTACCGCTCTATGATTTATATGGATTAACATTAGCAGAAATTCAGTTTGCACCCACACCAAAAATGGCATTAGATTGGTTAGCAATGGGTAAAGTTGATGCGATCGCCGTTTCAGAAAATCAGTTTTTAGAGTATGTTCCCCAATTGAAATCCTCTCCTTTTAGGATTTTGCATAAATCTCGTCCCATACCCTCCGGTTCGGTTTTATTTGCTCCGACATTTAATCCTCAACAGCAACAAAATCTGAAAACAATTCTACAAGAAGCTCCCCCCAATTTGATTGAGCAAGCGGGTTATCTTCCCCATACCCAACCCAATGATTATCAACAACTGATTCAGTTTATCGAAAAAGTGAAACCCCTAGAGGGAAAATTAAGAAACACCCCGGTTATTTTAACAGCCAACTAACTGATCAAAAATAATCAGCCGGGAAATTTAATCATAAGCGGGGGTTAGATTTGATTAAGAATTTAAACGTTTTCGTTTGGCTTGATAACTGCGGGCAGTGGTGACAATTAAGGTTATTATCGTAATCGGAATGGCAAAACTGATCATCACGAAATTAAACATAGGAAGTTGAGAATGTCGGGAAGAATCGAGGATTAAATAGGTGGAATAGGCAACATAATATCCTAAAAATAGAATGCCTTCCCAACGGGCAATGGTTTTGCCTGTATAAAAAATAGGAAAACAAGAAATTGCCACCGCAATCATAACGGGAATATCGAAATTTAAAGCCGCAGTTGCAACCGGAATTCCCTCTGGAGAAATGGCAGAAGATAGTCCTAAAACTGCCAGGATATTAAAAATATTGCTTCCGACTACATTACCCACCGCAATATCCCGTTCACCTCGAATTGTGGCGACAACAGAACTGGCTAATTCAGGGAGGGAAGTTCCGGTGGCGACAATGGTTAATCCGATAACTAAATCACTCACTCCCAGGGCTTTAGCAATAGAAGTTGAGCTTTCAACTAACCAATTAGAACCTTGAATTAGTAACACTAATCCAACCGCAATTAAGCAGATATTAATCAGCCAGTTTTTGAGACTATTTTCAACAGAAGCTTGAGATTGATTTTCGGAAGATTCCTGATCTTTTTGTTTTTTAGCTTCATAAATTAAAAACAGAGTATAGACAATTGCCCCAATAAATAAAATGGTTCCATCGACCCGGCTAATAGTGCCATCACTACCAAACATAAAGGCTAAAATAGACACCCCAATCATAATTGGGACATCTAAACGAATCAATTGACTCGCTACCATTAAAGGGGCAATTAAAGCCGAAATTCCTAAGATGATTAAGATATTAAAAATATTACTTCCAACGACATTTCCTAATGCGACATCCGCTTGACCTGCAAAACTCGATTGAATACTAACAGCCATTTCTGGAGAACTGGTTCCATAGGCAACAATTGTCAGTCCCACAAGTAAGGAGGGAATTCCCAACATTGCAGCAATGGTTGAAGCACCACGCACTAATAGTTCTGCACCCAGAACCAGTAAGACTAAACCTCCTATCAGCAATAGAATCACGCTCAAGCTCATACAATAAAAATCCTTAACTTCTGAAATTGGGTCTATGTTTACAATGAAAGATGAAAATCCCTTTCGTCAATCTATCATGGGTTGAGTCTAGCTTGCTAATTTGGAGTGTGCTAAAGTAAGGGCTGGACACTTAAACAATCACTCTCGTTTGTTTAAAAATTAAGTTCGAGGAATAAAACATGACTTATTCAGAAGAGTTAACAAATTTAGTTGTTGTCGCTTACCCAGAACAAGAAAAAGCAAAAGAGGTTTTAAAAACTCTCAAAGCACTGCAAGCACAAGGGGTGATTTCGATTGTGAATGCTGCGGTCATGGTTAAGAATGAAAAAGGAAAAGTTTCGATTAGTGAAACCGGAGATACAGATGCTAAAGGCGGGGCAATTATGGGCGGAATTACTGCCGGATTAATTGCCTTATTTAACCCCATTGGAGCGTTAGGAGTGATTGCTCTAACCGCAGGAGGGGCGGGAGTTGGTGCTTTAATTACTCATTTTATGGACTTGGGATTTCCTCAAGAAGATCTCAAAGAATTATCTGAATCTTTAACCCCTGGAAGTTCGGCTATAATTGCCTTAGTTGAACATACTTGGGTCGATCAATTGACGCAAGCTTTAGAAGAATATGCAGGCAGATTGTACAAACGTTCCATTAAAGCGGATATTGCTTCTCAATTAGAAACGACAGCAAAAACCGTTAATTCTGAAGTTGAACCAACTCCCGCAGAATCTTAACAGACGCGCCCTGTAGAGACGTTGCATGCAACGTCTCTACCCAATATAGATTGTATTTTACTTCTATTCGATTTTTTGATTCAGGGCATTTTGAGCAATTTTTGTGATATAAATTGTAACAATTATCGTGGCGATTAAACCGATTCCATATAATAACCATTCTACTGGAGTCCGCGATCGCTCCCCCATCCCTAACTGAGCTAAACTTCCCACTAAAGATCCCACATAAACATATAAAATTGTACCCGGTAACATTCCAATCCAAGAGGCTAAAAAATAATCCTTTAAGGAAACATTGGTTAATCCAAAAGCATAATTTAATAGGTTAAACGGAAAAATTGGAGACAGACGAGTTAACCCAACAATTTTCCATCCTTCTTCACCCACAGCTTGATCAATCGCTTTAAATTGTTCATAATTTTCTAGTTTTTTAGCCACCCAATCCCGCGCCAAATATCGCCCAATTAAAAAAGCAAAAGTCGCCCCCATAACCGAAGCAATGGAAACATAAATAGACCCCCAAAATACCCCAAATATTACACCTGCGCCCAAAGTCAGGAGAGAACCCGGAATAAATAATATTGTCGCTAAATTGTAGATAACAATAAAGGCAATTGGCCCCCAAAACCCTAAATTATCAACCCAATCTAATACCTGTGTTAGTAACCCTTGAATACCCATTTTATTCTCCCTATTATTTAATATTATAGCTAGGAGCAGGTTAGTCTGGATAACTTCTTTGTCTTCTTTGTGTCTTTGTGTCTTTGTGGTTAAATTAAAGCCCCCCCACAACTCGAACCACACCCAGCCGTACATCCATAACAATAGGAAGCAGTTTGTACAGTTTCAATTAAATCTAAATCCTTAGCCTCTAATAAATCACTGACTATTAAGGGTTTTCCAGAGGAATTTCGGGCGGGAATATTTTCCATTTGATTAAAATCACAATCATAAATATAACCTTGATAATCAATCGATAATTGATTCCGACACATTAAATGGGACACCGTTTCAGGATTATAGTTAAATTCCAAAAATTCTAAATAAGAATTTTCTAGTTTTTTCTGCTGTAAGTAAGATTTCGTGCGTCCGATGGGTAAATTTGTAATCGTCAATAGCTGATTAAAATCAATATCAAACTGTTGTTTTAGATACTGTTTATAAGCTCGTTCTAGTTTAGACTGTTCTGAAGGAAGGGTAAATTTTTCGGCGGTCGGTAAGGCAGGATTATAGACTAAATCTAAAATTAATTCTGGTGTGCGACCATATCCCAAAAGGTTTAACCATTGAATAGCTTGAATAGAATCCTGATAGACTCCTTTCCCTCGCATTTGATCAACATTATTTTCTAAATAGCAAGGCAAAGAAGCAACAATTCTTAATTGATGATTAGCACAATATTCGGGAATATCCTCATAACCGGGAACAAAATAAATTGTTAAATTAGACCGAACAATTACTTGTTTTTCGGTTGTTCTCGCTGCTTCCACTAAAGGTTTAAATCCATAATTCATTTCCGGCGCTCCTCCGGTTAAATCGATGGTTTGAATTTGGGGAAAGCGGTTAATTAATTCAATCAGTTGTAAACTAATATCTAAATTCAGTTCTTCACTCCGTTTTGGCCCTGCTTCTACATGACAATGGTTACAAGCAAGGTTACACCGTTTTCCTAAATTAATTTGTAAGATTGTAATCGGTTGTTTCGTGAGGGGAAAACCAAGTTTTTGAGCAAACGGTGTCAGCGTTGTTGGAATCATGAGTTGAATCAGTATTGAGTCAATGAAGGAACATAAACTGATTTTAGCAGTAGATTCTCAATTTAGGTTTACCCCGACAGACAGAGGGATAAATTTGAGCCGAGTTTCTTCACTCCAGAGGAAAGTGCTAGATGATTATACCCAAAAATTGAATTAAATCATATACACTCTTATTGAAGACTCAATCCCCCGTTTTAATGCTATCTTTCCTCTCCCGAATGCCGTCTTTACACCCAGAATCAAGACTCCTGATTGTCTGGGAAGCCTTAATTGTTTTAGTGACCCTCTATAACTGTTTTACGATTCCCTTTCGCATGGCGTTTAATGCCACAATCTCTGACAATTGGTTTTCGTTAGATGGTCTAGCAGATTTGATTTTAATTATAGATATTTTTTTACGCTTTCATATTGGCTATATGAAGGAAGGAGAAGTTATTAAAGATAAAAATCAAATTAGTCAGCATTATCGAAATACAGACTTTAAATCCAATGTAATCGCTAGTTTACCCCTAGATACTTTAGTCTATTTATTTTTACCCAAGGCTTCTCTAATTTTAATCGGTTTATGCCGAATTCCAAGACTGTTAAGATTTCCCCAATGTTTTTTAATTTTCAGAAAATGGGAGAATAATGTTTATTTTAATTCGGCTGTTATTCGGATGTTTGAGTTATTCTTTATTGTCTTTTTAATTGATCATTGGATTGCTTGTTTGTGGTTTTTTATTGGAAATTCAACCGGACAATCTGGAGAGTCTTGGCTTCAAAGTAATAATCTGCACTTAGAAAATACAACGACACAATATTTATATTCCTTCTATTGGTCAATTACAACCTTAACAACTATAGGCTATGGGGATATTACTCCTCAAAATAATATTGAACTAATCTTTACCTTTGTAGTAATGTTTGTGGGGGTATCGCTGTATGCCTTTGTGATTGGAAATGTGGCGGCAGTCATTTCTAATTTAGATGCTAATAAAAACCGATTTCGAGATAAATTGGGTCAAGTTCAAGCCTATATGTGGGAACGAAAAATCCCTCCTTCCTTACAAAAAAATGTCTTGGATTATTATCAATATATGTGGGAATATAATCGAGATGTGTCCCTAGATTTTTACTTATTAGATGAACTTCCTAACTCACTTAAAACAAAAATTTATTGTTATCTCTATCAAGAACTTTTATCAAAAGTCCCGATATTTCAAAACGCTGAACCCTGTTTTATTGAAGATTTAGTCATGAAATTAAAACCGAGAATTCTTCCCCCTTATGATTATGTAATTCGGGAAGATCAAATTGGGCATGAAATGTATTTTGTGAAACGAGGACAATTACAAGCCTTTTCTGAAAAAACCGGAAAAGTTTATACAGTGATGATGGCAGGTTCTTTTTTTGGTGAAATTGCCTTACTCTACGATAGTCGTCGCACCGCTTCGGTAAAAACTTTAACTTACTGTGAGTTATTTGTTCTCTATAAAGAAGACTTTGATAAAGTCCTAGAAAATTATCCCCAATTTTCAGCAAAAGTTAAAGAAATTGCTCAACAACGCTATCAAATGCGAGATTAGTTTTCCCGAATTAATCCAGTGATTAGCCCAATTAATAAGCTAAAAACTGCTAATTATTGAAGGTTTATCGATTAATTGGCTGTTCCAATTGTGCCGGACGTCCAGTAATATTAAATTTTTGCATTAAATACAAAACCCCCGCAGCCATAAACACTCCAACAATTAACCCAATGACTGTTAAAAGAATAAAAGAACGTTGAATAATTTTTAGCGTTCTTGGATCATAGTCTCGACCTTTAACATCTTCTATTTCTTCAGTAATTTCAGTCGATTCAGCTTGAGGAAAGTGCAATTTATTCGCGTTTCCATTCTGATTAAACGGGTCACGATTATTCGGGGGAAGGTTCATCATAAAATCTAATAATGAGTTAAAGAGTGATGCCCAGAAAGGGTGAATCTATTTTAATATATAGAGAGTCTGACCTGCGAGATTTGCTCCTTAGAAACCATGTCTGTTCTCTCAGCCGAATTAAAACAACATTTATCCACACCCCTGAAAATTGGCACAGTAGAAGTCAATAGTCGGGTGTTACAATCCCCCCTATCCGGTGTCACAGACTTGGTATTTCGGCGTTTGGTGCGTCGCTACGCCCCGGACTCGATGATGTATACCGAAATGGTGCACGCCAGCGAGGTCTGTCATGTTCAGAGACGACCTAAAATGATGGAGATTGACCCGAATGAACGCCCCATCAGTATTCAACTGTTTGACTGTCGCCCCAATTTTTTAGCCGATGCCGCTCAAAAAGCCGTTCAGGAAGGGGCCGATACCATTGATATTAATATGGGGTGTCCGGTGAATAAAATTACTAAAAATGGGGGCGGGTCTTCGTTATTGCGACAACCGGAAATCGCGGAAACCATTGTCCGGTCAGTGGTTGAGGCGGTGGATGTGCCTGTCACCGTAAAAACTCGGATTGGTTGGAGCGATGAAGAAATCACGATTTTGGATTTTGCCCGTAGAATGCAGGATGCGGGAGCAAAAATGATCACCATTCACGCTCGGACACGCGCCCAAGGTTACAACGGTCAGGCAAAATGGGACTGGATTCGACAGGTTAAGGAACAGTTAAGGATTCCCGTGATTGCTAATGGCGATATTTTTTCAGTGGAAACAGCGATTCAATGTTTACAACAAACGGGGGCTGATGGGGTGATGTGTTCACGGGGAACCCTGGGTTATCCGTTTTTAGTGGGAGAAATTGACTATTTTCTGAAAACCGGAATATTGAAAACACCGCCCTCAGTAATTGAACGGTTGCAATGTGCAAAAGAACACCTGCAAGCGTTATGGGACTATAAAGGACAACGGGGAATTTATCAATCTCGAAAGCATTTAACCTGGTATGCTAAAGGGTTTCCTGGGGCGCAGGAATTACGGGATCATTTGGCCAAAATTGAAACCTTAGCCCAAGGATGGCAATTATTAGATAATGCTATAAATCAGTTAGCTCGGAACAGTTTTGTTGCCTAGAAAACTTTAAAATTATAAGGGAACAGGGAACAGGGAATAGGGAATAGAACAGAAAGTTGCAAGCTTTAATGTCCTAATTGCCTTGAATACTCTTATAAAACAACCCTGGTTTTGTAGAGGTGAGGTTCCCTCCATCAGTGTCAACTTAAGCCTAAAAGCCTTGAAATAAATTTCAGGCTCAAAGCTAAAGTTATCTAAAGATAACTAAATACCTGTCTTTCTTAACCCGTTTTAACGGGTTTGTAGGGGCGGGTTCAACAAGATCTTTTCTGATTAACCGCAACCCCACTGAACCCGCCCCTACGCCCGAAATTTATTTCCGGGCGCTGGGAACTGAACATAATTACTGAGGAATAATGATGGAAACCTTAAAAGGACGAGATTTTTTAAGTTTAGCGGATGTTAGTATCGACGAACTTCATTTTTTATTAGATTTAGCCACCAAATTAAAATCAGGAATGGTTAAATTGCGTCGCAATAAAGTTTTAGGATTAATGTTTTCTAAAGCTTCAACCCGAACCCGTGTTAGTTTTACTGTTGCCATGTATCAATTAGGGGGGCAAGTGATTGATTTAAACCCCAATGTTACCCAGGTGAGTCGCGGCGAACCCTTAGTTGATACGGCTAGGGTATTAGATCGCTATTTAGATATTATGGCAATTCGTACCTTTGAACAAAAGGATTTAGAAACCTTTGCCAATTATGCTGAAATTCCCGTAATTAATGCTTTAACAGATCGGGAACATCCCTGTCAAGTCTTAGCGGATTTAATGACCGTTCAGGAATGTTTTGGAACCTTAGAAAATTTGACTTTAAGTTATTTTGGCGATGGGGCTAATAATATGGCTCATTCGTTATTATTAGGCTGTGCAATGGTAGGAATGAACGTTAGAATTGGCACCCCTGCTAATTATTTACCCGATGCTGATATTGTTGAACAAGCGAAAAGTATTGCTCAGGGAAAAACAGAAGTCATTGTTACAGATGATCCCATTGAAGCGGCAAAAGGGGCTGATGTTGTTTATACAGATGTTTGGGCAAGTATGGGACAGGAAGAAGAAGCCAGAGCCCGAATTCCTCTATTTCAGCCTTATCAAGTTAATGCTAAATTAATGGAAAAAACCGCCGAGAATTCGATTGTTTTACATTGTTTACCCGCCCATCGGGATGAAGAAATTACTGATGAAGTGATTGAAGGTTCAAAATCAAAAGTTTGGGATGAAGCTGAAAATAGAATGCACGTTCAAAAGGCATTATTAGCCGTATTATTAGGGGATGATTAACCCCTAATTTAATAGGAAATCCTTCAATATTTGCTATAGAAAAAAGTGATTGGCTACCCGACAAGTATTTGTAGCAAACATTGAAGGATGGAATATTATTTCCTAATCCAACCATTCACTGTAAATCGACTATCGGCGAACTGTTTAGAGGGACAATGAACGGGTAAAACTTCGTGCATTAAACCACTATAAAAAAAGATAACTCGATTATTGAGGGGTTCTATTGTTTGAAAATTCTCTAATTTTGAATACGCATATTGACCTTCCCATTTCGTATCATACATCACTAACTCTCCTCCTGTAAATGCTTTCGGTTCTTGATAGAAATAATAAACATAGGTTAAGGTTCGAGTTTCATCTCGTTCAGAACCATTATCATTATGAACCCGGAAATAATGACCCTGATTATGGGCGGTGAGTTGAGCATCAATATGAGTAATAGGAAAGGGAGGAATATTGAGTTTTTCCAATGCTTTCCAGAACACAGCCTTAACTCGATTTAGAATAATATCGGCAAAATCTGGAGAATAATACAACACCAGAGAATCCCGATGTTCAGGATAGTCTGATGTATTCGTTGCGGGGCCAGTTAATTGAAATTCCTGCTCGTGTTTTAAGGCATAATCGAGAAGTTTGTGATGTTCTTCTGGGGATAAAAAATTATCAATTTGCCAATATTTAATGTTAAAAATTTCCCCTTTAGGTGTAGCAGGAAGAACAGGAGTTTGAGTTTTAATAAAAATAGGGGGTTCTGTAATTACTCCCACTAAAGAATCACTAGAAAACCATAACGCCTGCTGCTGTCCATTGACAGGAATTTGAAACAGTTTAGGCGGTTCATCTTGATTTTTTTCTGTCCGATGAACCACAGCATTCAATAAATTTAATAGTAAGGGCGAGTTAGAGGGTAATGTGATTCCATATTGATAGCCACCGAGAAGAAGCAAGGTAACGCTAATATCTTGAATGGATGGCGTTGGTGTTAAACTGTCCATATTTTAACTTGAATTCCTGAAAAGCCACTGGAAAAGTTGGTGTTGATCTTAATTTTAATCCCATACTGCTCCTGATCACTTCAAGAATTTTAATCATAACCTTTGTCCCCACGCTCTACCCCCTGAAAAACAGGAATGTCCCTGTCCCTCCGGTTTTTTTTCAATGTACTGACAATAAAAACCGTAATAGTGATTACCATCAACTCCTTGATTTTGCGGGTATTACTGGCTAAAAGTTTAATTTATTGTTACCAAACACCATCAGTATAATTGCGTAATTTCAAGGAAAAATGCCAGATTACGGAATTATTTTTCCGAATAAATACTGATTTTTTTTCTGGAAAAACCTGATAGTATAAAAACGAATAAATTTAACAGTAGTGTTGAATTTATTTAATTTCTATTGTCAACTATAATCCCAATTTTGGGTAGAAAAAGTTCAATGTTAAGACAGTCTGATGTAGCGCGAATTTTAGGGGTTTCTCATCAACGAGTCTCTCAATTGAGACTCAGACATCGCATTGAGTTTGCTTGGGATGAGAACGTAGGAACCTGGGTAACAACAACAGAAGAAGTTGAGCATTTCTTAGAGCGCCGAGCCCAACGTTCTGCTGTTGTTTGTAGTCAAGAAACCTCCTTTTCCAAATAGCAGGGAACAGGGAACAGACAGGTTCATAGGGGTGTACGGCGCACGGTTTTAAGCATCAGTCTATGTCCTAACACCCCTGGGGTGACTGCTATATCTAAAAACCCTGAGTTTTTCTTCAAGCAGTAGAGGACTGTACTTCTAAGCGTAAATTTGAATTTTGTCTGAACTCTTGCTTTAAAGGCAATTCGATGACAAATTCTGTTCCTTTTCCCGGTTCAGAATAGCAGAGCAGTTTCCCCTGATGTTTGGCAATAATTTGATAACTAATTGCTAATCCTAAACCTGTTCCCTTTCCCACAGGTTTTGTGGTAAAAAAAGGTTCAAATAAACGGTGTTTTACCCGTTCTGTCATGCCATTTCCATTGTCAGTAATTCGGATCACAACTCGGTTGATTTCATTTAATTCTGTGTGAATCCGAATGGTGGGAGAACTGGAGGGAATATGCCATCCCGGAGCCGGAGAATTCAGGCATTGGGGAGGATGAATAAACTTAGATTCTCCTTCTAATAAAGCATCAATGGCATTACTGATCACATTCATAAAAACTTGATTCAACTGACCGGGATAACATTCAGTTTTCGGTAAGTTACCATACTCTTTAATCACTTGAATGGGAGGATTCCATTTTTCTCTGGGGTTTCCTCCTTGGGGGCGAAGCCGATGTTGTAAAATCAATAAAGTATTGTCCAAGCCATCATGAATATTAACGGGTTTCATATCGGCTTCATCCAACCGGGAAAAATTACGAAGTGACAGCACAATTTCTCTAATTCGGTTAGTTCCCACTTCCATCGAGGCTAAAATTTTGGGTAAATCATCGAGAATAAAATCTAACTCAATGGTTTCTTGATGATGTTGAATTTCCGCCACAGGTTGGGGATAATACTGTTGATAAAGGGCGATTAATTGCAACAAGTCTTGAATATATTGACTGGCATAAGTAATGTTGCCATAAATAAACGTGATCGGGTTATTAATTTCATGGGCAATTCCGGCGACTAATTGACCTAAACTGGATAATTTTTCGGTTTGAATCAGTTGAGCTTGAGCTTGTCCTAATTCTCTTAAAGTCAGTTCTAATTGTTCCGCTTTAGCGCGTTCTCTGGCTTCGGATTGACGTAAAGCGGCTTCTGTTTGTTTGCGATCGCTAATATCTTTAACCGTTCCCGTCATCCGAATCGGTTGTTGATGTTCATTCCGCACCACAACTTTACCATGATTCAGAATCCATTTCCATTCTCCCGAACGGCTTAACATTCGATGTTCCATTTCACAAAACAGGGTTTTTCCCTCTAAATGTTGTTTGAGAACTTCAACCACTTGATCTCGATCTTCGGGATGAACTAACTTTAACCAAGATCTAGCTTTCCCTTGAATTTGGTTGGTTTCATACCCTAACATCAAACTCCATTGAGGACTAAAATAAACCTCTCCAGTGACTAAATTCCAATCCCATAATCCTTGATCAGTTCCGGCTAAGGCTAACTTTAATCGTTCTTCACTGGCTTTCAAGGCTTCCGAGGCTTGGCGCTTTTCTGTAATATCAAAAATTGCCCCATTTAACCAACAAGTTGAACCTTCTTCGGTCGAAATAACTTGTCCTTTTTCATAAACCCAGTGAATAGTTCCATCCACAGCAATTAAGCGGTATTCTAAAATATAAGGCTGTCGAGCTTCCAAACTCACCTGAATTTTTCCCTTGACTTTAGCGATATCATCAGGATGAATAATACTATTAAAGGATCGGACTCGATTTTGAATAAAATCTGCGGCCGGATATCCGGTAATAACTTCAATTCCTTGACTGAGAAAAACCATCAGCCGATCCTGTTCCAAAATCCCTCGATAAACTGCACCGGGAATATTAGAAACTAAGGAACGAAATTCTCCTTGACGTTCGCGTAATGTCCGTTCAATTTGTTTGCGATCGCTAATATCTCGTGCAAAGGCACATTGATATTCTTTACCATTAAAATTCAGATGACTAATCGTAATTTCAACGGGAAAAACCCGGTTATGTTTAGTACGATGCCGAGCTTCAATATTCAAAGAACCGCAACGTCTTAAAATTTTCCAATGTAATGACCAAGAAGATTCAGGAAAATCCGGGTTAATATCATGAATCGTTAGATTTAATAATTCTTCTGGCCCATACCCCAAAGAACGACAAGCCGCATCATTGACATATAAAATATGTCCATCTTCTCCGACCCAAAAAATAGCATCGGCAGCTTTATCAATGGAAAATTTAGTCAGTTTTAAAACTTCTTCCATAGGATCTAATTTAAACGGAAAAGCAGCATCCAGTTTAAACAAATTTGAAAAATTTAATCGCAGTTTATCTAATGTGGAATAGTTTTGAGAGGCGGCTATTTTATGTTGACAAAGATCACAAGAAATTAAAGGGGTAACGGATTGTATCGCTGGGGAACTCCCAGGGGAGGAGGGAGTGAGCATCCGAATTAATCCCCCCACACTGAGTAAAAATAGGAACGTGATCACTCCTTGACCCACGCCTAAACCCAAATTGAGAGGATACCTCCACCTCAACAGGTGCATCAGATGTAGGGTGCCATCAGCGATTAAACCGAATGCTAAAACCGGCCAAAGTTTCAAGGGGAGTTGCCAGTTTGAAGACTTGAAGGAAAAGGGTTTCAGGACTCGACTCAGCCCGGAGGTTGACGGTAAATTCTGGGATATCTGTAGTTCAGGGAGGGTTTGCCGACGGTTAATCAGCAACAATGCTAAACTGTAGTGAGCTACAATAATCAGCCATTCTGAACCGAGAATATACGGTTGTATGGGAATATTGCTAACAGCATTCGGGTAACAGGATGGCGAAAATCCCGGTAAAATCATGATATTTTCAAAAAAGGCTTTAAAAAATTGAAACATGGGTTTTAAATTGCCGATGATTAAATGGGTTTATAACAAAGTTGACCCACTTTTTGGGGAAAAAGCTGTGATCTTCTGTTGTACCACCCTGAACCTACGGACTCTGTTATGCTGGCTTTATTGTAAGAAATTATTTAACGTTATTCTATAACTTCATCAAAATTGTTAGAGTTTTGTAGAGTTTTGTAGAGTTTTCTAAAGTTTTCTATCATATTATTTTTAATTTTAATCACTCCCCCTGTTCTCCCAGGAGAGGAAGTTAGGGGGAGAGCATCATCTNAATAATCAACAATTAAACCGTAGGGGCGGGTTCCGAGACCAGCTTTAATGATCAGTAATTATCTCCCTAAACCCGCCCTTTCTTTCTTCTGAGCAGCGATCGCATTTTAGATCCGAGAATGAAACAGCCCTGGGGAACTAACTTAAGACCCAGTTAACTAACATTCTCACCCCGTAACCCGTCGCCCCGGCATTATTGTAGCCATTGTCTTTATCTGCCCAAACCGGGCCAGCGACATCTAAATGCGCCCAAGGAGTTTTATCTACAAATTGTTTCAGGAATAACGCCGCAGTAATTGATCCGCCAGCCCTCGGCCCGGTATTTTTCATATCAGCGTGCATAGCTTTTAACCCTTCAAAATATTTCTCTTCTAAGGGCATCCGCCAGAGTTTTTCCCCTGATGTTTTGGAGGCCGTTTCTAACTCCATTGCTAGGTGTTCATCGGGACTCCATAACCCAGCAATATCATCTCCCAAAGCAACCACGCAGGCGCCAGTTAATGTGGCTAAATCAATCATAGCATCTACCCCTAATTTGTCTGTAAAAACGAGGGCATCAGCTAACGTTAACCGTCCTTCCGCATCAGTATTATTAACTTCAATGGTTTTGCCATTAGAAGCTTTAAGAAAATCTCCAGGGTGCATGGCGCGACCACTAATCATATTTTCGGTGACAGCACTAATAAAATGCACTTCCACATCGGGTTTTAATTGACCAATGGCTTTAGCAGCGCCAAAGGTTGCCGCCGCCCCTCCCATATCCATTTTCATCATTTCAATACCGCTCCCACTGGGTTTCAAATTCAACCCCCCAGAATCAAAGGTTAATCCTTTGCCAATAATGGCTAATTTGCGGCGAGGGCTTCCTTCAGGACGATAGATTAAATGAATAAATTTAGGCGGTAAATCCGAAGCTTGGGCGACTCCTAAAAAAGCACCCATTCCTAATTGTTCACAGTCTTCTTTTTCCAGAATTTTAATTTCAAACCCGTATTCGTTGGCTAAGGATTGTGCCATTTCTGCCATTGTAACCGGGTTAATTTCGTTAGCAGGGGCGGCGACTAATTCCCGTGCTAAAATCACTCCAGAACAGATTTTTTGGGCGCGAGTAATAGCGGCTTCTGTTCCAGCTAAACCTAATAATTCAATCTGTTCAATTTTGTGCGCTTTTTCATCGGGTTCAGACTTAAATCGAGTATCTTGATATAAGGCTAATTCTACCCCTTCGGTAATCGCTTGGGCGGTGATTTCTGGGGTTTCAAAAACAGGTAAGCTCACCCCAACGCTTTTACCTTTGAGGGATTTAGCGGTTTTGGCGATACTCGCTGATGCTCGACGTAAGCTGTCTAATTTGAAGCTCTCTGATTTACCCAAACCGACTAAAATCACTTTGCGAATTGGGCTATTTCCACCCACACGAGTAGAGACACTACTATCGGCTTTTCCCTTAAATTCAGCTTCTTCAATTAACTCTTTTAAGGTTCCAGCCAGTTGATCATCTAAGGTGGCAAAGTCCCCGGTTAATTCTATCTGATCTTCAAATAAACCCAGGGCGAGGACATCTCCGGCCCACTCTAAAGGGGATGTGTTCGTTGCTTTAAATTCCATTGTTGTTTTTGTCTTGATTTGACTTGACTATAAAAAACTATAAACCTTTTTTGGTGTCAAGGTTCAAGCAGTTTTCAAAAATATGAATTGTATCTTTAGGTTATTGACTGTCTAGCACCTGCTTTTATTCCTGTTTTTTGAGTTGATGATTATTCCTGGACTTAAGGACGGGCGATCGCAACTTCATCCGAATCCAGCAAACTTAGATTATAATAAATAGACATCAAATGGGAATTAAATTTAATAAAAACAATAGAATGGCACGGCTTTTTACATCCCTATACCCTCAAGCATTTTTAACTTCCAAGCCAATGCAGGAAATCGCTTTTGAAAAGTTTTCTCTTGCTTACTACAATCAAGTTCGACATACCCTAGCACAATCCCTTCGAGACTATCCAGTTTTATCCTTGCGGAAAGCACAAGTTGCTGATTATCTCAGAGTTCATACCTATCACTATCTCCGAAAGTTAGCTCTCAAAGCACTTGATCAACCCTTGGACGAGATCAGTCTATCTTTACCGGAGTTAAGTATTGAGTGTCGAGGATTGGAATACGCGCTACCCGGTTATCTTTATGGCTTGGGCGGAATGTTAGAAGCCATTGACCAAATGAAACGAGGAATTGTTGAGCGTGCATACTGTTTTAGTATGGTTGGTCATCATGCTCATCAAGATTGGGGACATGGTTATTGTCTTCTCAATCCTCTGGCTGCTGCGACTCGATACGCTCAACTTCAGGGATTTGCCAAAATACTAATTATTGATTGGGATATTCATCATGGAGATGGAACTCAGGACATTTTTAGTCATGATCCCAGTGTTTATTGTATTAGTATTCACAGTGCTGTCGATCTTTATATGGCGAAAGCTTCCGACTTAAAAGCAGGAACAACAGATGCGGCTCAAGTAGTTGGACACTGTAATATTCCGATTATTACTGAATCTTTTCCGATTGAAGTTTTACAAGAAGAAGGGATTACAGGAACCTTTTATTATGGTTATGAAAGCATTGATGTGTTTCAAAAAGCGTTGGAAAAAATGCCTTGGCAACCGAATCTAATTGCTATTTTTTCAGGTTATGATTCCCATCAAGAGGATTGTGGTGCCAGCACGACAGGTTGGACAAATAATGACTTCTGTAAACTCACTCAAATCACGCTAGATTTTGCGAAGAAACATGAATGTCCAGTCCTTTCCTGTCATGGGGGTGGCTATAATCTACCCGTCACCGTTTCAGCAGCACTTTCTCATATCAAAACTTTAGCAACTTAACCATTAGTGAACTACCGACACTTCTCTACGAGGAGGTTATTGTTTCCAGGTTTCTCTCCAGATTTTCCCTCCGACTTCCACTCCACAAAGGGAACTGGTTGCTTCTAAAATAATACGATTTTTGGCTGTTAATTGCAAGTGAATTTTTCCGTGCATGGTGTCTCGACAGCGAAAGATTAAGCCGTCTTGGGTCGGTGCTCTTAATCGAGTTCCGGGGTGTTCTGTTGTGGCGGTTAAACAAACTTCATATTCTTGATTTTTGGCACTCATTTGCCAGTTTCCCCAAGGTTCGATTTGCCAATTGACTTCAGAATTCCAAGGGACAAATTCATAGAATTTACCTTGATAATGAATGCCAATTAAGGCAACGGATTCTGACCACCATAACACATCTCGAATGCCTCCTCCGGCGGTTAAGGCTAAATCAGGTTCGCCATCAAAACTATTACAATTCACCCAAAACCATTGTTTCGGAAAACTGCCTCCCCAATTTTTTTCACTATAGGCGGGAGCATTTTCAAACTGATACATTTTTCCATTCCAATCAATCCAACCTGTGGCTAAACCATGAGCCATTAAAATTTGCCATCCCGGTTCAAATATTTGTAAAGATGATAACCATCCGGCGGTTGATTGTTGCGGTTTTTCAGGATTTCCCCATCCATAAATCGGTTGAATATTATATTGCCAATTGCAATATTGATTTGTACCTGGATCTGATAATTTTCCTTGATGGAAGGTGGCTGTTCCTTGATAGCCTTGTTGAATATAACGCTCAAAAATAGCGGGTTCTAAATATCCAGGGGAGGCGGTTAAATCGGTTTTTCCCCAATGTCCTAATCCCAGTTTATCAGAAGTTGCCCAGAATTTTTTGACATCGGGAAAAGTTCGGCATAAATATTGATCATCTGGCCCTAAAATTTGCGCCCCGCCTCCACTTTGGGGTTGATTTCCCATCGGATCTTCGATAGAATACATAAAGGCAAAGGTCTGTTTTTCTTCAGGTATTGTGACTCGATAGTACCAGCCTTCAAAAAAACGGCGATCGCTTCCATCCCAATGATAGCCACTATGGGGCGTTTGTAAACTGTTAAATTGGCGATTAAAATTAAACATCTAAATCCTACACAAATAAACGATCAAAACCCATTAAAATTATAGTAAAATAATGAATAAAAATCCAACTCGTAGTGAGTCCTTCAGGACTCTCTTCCCTCTTAAATTAAGAAAGCCCTGAAGGGCTTACTACTATTTTAGTTAAGAAAGCCCTGAAGGGCTTACTACTATTTTGTAGTGAGTCCTTCAGGACTCTCTTGCAGAAATTATTAATCCCCTAGACAGGCTGTTAACAGTCAACAGTCAACAGTCAACCGTCAACAGCCAACCTCCGATCTCAATTTCCTCTTGAGGCTTTAACATTGGGTACAGCAGAGCCATAATTGACACGACAACCCAAATTAAATAAACTGGAACTACATTCTAAAGGGACAACTTGATCACCTAATAATGCACTACAGCTAACATAATTATCATTATTAGTATCTTTCAAAACACATTCAATGGGTCTTGCTCCCGAACTATTTGTCCACATTTTCATTCCCAATTCTGCGACATAATGTTGCCAAAAGAAGGCAAAAATTCCCACTCCTAAAAGCACAATTGCCAGTAAGGTAATTCTGACTGTCCAACTACTCAGAATTTTACCCACAAACCCTTTAATACTGTCCATGATTGATGTTGTCATCGGGGTTGGTGTATCTACAGGTTGATTTTCTGTCATCTTTCTTCCTCCCTCTAAAATAATTGCTGCTGAGGTTAAACCCAGTTTAAGTTTAACGCTCAGGGTCTTACTTCCGTATTTTAACTGACTTTATTGAAGTTCAGACTGGATTTACACCAATAGGTATAGGGATTTTTATGGACATCCCATCAAAGCACCCCTGCTATTCTGCTTGAATTTTTTCTAAGAATTGATAAAAGGGTTGCCAATTATCCTCAACGGTAATCGGCTCCCATATTGCCTCAATTTCAGGACGAACTATCATAACTTGAGGATTATAGTGTTTTAATCGGTGTTTAATTTCATCCAGTTCAGGATAGGAAAACATTTGCAAATGATGATAATATTTTTGTCTCCAACTGTCTAAATGTTTCATCGGTTCAGCATCCTTTAAAATATTCTGGGGTTGGTCTTGCCACTGATAACAAAACTGTTCTCGCAGTTGAATAAAAAAGTCAGGATAGCTGATTAGATTATCCTTGAGTAAATCAATCGTAATTTGCAATAATTCCTCTGCTTCTGGGGTGGGAAGTTGAGCAAATCCCAAACGATTAATCATCCGTTGACGATAAAATTCTCGATAATATTGTTGAAAGGGCGCTAACCCGGCTTGGAGTTCTTCTAATGGCATTACTAAGGATAATGGTTTTTGTAATAACTCTAAATTTCCCTCACAAACAAAGGGTTGATTTCCATAACAATATAATCCCCCATAATCAAAATAGGCGGCGGTAAATCGGAGGCTATAATGAGGCATAAAAGCGTAGGGGCCATAATCGAAACTTTCCCCGGTAATTGACATATTATCGGTATTTAAGACCCCATGACAAAACCCTGAAGCCATCCATTGTGCGGTTAATTCTGCAACTCTCTTTACTAATTCTGCATAAAATAAAGCATAGCGATCGCCTTCTTGTTTTAAATCATTATAATAATAATTAATCACATGATCTAATAAGATTTCGATTAAATCTTTGCGTTTTAAATAGTGCAACCGTTCAAAGGTTCCGAAGCGAATATGAGAGCGACTAAACCGTACCATCACAGAAGAACGGGTGGGGGAAGGTTCATCTCCTCGCCACAGTTGTTCTCCGGTTTCAATTAAGCTTAAACATCGAGAGGTTTTTACTTTCATCCGATGCAACATTTCGGCGGCTAATACTTCGCGTATGCCCCCTTTTAATGTAAGTCGGCCATCGGCATTTCTGGAATAGGGAGTTCTTCCCGATCCTTTGGTGGCAAAATCATAGAGTTCCCCATCAATTCCCCGCATTTGACCATATAAAAATCCCCGGCCATCTCCCAAATTGGGGTTATATTCTCCAAATTGATAGCCGTGATAGCGCATCGCCAATAATGGCCGCACGGTTTCAAATTTGCCAAAGGCTTCGATAAAATGGTCGTCGGTAACGGTTTCGGGGTTCAGCCCTAACTGAGTTAATACTCCGTGATTGCGGAACCGCAGTAAATGGATCGGGAACTCCGTCGCCGTCACAATATCTGAATAGTCACCGCCTAACGCCTCAAATGCGGGTTCATAGTCGAGGTGCAGGAACGGATTAGACATAAAATCCCTAATTATAATCTATTGACAATATTACCCCTATTTTTAAAACTTGTCAATTTCTTATCTTCAAAAATCTCCTCTCAGGTATCAGGTATCCAGGGATAAATGTTATTATTTTTTAAGAACCATTAACCGCATTTCGATATTTTTAAATAGGGTAATTTAACAGGAGGAAAACAAATGACTGAGTTAATTAAGGCAATTCAAGCGGGAGAAATCGATAAAATTAAAGCCTGTTTCAATCAAAACCCTGATCTTAATGCTCAAGATGAACAGGGAAATACGGCATTAATTACCGCCATTAATTTAGGACAAAAACAGATAGTACAACTGTTATTAGAAACTGGGGCAAATGTCAACAGTCCCGATAATGATGGTTGGACTCCCTTAATGGAAGCCTCGGCTAGTGGCAACTTAGAAATCGTGCAGTTATTATTAGATTCGGGTGCAGAAATTAACGCTAAAACCAATTTTGATTTAACGGTATTAATGGCAGCCGCAGGAAGTGGACATAAACCGATTGTAGAATTATTATTAAATCGAGGAGCAGATTTAACAGCCAAAGATCAGAATAGTTGGACAGCGTTAATTTGGGCAGCTTCCGAGAAACATACAGAGGTTGTGGAATTCATTAAACAATTTCGCAATCAGGATTAAACTTATTCTAAAAAAAGGTAGAGATTGACGCGATCGCGTCGGATGAACCGAGTCCATCAAAACCTCCTCTAAAAATCTCTATTATGATTAGAAATAGTAGAGATTTTTACTTCACTAACACGCCGATCAGAATCACCGGATAGATGCTATCGGTTTAACCCCGATAAAAAGAAAGAGATAGCAGCATCTTCAGTTTGATAAAAGTTCATAAAGTTTCCCGCAAAATTTAGTCAGATCTGCTATTGTGTCTGATAGAACTATTTTTGAGGACGCATCACTCCTCCCCCTCCCCAAGAAAATCAATTTGGCTCAACATCAGGGACAAAACGGAATAGTCTGTTTTTATTTGAACCCCCAAGCGTCTTGAGTGCTGTTTTTCTTACCCTGTCAATGAAGCTTTAATAAAGCTGGCTCTAGGACATGATCATGAATCGGTTGGACAATAGACAACAACTTCAATCCAAATTAGATCAACAGGTTTTACTGCATCGGATTACGAATCGAATTCGTCAATCCCTAGAATTACCTGAGATTTTAACCGCAACGGTTGCCGAAATTCGTTCATTTCTAGGAACGGATCGGATTATGATTTATGAATTTAGTCCCGATGAGAGTGGGGAAGTGGTGGCTGAATCTCGAAATCAAGATCGGCTTCCGTCCCTATTGGGATTACATTTTCCAGTGGACGATATTCCTCCCCATGCGCGGGAAATGTATTCTTCCCTAGGCCAACGGACGATTGTGAATGTCGATGTGGCCAGAATTGGCATCAGCACCGATTTAGGAGAAATTGGAAGCCCATCCAGTATTGATTATCGCCCCCTTGATCCTTGTCATCAAGCTTATTTAACCGCGATGGGGGTACAGTCCTCCCTGGTAGTTCCGATTTTACTCCAGGCTCTGAATTCTGTTAACCCCGAAAAACCCAAGCTTTGGGGGTTATTAGTTTCCCATCACGCCGAGCCTAAACCGATTTCTGAATCTAATATCCAAGTTGTTCAACTGTTAGTAGATCAACTAGCACTTGCGATCGCCCAAGCTAATTTACTCAGCCAAACGCAACAACAGGCCCAACAGGAAGCGACGATTAACGCCGTTGCGTCTCTCCTCCATGAACGCCCCACCATTGAACTCCAAGCAGCATTAGAAGCCACAATCACAGCCCTACAAGGGGTGGGAGGACGGTTATATCTTCAAGCTCATTCCCAAAGTCAAACGGAAGTTTTCACCTGGGGTGAACAGCCGAATTCTCCGATTAGTATGTTTTCGGGTATTTTAGAAGAACATCCCCTCTGGCAACATTGGTTAACTCAGGGCTATGGAATCACTGAACATCATTCCCCAGTAGCCGATCAATCTTTATCCCCTTGGGTGATTACGGATATTTATCAAGAACCTCAATGGCGAGTCTTGAGACCCCTATTTAAGTCTACGTCGATTCGAGGATTATTAGTTTTACCGATTCAATATCGTCAACAATTGTTAGGTGTTCTAACAATTTTTCGGGAAGAAATTGATACAGAAACCCTATGGGCGGGAGAATTTGATCCCAATGTCAAACAAATCATGCCTCGACAGTCCTTTGAAATTTGGCGAGAATCTAAACAGGATCAAGCTCAACCTTGGACAGAATCGGAATTAACCTTAGCCAAAGCTTTAAGCTATCAATTTGCTCTGGCGATTCAACAATATCGATTGTATCAAGAAGTTCAGACTTTAAATATTAATTTAGAGCAACAAATTGAAGACCGAACGGAGAAACTAAAACGGTCATTAGAGTTTGCTAAAACCTTAGAAAGAATTACTCATCAAATTCGTCGAACTCTGGATTTAAACACCACTTTATCTTGTTTGGTTCAAGAAGTTAGAGCCTTATTAGATACCGATCGGGTTGTCATTTATAAACTCATCAATGAACAAGCTGGAGAAGTCGCCTTTGAAGATCGGCGGACATCAATTGGCTCAATATTGGGGATGCAAACACCGGAAGATTGTTTTCCAGAGGAGATGGTAAATCTTTATCGACAAGGACGAATGCGAGCGATTTCTGATGTTTATAATGAAGATTTAGCCCTTTGTCATCAAGAATTTTTAGAAAGTTTGCAGGTCAGGGCAAATTTAATTGTTCCGATTAGTCAAGAGTTTAAACTCTGGGGATTATTAATTGCCCATGAATGTACCGATATCAGAAATTGGCAGACTGAGGAATTAGATATTTTACAACAATTAGCCGATCAGGCTGCGATCGCTATTGCTCAAACCGAATTGTATGAACAAAGCCGCCGAGCCGCCCAAAATGAACAGGCGAAAGCGGAACAACTCACCCAAACTTTGAATGAGTTACAAAAGACCCAAACTCAACTGATTCAAACCGAAAAAATGTTAAGTTTGGGGCGGTTAGTGGCGGGAATGGCGCATGAAATTAATAATCCGATTAACTTTATTTATGGCAACTTAATGTATGCCAGTGAATATAGCCAATATTTATTAAATCTGATTCAACTTTATCAACAGCATTATCCCTATCCTAACTCGGAAATTATTAACTATACGAACACAATCGAGTTAGATTTTATTACTACAGATCTGCCTAAAATTTTGGAGTCTATGCAAGGAGGAGCCGATCGCATTCGTCAATTAGTGCTTTCCTTACGCAACTTTGCCCGACTCGATCAAGCCGATTTAAAATTTGTGAATCTTCATGAAGGAATTGAAAGTACATTATTGCTGTTGCAACATCGACTTAATATTAACTCCGACGAGCCAGAAATTCTAGTGAAGCGACAGTATGGCAATCTTCCTCGCGTAGAATGTTATGCCAGCTTACTCAATCAAGTATTTATGAATCTTCTCACCAATGCCATTGATGCGTTAGCATTAAAAATGCAAGGATCTAATCAGTCCTTTTCTTCCTCGGAACAGACACAACCGTTTTTAGAGATCCGTACAACCCTAAAAGATGATATTACGACTTTACCCAAAATTGTGATCTCGATCATTGACAATGGCACTGGTATTCCCAATGCACTACTTCCCCATATTTTTGATCCGTTTTTTACCACAAAACCAGTAGGTCAAGGCACGGGGTTAGGGTTATCAATCAGTTATCAAATTATCGTGGAGAAACATAAAGGATCGCTAAAATGTCTATCTCATTGGGGACTTGGAACAGAATTTAGAATTGAAATCCCTCTGCGACAATCTTCACCCGATGCGATTCCGAGTTCCTAAAATGGAAAATTGAGAGACACAATTAGGAGGATTGTTTTATTTTATAAAAAAGTTATTTAATAGGAGGTTAAGAGAGCGTGTATGATGGTAAATAGACATCAATGGGAACAGTTAAGAGAATGCTGTCAAAATGACACGGCATTTGCTCAATTATTGGAAATTTTAGACCTAAAACTTTTACCTTCTGAATTAGAAATACCTAGTTTTAGGAATGGGGGAGACTTACAAGACCTTGGGGACAATAGCGAGGATATTTTGATCGAATATGATCTTAATTTACGTTACAAATCTCTCTTAACAGTGATTAAGCGGATGAATCAGTGTTTGGATTTAGAAACTCTATTACAAACCGTCACAGCAGACCTTCAAAACTGGCTAAAAGTTGATCGAGTTGCTCTCCTAAAATTAGATTTAGAAGGGGAAAATCCCACCGGGAGATTTATTGCTGAAAGTGTTTTATCCGAGTTTAAATCTCTGTTAAATCTAGAAATTTATTCTCAGAAATTATTGGGTTTCAACTTCAATAATGAACGGCTTAAAACGATACAAATTTCAGATATTTATTATGGGGGATTGAATCCATTAATATTGCAATGGATGCAAGATTACCAAGTCAGAGCTTATTTAGGAATACCTATTTACAAAAACCAACAGTTATGGGGATTATTATGGGTGCAAGATTGTCACCAACGTCGAGACTGGCAACCCGATGAAATCGAAGGAATAACGGAGATTATTAAACATTTAGAAATAGCCATTGCTCAACGAGAATTATGGAAAGAAATTTCTCTACAATTAGAACAACAAACCACTCTAACACGGGTGATTCATCGAATTCGAGAAACGTTAAATTTAGACACTATTTTTAAAGCCACAGCGACAGAAGTTCGACAGCTTTTAAATGCTGATCGAGTAGGTGTTTTCTACTTTAGCCCAGATTCAGAATACAGAGAGGGGGAATTCATCTCAGAAGATGTGGTAACAGGATTTGATTCTGCTATAGCTAAAAAAGTTCAAGATCATTGTTTTTCTGAACAGTTTTATCATTTGTATCAGCAGGGTGAAATTAATGCAATTTCTGATATTTATCAAGCGAATTTACAAGACTGTCATCTGAATATTCTGGCTCAATTTCAAATTAAAGCTAACTTAGTTGTTCCTTTGTTAAAAGCTCAAAAGCTTTGGGGTTTACTCTGTATTCATCAATGTAGTCATCCTCGCCATTGGCAACCCCAAGAAATAGAATTTGTGCGTCAAATTGCTCGAAATTTAGAAGTCGCTTTACAACAGATTGATTATGTTGAGAAAGTCCAAAAACAGGCGAAACAACTGGTTCAGTTAACAGAACGACAAAAATCCGCCGACCAACAAAAATTATTATATACCGTCATCGAAAAAATTCGTAACTCTTTAGATATTACTACTATTTTTAATACCACTGTCGCCGAAGTTCGAGAGTTTTTGAATGTAGATCGAGTTGTTGTTTATCGTTTTAGTTCTGATTGGTCAGGTTATTTTGTAGCAGAATCTGTTATTGAAGGATGGAACTCGTTATTTGATACAGTTCCGATGATTCAAGATACCTATTTACAAGAAACATTAGGAGGACGTTATCGAGATAATCAAACCCATGCTGTTGATGATATTTATACCGCCGGACATGAGGATTGTCATGTTCAATTACTGGAACAATTACAGGCGAGATCTTATATTATTGTTCCGATTTTACAAGCACAATCCCTCTGGGGATTACTCGCCGCTTATCAAAATTCCTATCCCCGTCATTGGTACGAAGGAGAAATTAAATTATTAGCTCAAATTGGGACTCAACTCGGAGTAGCTTTACTTCAGGCTGAACTTTATGCTCAAACCCAAAAGAGAGCAGAAGAACTGGCTCAAGATTTACGACAAACCCAAAGTCAACTGGTTCAAAGTGAAAAGATGTCAAGTTTGGGGCAGTTAGTTGCAGGAGTTGCCCATGAAATTAATAATCCGGTTAACTTTATTTATGGAAACTTGGGTTATGTCACAGATTACACCAAAGATATATTAGATTTAGTCCAATTATATCAAGAACAATATCCTGATAGTTCACCCGAAATTGAAGAAAAAAAGGAGAACATTGAATTTGATTTTATTCAAGAAGATTTGCCTAAAATTTTATCTTCGATGAAAGTCGGCACTGACCGTATTCGTCAATTAGTTTTATCCTTAAGAAATTTCTCCCGTTTAGATGAATCTGAGGTAAAACCTGTTGATATTCATGAGGGTATTGATAGCACGCTATTAATTCTGCAACATCGCTTAAAATCTAAACCCGATCGGTTTACGATTGAAATTATTAAAAAATATGGGAAATTACCCAGGGTGGAGTGCTATGCAGCCCAAATGAATCAGGTATTTATGAATATTATTAGTAATGCAATTGATGAGTTAGAATCCTTATCTAAAGAATCTTCAGAAGCGAAATATTTAGCGATCAATATTGAAACACAATTAATTCCCGCCACCCCACAACAACCCATAGAACGGGTTAGAATTGTAATTCAGGATAATGGTAAGGGCATTCCTGATGCGGTGAGAAAACAGGTTTTTGATCCCTTTTTTACCACTAAACCTGTTGGTAAAGGGACAGGATTAGGATTATCCATTAGTTATCAAATAGTAGTAGAAAAACATAAAGGAAGAATTGAATGTCAGGCGTTACCCGAAGAAGGAACAGAATTTATCGTAGAAATTCCCGTTTATCAACGAGGATAAGTGTTTTTCCTATTAAACTGATCAGATCCTGATTTTTCTATATTCATGTTTATTTTCACCTGTCAATCTTGGTCTTTTAATCCGCAGGAGTTCGACATTAAAGGATAAAATCTTTCTGATTTCTGGTATTCCATTGACCTTTAAATCGTTCTGTAATTAATGGTTTTATCCTAAATTTAGGCAATTTTCCGGCTAAAACATCAATCCGTAAACCCGAATAGGGGCGACGTTTTTCTCGACCCTGACCTGTGCGACCCACAAATAATAAAGATTCAGCAATAGAGCGAGATTTTACGCCTGTATCCGTCTCAAAAAACTCTATTAATTGATTTCCTTCCGGGCGTTGTCGGCGTAAACTATAGCCACTGCCTCCACAAATTAACCAATGAATATAGGAATCGGCAAACCCTGTATTTCCAGTATATAAGTGTTCTAAACAGTGAGCATGACCATTTAAAACTAAATCCACAACCGGGCGATTTTCTACAAGGTTGCCAATAGTATTATACACTTCATTTAAAACATAACGCAAGTTATTGCGGACAGCAATTGTTTGAGCTTGATCCCATTTTGTGGCTTCGGTGACATAGGGAGGATGGTGAAAATAAAGCACTCGTCCTCTGACTTCTGAAGTATGCCAAGACTCAATTAAACGTTGTTTTAACCAATCTAGTTGTTCAAAATCAATAGTAATATTGGCAGGTGCATTTAGTTGTTTCCGAATATCCATTTGTTGTTCTTCTAATTGTTCTATTTTTTCCCGTTGATCATGAACGATTAAAGAATTTTTGCCTTCTTGCTGCTGAAGGGCATCTAATTCTTGAATCAATTTTTGTTTTTCAGTTTCAATGGCATTTAATTGTTGATTCAATTGCGATCGCAAATCTTCACCTTGGGGATTTTTAGGTAAGGGTTCAGGAGCATTAAAAGTATTAGAATCCAAGGCAAAAAAATCAATTCCTCCATAGCGAAAGGTGTAGTAACGATTGGGGAGACGAGTAAATATTCCGGGTTGATAGCGAAGACAGTTACCTGTATTAGTTTTAGCGGTATAATGTTGTTCTAAATGTTGTTGTAATTGCAGAGGATTAACCGTTTCTAAATAATCTAAGAAAGCTTGAGCATAAGCTTTTCCTTGAAAAGAACCATGCCAGCCAATATCAAAATCTAATTGAGAAAGAACTAAATGACGAGGCAACCAACTTAACTGAGCTAATAAACTATAAAACCAAGGTAAATCATAATAATCGTGATTGCCTAAAACAGGTAAAAAAGGTAAATTAAAGACCATTTGATCATAGCGAATTTGTTTAGGGGTTTCACCACCCACCAAAAATTCTCGATAGGGATGAATAAAATTATCCGGGTAATATTCACTCGAACCCACTAAATAAACGACATCTCCGGTATGAACAATAAAACGGCAGTTGTCCTGATTTTCTAATAATAATTCTGCCACTTTACGTTGAGGACTAGGGCTAGGTTTATAACCTGTGCCACTATCTCCTATGACTAAAAATGAAAATTCAGGATCATTGTTATGTCCATCATCAATCACTAAACAGGTTTGATCAATATTGTGAGCGGTGATTAACGGATCTTGCCAGCGAACCCGTTGCTTCATTTTATTGATTTTTGTAGCAATTGGGGGATCAAATACAAACTGCATATTAAAATTTTTTTCTAAGTTGAATATAGGTTTTAAAATCTCACCTGGTGCGATCGCTATGCTTACGCACCCTACTGTTTATGGTTATTGTAACACCTAAAACCCCTCTTAAATTATTGCGTTAATTTTACCCATTCTACTATCCCATCTGCTAAAGTTATTGCTAATTTTTGTTGCTCTTGGGGATTAACAATCCATTCAAATTCATCGGGATTAATCATAAATCCTAATTCCAATAAAACGGATGGGGCAACAGTAGGACGAGTTAAGGCTAAATTATTCCAAAAAACCCCATAGGAAGGACGGTTTAATTGGTTAACTAAATAGTCCTGTAAAAACACGGCTAAACTATGCGCTTGAGGGTTATACCAAAAGGTACTAACTCCTTTAGTCTTAATGGCATCTCCATTATCAGGTAAAGCATTATAATGAATAGAAATCGATAAATCGGGTTCCTGTTCATTAATCATTTTAACTCGATCTTGAGGATATAAATCTTCATCTCCCTTGCGAGTCATAAATACCGATGCTCCTCGTTTAATGAGTTCGGCTTCTAATAGTTTAGAAACGACTAAATTAACATCTTTTTCAGGATAACCTGTAGGCCCCTTTGCTCCTAAATCATTTTTACTTCCATGACCGGGATCAATTAAAATGTTCAACCCCGATAAGGGTAAATTAGATTGTAATTGAGGAGGAATTTTCAGAGATAAAACTAAGGTTGTGCCATCATAACGGAGTTTGTAACCCCATTGTTGTTTTGTTTTAAAATGAAAGGTATATTGCACTGCATTTTGTGATTCTTCTCCTAGGGGAGATAACACAGGTTGCCAGTCCATACGAGAAATTAAAGCATTATCATTAAAACGAATTGTATCTGTTTGAGCCGTTGTATTATAGAGAGTTAAAATCAAACGTTGATCCTCTTGTTTAACCGTCAGAGGAACTGCAACTTGTAGGGGAAAAGACACTTCTAACCAATCTCCAACTTGACGAGAACTGGCACTTCTAATTAAAGAATTCGGCGGTATTGCATCGGTAGTAATGCGGGTTTCATTGGCTTTAATCCAACCTCCATAATCGAGGCGTAAAAACTCCCCTTGTCGTCCAATAATTCGGGCGCGGGTTCCTTTGGGTAAAGGGGTTAAACGAGAATTATCTGTGCTGGGGCCAGTGCGTGCGTTTCCTTCATCAACTATCACTTCAGCAACTTCAAATTGAGTGGGAGAAAGAATAGAAATTTGTCCGGTTGCAGCTTGGTTAATGGTTTGATTATTGAGAGTTAATTGATATTGAGGTTGACCTAAATCTAAGATTTGTTTTTCTCCAAAAAAGGTTGAATTTGTTGCAATTACCCCACATCCTTGATGTTTTACGATCTCGGACTTTAGAGGTTGATTAAGTCCGGTTAAAACGGCTTTGTTATCGGGTAATTCTAAGCTTTGAGATTGTGGAGATAACGGAATTGTTTGTCCGGCTAATTTAACAGAAACCGTTGCCTTTTGAGGAGCGATCGCACTAAAACAGACTAATTCACCCGGAAGTATAGCCATATTCTCAGAGGGAGTTAATGAATCGTTTAAAAAACTTACACTTTCTACAGGAATGGCTTCGGTCGCAATCCGCATAATATTAAGTTTGATTTTTTGATTTCTGTAGCGTAGAATGAAAGTGTTATCCCCTAGCTGCAATGGTACTGTGGGTGCAAAATGACCAGCGTTGCTGCGGGGAATCACTTGACCATTAATTGAAACATCTCCCTCTTGTGCCGCCGTTCCAATCAAAAAAATCCGGTCAGATGTTGTTTTGTGATCTTGGGGTGGATAAGCAACATATAAACGCTGTTCCGCCGATGTAGGAGAGAACATAGCAAAACTGATCACTGCCGTTAATCCTAGAATTTGTTTCATTAGTGTCATTTTAATTTGTTCTAAACCCATTTTATCGGTTTAGGGAGCATGGTTGTACCCCCATTTTTTCCCGTTTTTATTGAGATCAATTTTTATTGAATTGGACAATAGAGATTGATTTCAACAAAGTGACTAAATTAGGGTACTAGGGTGTAGCCAAGACACATAGCCACAAGGAAACCATATTATGAATCATGAGTTTTTTAGTTTAACAGAAGATGAATATATTGTTAAACTAGGGAAAGATGCCTTCACGATTCCACGATTAAAAGAATTAATTGCGATTCAGTTTGAAGAGCATATCGTTAATTACGGTGATTTTTTTAATCTGACTTTTTCTCTCGCTAAACATGATGCTTTTTGCTTTGATATGCGGAGTGTTCAGTTAATGTTTCCGTTTGAAGGAATGAGGGGCTATTTATTGCCACTGGGTTCTAAAGATTGGATTTCTGGTCAGGTCAGAATTCAATCTAATTTAACCCTAGATCCTGAAACTTTGAATCAAAGTTTTTCAGTTGATATTCAGTTTGCTCCCGATGAACCTCGATTGATGGATATTTTCCATTATTCTAGTGATTTCGCTGAAAATTCAAATTCTAATCACACACTTCCCTGTCATTTGGTGCATAAATCCTAGGTTTTAATCCCCCTTAGTTCTCGAATTTCCCCAAATTTCATCTCACTGTTTTAGTCAAATTAAATCCTAGACCACCATCAGGTTCTTCAACACAATACCACAACTTTAATCCATTCTATGATTAATTCTTTGTGGTACTCAAAAGCGTAACTATTAATGAATTAAAGTTCTAAATAAAATCTATTATTTTAAATAATAATATTAATTTAATTTGGGTTAAATTATTATATTTGATGGATTTATGAGATAATTTAGTTAGAGTTGGTGCGTGCGCGTTGCTTACGCACCCTACTGAATTGAGGAGTTAAACCGATGAGTGAATCGTTTGTTAAGTTGGAACAGGATGACGATATTGTGATGTTGGGGAAGGATACGTTTACTGTATCCCGGTTGAAAGAGTTAATGGCTGAGAATATGAAGGTTAGACTTTTTCATCGCCAAAAACTCTACAGTAGCTCTGATGTGACTGCGAGTGTGTCCCAAATCTTATGCCAACAATTAAAAATAACAGATAAATCTATAGAACTGAACTTAAATGAAATTAGATTAGTATTTCCGCCTAAAGGGATAGACTGTCAGTTACTCAAGCTACAGTCTGGTAAGTGGATTTCAGGTAAAATCAGATTTCAAGTTGATGCAAATCGTGATCAACAAACAGTAATTACAGAGTTAGAATTTGCTCCTGATGAAATAATATCTAACGAAGCAGAAGAACAGCAAAACTCTAATTCTGATGAAAATTTAGATGAAATCAGAGCCAAATTAAACCAAATTAACGCTCTCTAATTGTAGGGTGCGTAAGCGCAGCGCACGCACCAATATTTTATTAAAATCAATCAAAATCATTAACCGAGACAATTCCCCAGTTATCCGTAATTATACGGTTGTTCTTCGTCTTCAACAAGCTGATAACCTATTCTGCATTTATAGCGCTACACATTATAGTTAGGATGATCTGCGACTCTATTTTGAAAAAGGCGATAAAATCGGAAGAGTCAGTAAAATTAGCAAATTGTTTTGATCAGTCGGGTAAAAGTTAGAAGTGATCGAAATCGGGTTTGGATTGTGATTTCTATCACATTAGACAAAAACAATCAATCAGGTCAGCAAAAGTGGAAACTATTAAAAAAAAATTCAGTCAGGGACAGACAAATAATGCTCAGATCCCTTAGAATTAAATACAATTCATTTAGTGTGAATGCTGAGTTGCTAGAGAACCAGATTGCCATCAAAAATCAATAGTAACTTTTGGGTAAAGAGTTTTAGGGTTGGGGGGAAACCTGATAGAAGGGGGGAAGCAATATTCAGTCAAGATCAATCAGCTTAAGCGGGAATGGGACGAGATGATGAATATTCAATATGACGATGAACCGCAAAAAAATGTTTTTCGGTCGATGAAACATAATTTAATGTTTGATAAATTGCCCTTAGAAGTGCAAAATTGGGCTGAAAGTTTGCCTTGGAATCAAAGGCGTTATGTTCTTTCTTTATGTTATATATTATGTGCATCTTCTCCCGAAAAACAAGCAGAATTTTTAGATGAATATACCGCCGATGGCTTAATGGCGAAAATGCTGGAAGATATTGATACACTGCAACGAGTCAAACAATATCTGAGTTGTTTTCGGATTAAAACCGCCTTAAATGAAGAAGTTTTGCGAGGTTATATTCGCCAGTTTTATATTCATTCTGCCCAGGATGCTCGATGTCAACCCAGTCAATATTTAGAGTCGGCTTTAAAGTTGGCTTTAAGTCCTAAAGATAAGGATAATGTGTTTAATTATATTCTTGGATTTGAATTAATTAAACTCATGTTTCAAATGAGTTGGCTCCAACATGAACGACTGTCTCGCTTACAAACGAATCAGGACTATTTTATCAAAAATTACCTCAAGCCGATTCAACACGCCCATCGGGTAAATGGAATTATTGTTCCTAAAGATGAACGGGTGTTTTTTGCCAAACGAGATTTCTATGTACAGAAACCCGAAATTAAACCCCGAACATTAATTGAATTAGTGATGGCGACCTTTACAACGGGCCAAGTCATCGCCTGTGGATTTTCTTTGACTCGTCATAGTCGCTCCTTTGAGTTTGATTATGATTACATTTTTAATTCAACCGAACCCGACGGCATTTTTCCTTGGAGTTCAGAATCCGTGCTAGGATAGATAATGGCAATATTAGTAATCAGTTACCAGTAATCATTTATCAGTAAAAGATTAAACAGTCGATTAACTTTTAACTCGTACAGACACGACATGGCACGTCTAATTACTGATTAATAATTACTGATTAATAATTACTAATTACTAATTACTGATTACTGATTACTGATTACTGTAATATGCTGTTATCCAAAGGTTTTGAAGTTGAAATGTATACCGGAACTCCCCAGGGAGATATTGTGGGACTTTCCGATAAAATTGTGGCGAATTTAGAAGGGTTTGTGCGAGAACCCGATAGCCGAAATGTTGAGTACACAACAGCCCCCCTGTGTAATTATGATCGGTTGTTGTGCGCGTTAGTTCGACCTCGGCGGTTACTGAGAAACTATTTACGCCAGTTGGGGGAGTATACCCTGATACCGGGAAGTACCTTATCCCTCGGAGATACGGAGAATTTTTATCGGTCTGATCCGCAAAATCCCTATCATACTTATATTGAACAAACCTACGGTACGGATGTTGTTACCGCCAGTATTCATATTAATATCGGGATTGCTGACCCGGAAAAGTTAATGCAGGCGATTCGTTTAGTCCGGGTGGAAGCACCCCTCTATTTAGCGATGAGTGCCTCGTCTCCCTTCTTAGGAGGGGAAGTTACAGGGTATGATTCCACCCGTTGGTATCTGTTCCCCAAAACGCCTACTTTTGTACCCTTGTTTGAAAGCCATCGCCACTATATTGACTGGACAGAAGACCAACTGCAAAAAGGAACTATGCAAAATGTTCGTCACCTGTGGTCATCGGTACGGCCGAATGGCGATCGCCGTCCCTATAATTTAAACCGTTTGGAATTGAGAATTTGTGATTTGATGGTTAACCCCATTGCCTTGTTAGCGGTAACAGCTTTATTAGAAGCTCGCCTGTGGCAAATGTTAGAAAATCCTGACCTTGATCCATTACAACTAAGTGAACTGCCTGAAAGCCATCGTGCGGAGGAGTTAGTGGCAATTAGTGATCAAAATGAAATCCAAGCGGCTCACCACAGTTTAGACGCTCAACTGCGACATTGGAAAGACGGCAGTTTAATTTCAGCTAGAGATTGGATTGAACAACTTTATCAAGAAGTTTGGCCCACGGCCAAAAAACACGGTTTTAGCTGTTTTCTGTCTCCGGTTAAAAGACTACTGCGAGAAGGTTGTACCGCCCAACAATGGGTACATCTGTCCCAACAAGGTTGGGAGACGCGCTCAATTATTCAGCAGGCTATTCAGGAAATGGAACAGCAAGAGCAAGAGTTTGAAGATCAGATTTGTCAACCCCTAGTGGCTTGAAAATTTGGCCACTTATCTAATCAGAATATCTTATCGATAAATTTCTTTACAAAGCATAAAGAAAAACTATAGATTTGTTCCTCGTGTCTAGGGGTTGATCCGACCCTAAAACCCTTGTTTGTTTGTGTGATTACCTCATGCCTCACGTCGTCTTAGTTCAGCCTCAAATTCCACCCAATACAGGGAATATCGCCCGTACCTGTGCAGCCACCTGTACCCAATTGCATTTGGTGGGGCCATTGGGATTTGAAATTAGCGATCGCTACCTCAAGCGAGCGGGTTTAGATTACTGGCTCTATGTTTCCTTAACCTATCATCCCGATTTCTTCACCTTTGGAGCCTATCATGAACAACAAGGCGGACGGTTGCTAGGGTTTAGTACCAAAGGTGGCTCCAACTATGCCCAGTTTCAGTTCCAAGATTCGGACTGGTTACTATTTGGAAGTGAAACCACAGGACTTCCCCCCGATGCGTTGGATGCTTGTACCGCAACCGTTTATATTCCAATGGCCCAGCCCGGTGTTCGCAGCTTGAATCTCTCCGTGAGTGTTGCTATTGGTTTATTTGAAGCCCGCCGACAACTTGGCTATTTAGCGTGAAACTGGCTGATTAAACTTTGGTATTATGTCAATCGACAAATACGGCCTAATCTGATAACTTTTTTTTATAAATACCCGGATTAAACTGACCCCCAACAGTGATAGATTTTATTCATCTAAACGGGTGTTTTTTTCCCGTTGCAAAAAAAGCTAAAACCCTGACTTAGCTTAGGTTTGAGTTTATTAGGCATTGATTTTAATTGGGATTGCAACCTGATCCCTAGAAACTCATCAGCTTTTATCCGGTGTTGTGTTTCAGGTAGGAACTGGTGTAGATTCTCATCTGGACTCTTCTAACCGAGTTCAGTCTATTTTTAAAGCTCCTCGACCCTCAAGGGTTATTGTTGTTCTATCGTTAGTTTTCAGGGTTTGCCTTTCTATGAAACTTTCGCTTTTCTTGTCGAAATTGAAAAAGCAAGGTAATCTGACGTAATCAAGATTATTGTCAGTGATTCTAATCAATGATGAATGTGATTACCTTCACTGATATTAAAATCTTGAGCGGTTCGAGGACAGTAAGCACGCTTCTCCATAGGAGGTCGTTCTTTGAAAGGAACAATTCCAAATCATGATCAACCTGTTGCCATGCCTAATTTAGATTTAGATTTAGATCAGACTGCAACAGGGCAGACCCAACCACAGGTCGTACACTCTGGCAGTCATAAGGTTCGTACCTCTGTCGTATTTCTCGGTTTAGCAATTGCTTCCGGCATTCTCAGCAATCAAGCCAATGATTGCGTGATGGCGGCAGAGTTACCTAATCTTGATCCGAATCCAACAATCCAGTCACCTTCCCCAATGGCCGACTCTTCTCCGACCGGAGAAAATTCAGCATCGGCGGGACAAACATCTAACTCAGACTGGCAGCCGTCTCTGTTGCGAACTGTTTCTAGTCTCAACGCAAGCGAGAACGTCGTTAACACCCGCAGTCACTCCAATGACTTAGGGCAAGGAAAATCGGATCAGACTAGGGTAGAAGCCCCTTCTACATCAGAGTCTCAGCCTCTGGTTTCTTCGGAATCCATGCCTCCATCGGCTACGGTGACAGAATCTCACAGCCAATCCCCTGTGCAGATTTCTCCTTCTTCTGAAGCTGAAACCTCAGCTAATCAACAGACTTTAGATGCTTCAGTGGAGACTTCAGAATCTCCCACTTCCCCAACTCATCAATTAGATCAAACCGATAGAGCCTCTGGTTCGACACAGGTTAACTCTTTAGATACAATCTCTCAAGAGATGTCTGGAGCGTTTGTGATTCCGAGCGATACCAGGGATGAGTTGCTGGCGGAAGTTTATGCGGTGGGTTCCGGTGATACGTTAGATCGAATTGCCAAACTGCATAATGTTTCCGTAGATGCCATCATCAAGGCGAATCATCTGAGTGATCCTAATGTTCTGAATGTTCATCAAAATCTAAAAATCCCTAAGCAACTGGCGAGTAGTTTTTCAAACAATTCATCCTCTTTACCCACGAATCAATGGCAAGACATTCAGATTCGTCCAGATGCTTCCCCCTCTTCACAACTTTCTACAACAACTGACTTTAGTGCTTTAGGTGGGAGATTACCTCAATCTGTACTTCCGGCGGTAATTCCCTCAGAACGCAGAAGTAATAATTCTTCAGTCGCCGACCTTCCCGGAGAAGATGTGGCTGATCTGAGTTCAATTCCCACAAATAGCACCTTAAATCAACTGTCACTGAATCAACTGGCTTCCCGTACAATCAATGCGGTTGAGTCTCCTACTCCCGTCGCAGCCAAAGCCGTTTCGATTCCGGTTGAATCAGAATTCCCCTCCCTGTCTGAACAGGTCGCGGTTCAAGCTGTTTCTGTCCGCAAGTCAGAAGCCGTCAGCAAATTGTATACTGATCGCCTGAAATCTGAAGTAGAACGCCTGCGCGAGGAATATCAAGTCCAGAGTGGCTATCAGGTGATGAATGTCTCCCTAGAGCAGGATGAACAGCCAAAGGTTCAAGCCTTGACCTCTGCGGGAACGACTTCCTTACGGCAAAAACGGATTAATCCTGAGTTTAATCCACAAGCTGATTCTGGCCAAAAGACAACTCAAATGGCACAGAATCTATCTTCAGAACAGTTGGCTCAACGGTCTCCGAATGGAGTTCCGTCTCCAGCAACTCCCCTCCCACCTCAATCCAGACGTTCTGTGGTGGCCACGGCTCCCATCGGATCTAAAACCTACGATCCCTTAAATAACCCCGCTTTGGGTCAGATGGTATCCCCGCAGTTACCTGCTCTCCCAGGGCCAGATGCTTACTTACCCAGTGGTTCCCAGCGCTTCAATGGCTATATTTGGCCAGCAGAAGGCATTCTTACCTCCGGTTATGGCTGGCGTTGGGGACGGATGCACCGAGGAATTGATATTGCTGGGCCAATCGGAACCCCCATTGTGGCCGCTGCTCCTGGGGTTGTAACCTACGCGGGCTGGAATGATGGTGGCTATGGCAACTTAGTCGAAATTGAACATCCTGACGGCAGTTTAACGGTTTACGCCCACAATGACCGGGTTCTGGTTAATGAGGGTCATAAAGTAGCCCAAGGAGAACAAATCGCTGAAATGGGTACCACCGGACGCAGTACAGGGCCACACCTGCACTTTGAAATCCATCCCAAGAGCGAAGGCCCTGTTAACCCGATGGCCTTACTGCCAGAAAATAGTTCAATGGTATCCCAAAATTATTAGGGTGTCTGTTGACTATGTATAGACGTGTCCTGGCGCGTCTCGACTGACTGTTGACTGTTGACGAGCGAGGACGCTCCCCCCCCTGCCTTTCTGAAAAAACTTGAAACAGGGGGTTGATTTTTGGAAATAAGTTGTGCTATATTAATAAATCGTGAATCAATCAAGGCTCAGTAGCTCAGTGGTTAGAGCAGGGGACTCATAAGCCCAAGGTCGCAGGTTCAAATCCCGCCTGAGCCATTTAAACCCCATTTGATCAGCCTCTCTTGTTGGGCATTTAGTCAGTCCATTGATGGCTGGCTTTGTTGTTCGGACGGGTTCTGTTTTAACAAATCTGATGTAACTGTAGTCATTTCGACTATGATATAGTTGTAATAAATCGTAAAACAATCAGACGATCAGGATCATGTTGATCTTGATTCTCTTGAACAAAACTTTACCATCGTCAGTTTAAGGAGTATTATTCATGGCTGAGTGCCTGCGTGTTGGCCAAGTCGCCCCCGATTTTACAGCGACGGCTGTTGTTGACCAAGAATTTAAAACGATCAAACTCTCTGACTATCGGGGTAAGTATGTGGTTCTGTTCTTCTACCCCTTAGACTTTACCTTTGTTTGCCCGACTGAAATTACCGCCTTTAGCGATCGCGCCGAAGAGTTTACAAAACTCAACACTCAAATTCTCGGCGTTTCCGTCGATAGCGAATTCTCTCACCTGGCTTGGATTCAAAGCGATCGCAAATCTGGTGGTGTGGGCGACCTGAACTATCCTCTGGTAGCCGACCTGAAAAAAGAAATCAGTGCTGCTTACAACGTCCTTGATCCCGAAGCCGGAATTGCCCTACGCGGTCTGTTCATCATTGACAAAGAAGGGGTAATTCAACACGCCACGATCAATAACCTCGCCTTTGGTCGGAACGTCGATGAAACCCTGCGGACATTGCAAGCGATTCAATATGTGCAAGCTCATCCCGATGAAGTTTGCCCTGCGGGTTGGCAACCGGGTGACAAAACCATGATCCCCGATCCCGTTAAGTCCAAAGAATTCTTTGCTGCGATCTAAGATCGGTTATAGATAAAGTTGAGGAACCCGTCTTAACAATTGTGTGAAGGCGGGTTTACATTTTATAGCAGTCGCGCCTGGGGTATTAGGACATGGACTGATGCTAAAACCGTGCGCCGTACACTCCTCGTTTCCTGCGGTGTTCCCTGTTCCCTGCTATAGCAATCCGTGTAGGATTTGTGAAAAAGTTTTGTAGGGGTTGGGTCTCCCAACCCAGGCGCAAGGAGGGTTGGGAGACCCAACCCCTACGATAAAATATTACAACCTATTTAGGACTGCTATATATAAGATTGTCTTAAACTAGGAAGAGTAATAAACAACAAACTATTATGCTGACTTCTAACGATTTTAGTGGTTTAATTAATCGCCGATTTTGGAATAACTTTTTTCCGATCCCTGCCACCAGTGATGTACAGTTGGGGTTCAAAACCCCAGATTTTCAATTACCCGATATTACCAATGGTCAATTAGTGCGGTTGTCTCAATTTCGAGGCGATCGCCCGGTGATTTTAGCCTTTACCCGAATTTTTACAGAAAAACAATATTGTCCCTTTTGTTATCCCCATATTAAAGCCCTGAACGAAAACTATGAAGCGTTCGTTCAACGGGGAGTTGAAGTCTTGATGATTACCAGTACCGATGAACGTCAAAGCAAAATTGTGGTCAAAGATCTAGGGTTAAAAATGCCCTTGCTAAGTGATCCAAGCTGCGGTATTTTTCGATTGTATCAACTCGGACAAGCCCTAGGTGCACCCTTACCTGCTCAATTTGTTTTAGATCAAAAAGGCATTCTGAAATATAAACATTTGTTTTCTTTTCTTGATCACAATGCCAGCATTAAAACCTTACTAGAAGTTATTGCTCCGATCACGACTGAAGTAGTCTAAAATCGGTCACTAAACAGACCAGATTACCCTGTTGATCATAACCCCAATAGGCGGGATAACAACCCTCTCCCCAACCGGAATGAAAGGCAATAATATTCAATCCGGTTGATTCATCTAAACAAAAATTTGCCCAATCCCAAGTATCAATATAGGTTTGATCTAAAGCTTGATCCAAACGATCATAATAATCTTCAAACTCTTGTTCTGAGAGGTCAGATAACCGTTGTGCGACTTCTCCATCCATAAAACATCCTGTTCCTGAATTCATCGGATAAGCCCATTCTTGATCCCCTGGGAAAGATGCCGCTAATTCCCATTTGACCGCAGGTTGATCTCGAATTACTAACATCGCACAGGCCACTCTTTGCTCTTTTTGGTCATGGAATGTGGCGATACTCAGTTGAACCTGATAACGACCCGCAGCCAGGGGTTGAGTCAAACACAGATGAGGATTAATCGCAACCAAAGGATCACAAACGACAATTTTTCCAGAGGTTAAGACTAATTCACCGATGGTCTGGACGGAATAGGTGACTCGCTCAGGATCGTGATCAAGGGGGGTTTGAAACCAATAACCCGGTTGAAATGCTTGGGTCAAGTTCATGGGGTTCATCCTTTCTACCTGCCTTCTAAGAGAAAATTTGATGATTTATCCTTTTAAAGGAAACCGTTTTTAGAGGTAAAGTTCGGTTGTCATTGTAACGAATTCTGGATAAATTTTAGAGATTGACAGAAGAATTTAAGAGTTCTATCATGGTTTGTTTTCCCGAATTCAGACTCAGAAGTTGTAAAGGCGACGCATTCAGGCAAAAAAACGGGTGAAATATCAGACATTTCTCGATAGAATGCTATGCTGAACAGCAAACTATCATCAACACCAAAACCTAAAAATTACGGTATGATTAACTTTTGATTCTCTCCGGCTTTTGAGAACGATTGACCCCGTTAAATAGGCTTTAATACTGATTAAATTTACTGAACCCTAATTTATGTTTAATCCAATTACAAATATACAACCCACGCTAGATTTTCTCCCTCCTAATTTTAATCCTTTGGTACTCAAGGTCTGCCAATGGGGGATTCCGTTTTGGATTCAATGGAAAACGCCTTTAGTAGATATCAAAGGGGAAAAAGTAGAACGATTAGTTAATATTTATCAACAATTTCAAGAGGGAAAAATTCGATTTTTATTAGCGTTTCGTCATCCCAATACGGATGATCCCTATTGTATGAGTCAATTGTTATGGCGATTTGTTCCTGAAACTGCAAAACAACAGGGAATTGTCTTATCTGATCCGATTCATGCTCATTTTATGTATGATCGGGGAATTCCCTTATGGGCGGGAAAATCGGTTTCTTGGTTATTTCCAAAAATAGGAGGAACGCCGATATTTAGGGGGAAAGTTGATCGCTTAGGATTACGATCAGCGAGGGATTTATTTATGAATGGTCAATTTCCCTTAGCCGCCGCACCAGAAGGGGCAACTAATGGACATAATCAAAGTATTAGCCCTTTAGAACCGGGAATTGCTCAATTAGGATTTTGGTGTGTTGAAGATTTAAAAAAAGCCGAACGCACAGAAGAAGTTTATTTAGTTCCCATTGGAATTCAATATTTTTATATTCAAGATAATTGGATAGATGTAGAAAAAGTAATTTCTCAATTAGAAAAAGATTGTAACTTACCTCAAGGAAATGAAGATTTAACCGTTTCTTCTCTATATAGCCGTTTAATGCAGTTAGGAAATTATCTATTAGATACAATGGAAAATTTTTATCGCCAATTTTATCATCGCACTATTCCCCAAGATGAAAGTCTCGATTTTTCAGAACGTCTAAAACGATTATTAGAAATGGCGTTAACGGTTGCTGAAGAATATTTTAATCTGAAACCAACTGGAGATTTAAGTAGTCGTTGTCGTCGGTTAGAACAAGCGGGATGGGATTGTATTTATCGATATGATCTCAAAGGAAATGATAACTGGTCTGCGGTAGAATTAGGATTAGCAGATCGGGTAGCAATAGAAGCCAGTTTGCGAATGTGGCACATGAGATTAGTAGAAAGCTTTGTAGCAGTAACGGGTCGTTATATTCGAGAAAATCCAACATTTGATCGCTTTGCAGAAACAACATTAATTGTATGGACAATGGTAAATCGGTTAAAGGGAGGAAACCCGATTAAACGCCCCTATTTAGGTAAAAAACGAGCTAAATTAACTGTTGGGGAACCCCTTTCTGTGACTCAAAAATGGTCAGATTATCAAACAAACCGTCGTCAAGCCGTTGCTAATTTAACCCAGGATTTACAGAACGCTTTAGAACAGATAATTGAGCATTAAATTTCAAGTCATCGTAGGGGCGAGGCGCGCCTCGCCCCTACTACACACCTGCTTTTATACAATTCCTTTATACTTGCGATATAATAAATTAACCTAACCTCAAATGAGAAGGATTAAAAATGTCAATTACCGCCGAACAATTAGAGGCATTAATGCCCGATGGGAGTCAGGTTGAAAGTGAGTATACTGAAATGGAAAGTACGTTACATTATCTCCAATTAGCGTTATTAGTGTCTTGTTTAGATTGGTTATGGAGAGACAGAACAGACTATTTTATTGGCGCAAATTTAACGATTTATTTTAGTCGTCAACAACTGAGAAATCGAGACTTTCGCGGGCCGGATTTTTTCTTAGTGAGAAATACTTCTAAACTTCCGAGAAAATCTTGGGTGGTTTGGGAAGAAGAAGGGAAATATCCCGATTTAATTATTGAACTTCTCTCCAACTCAACGGCGGAAACCGATAAAACCACTAAAAAGAGTTTATATCAAAATCAATTCAGAACTCAGGAATATTTCTGGTTTTCTCCCGATGATTTAGAACTAACAGGTTTTAAATTAGTCGGAAATGAATATGAAGGAATTATTCCTAATCAACAAGGATTATTAGCAAGTGAAGTCTTAGGATTATTCCTGGGAATTTATCAGGAAAAACTGCGATATTTTACCCAAGAAGGTAATATTGTTTCGACTCCTGAAGAAGCTGCATTAGAAGCTGAAAATCGTGCTGAAGAAGCGCAAAATCGTGCTGAAGAAGCTGAAAATCGTGCTGAAGAAGCGCAAAATCGTGCTGAAGGTTTAGCCGAACAATTACGATCTTTAGGCATTGAACCTATGGCATAAAGACATTTCTAAAAATCTTGTAGAGACGCGCTAGGACAGGTCTTTACTCTACGGTTTAAGAACATAGCTGAATTAACCCGGTTTGCAATTTGTATTAATCGGCTAACGTTAAAATTAAACGAGGAAAAAAATGTCAATAACCGCAGAACAATTAGAGGCATTAATGCCCGATGGGAGTCAGGTTGAAAGTGAGTATACTGAAATGGAAAGTACGTTACATTATCTCCAATTAGCGTTATTAGTGTCTTGTTTAGATTGGTTATGGAGAGACAGAACAGACTATTTTATTGGCGCAAATTTAACGATTTATTTTAGTCGTCAACAACTGAGAAATCGAGACTTTCGCGGGCCGGATTTTTTCTTGGTGAAAAATACTTCTAAAAGTCCGAGAAAATCTTGGGTAGTTTGGGAAGAAGAAGGGAAATATCCCGATTTAATTATTGAATTGCTTTCCAACTCGACGGCGGAAACCGATAAAACGACTAAAAAGAATTTATATCAAGATCACTTTAGAACCCAGGAATATTTTTGGTTTTCTCCCGATGATTTAGAATTAGTGGGTTTTAAATTAGTGGGACAGGAATATGAAGAAATTATTCCGAATGATGCCGGATTATTAGAAAGTGAAGTGTTAGGATTATTCCTAGGAATTTATCAAGAAAAACTACGGTATTTTACCCCAGAAGGTGATATTGTTCCGACACCAGAAGAAGCAGCATTACAAGCGCAAAATCGGGCTAATGAAGCGCAAAATCGGGCTGAACGTTTGGCTGAACAATTAAGGTCTTTGGGAATAGAACCTATGGAATAAAGATATTTCCAAAAATCTTGTAGAGACGTTTCATGAAACGTCTCTACAAGTCTATCGGTTTCTGCATTAGTTCTCAAACCCTTGAGAAATGACCCCCTAACCTGCTATGGTGATTATTTGTCACCTTAACTTTCTTAGCAACATCCCTTATAAAATTTCCTATGGTTAGTTTTTTACTCGAAGTAGGTACAGAAGAATTACCAGCAACCTTTGTAGAAACCGCTATTCAACAGTGGAAACAGAAAATTCCTGCGAGTCTCAAAGAACAGTTTTTAAGCTTTGAGTCCGTTCAAGTATTGGGAACACCGCGACGGTTAGCCGTATTAATTGAGGGACTTCCTAGCCAACAACCTGACCGCGAAGAAGAAATTAAAGGCCCCCCAGCGTCTACCGCTTTTAAAGATGGAAAACCCACTCCGGCGGCGGAAGGATTTATTAAAAAACAGGGAGTCACATTAGAAAATTTAGAAATTCGTCCGACTTCTAAAGGCGATTTTGTCTTTGTTTTAAAGAAAATTCCCGGTCGATTAACCGCAGAAATTTTAGCCGAATTAACATCAGAATGGATTACTAAATTAGAAGGAAAACGATTTATGCGTTGGGGGGATGGAGATTTAAAATTTCCCCGTCCGATTCGTTGGTTAATTACCTTATTAGATGATCAAATTTTACCTGTTACATTAGTTAGTGGTTCCGAAATAGTTAAAAGCGATCGCATTTCCCAAGGACATCGAGTATTACATCCTGAAAAAATCTCAATTTCCCATGCTAAAACCTACGCAGAATCTCTGAAACAAGGCTTTATTGAAGTTGACCCCCAAGACCGGATTCAGACGATTCAAAAAGAAGTTGAAATTGCTGCTAATAGTGTTGGGGGAAAAGCAGAAATTCCCGAAGATTTATTAGCAGAAGTTGTTAATTTAGTGGAATGGCCGACGGCCGTTGTCGGAACTTTTGATCAAGAATTTTTGAATTTACCTGCTGAAGTGATTAAAACCGTCATGGTAACGCATCAACGGTATTTTCCAGTATTAACAACAGAAACTCAAAATTCATCGCCCTTAAAACCCTATTTTATCACGATTTCTAATGGAGATCCTGCCAAATCCGATCTGATTGCAGCCGGAAATGAACGGGTTATCCGGGCAAGGTTAGCTGATGGGCAATTTTTCTATAAATCCGATTTAAAAACGCCTTTAGAAAGCTATTTACCTGCGTTAGAAGCGGTAACATTTCAAGAGGATTTAGGTTCAGTTCGAGATAAAGTTAATCGCATTGGTAAAATTGCTAATTGGATTGCCGATCAACTAAATGTTAGTGAATCAGATCGTAATTTAATACAACGGGCTGCTTTATTATGTAAGGCGGATTTAGTCACCCAAATGGTGTATGAATTCCCTGAATTGCAAGGAGTTATGGGGGAAAAATATGCCCGTGAAGGAGGAGAACCGGAAGCGGTAGCAACGGCGATTTTTGAACATTATTTACCCCGAAATGCTACGGATAATTTACCCCAAACCTTAGTCGGTCAAGTCGTCGGTTTAGCGGATAAACTCGATACTTTAGTTAGTATTTTTGGCTTGGGAATGTTACCCACAGGTTCCTCTGATCCCTTTGCCTTACGTCGGGCTGCGAATGCGGTGATTAATATTATTTGGTCGGCGGATTTACCTTTGAATCTCTATCAACTTCTCAAACAAATTTCGGCGGATTTTGTCAATACATTTCCCAATGCAATGTTAGGGTTAACCCATCAATTAGATGACTTTTTCCTGCAACGCATTCGGACGTTATTACAGGATGAAAAAGCCATTGATTATGACTTAGTTAATGCTATTTTAGGAGAAAATGATCTCGAATATAAAGAACGGGCGTTACAGGACTTATTAGATGTCCGAGATCGAGCGTTATTCCTACAAACTATCCGTAAAGATGGTACCTTAGACCAAATTTATGAAACAGTAAATCGTTCCACTCGGTTAGCCAAACAAGGGGATTTAGACACCCTAGAATTGCAACCTGAAACGAAGGTTAAACCCGATCTCTTTCAAAAATCTTCTGAACAGGAATTTTATCAAGCTTTAGTACAGTTAGTTCCTAAAACACAAGCCTCTCAAGCCACAAGAAATTATCGTCAATTAGTGGAAGCTTTGAGCGAAATTACTCCAACCGTTAGCAGCTTTTTTGACGGCCCAGAAAGTGTTTTAGTGATGGATGATGATCCAAATATTCAACGTAATCGTTTGAATTTATTAGGATTATTAAGAAATCATGCTCGTGTTTTAGCGGATTTTGGGGCAATTGTTAAAAGTTAAAAAAAGATCACACTCCCCCTTTTTAAGGGGGATTTAGGGGGATCAAATCGAAGATCTCATCGAATACAATCAAAAAAAATTCTGGTGCAATAACATTATTTATGCTCAAAGCTCATATCATCGGTTTAGGAAAATCTGGAAATGCCGCAGCACGGTTATTAAAATTGCAAGGATGGGATGTTATTTTAAGCGATCGCAATAATTCCCCACATTTAGAACCGCAAAAACAACAATTAGAAAGTGAAGGAATAGAAGTTCATTTAGGACACAATTTTCAACCGGATGATTCCTTAGATTTAATCGTTGTTAGTCCTGGGGTTCCTTGGGATATTCCAGGGTTAAAAACAGCCCGAAATTTAGGCATAGAAACCATTGGAGAAATGGAATTAGCTTGGCGAAATCTGCGAGATTTGCCTTGGGTTTGTATTACGGGAACGAATGGTAAAACCACAACAACAGCCCTAACTGCTGCGATATTTCAAGCCGCAGGTTTAAACGCTCCAGCTTGTGGAAATATTGGTCATGCTGCTTGTGAATTAGCCTTACAAGAATATCAAGGAATTGAAAAACCCTTAGATTGGATTATTGCAGAAGTGAGTAGTTATCAAATTGAATCCTCCTCAACTTTAACCCCTAGAATTGCTGTTTGGACAACTTTTACACCGGATCATTTGAATCGTCATTACACATTAGAAAGGTATTATGATATTAAAGCTAAATTATTATATCAATCGCAACAACAAGTGATTAATGGCGATGATCTTTATTTAAAAGAAACTGCTCATCAACGCTGGCTTTCTGCCTGTTGGACAAGTGTTTTAGGACAAGAAAAATTAGTAGCAAATCCTGAACTAGGGTTTTATATTGAGAACAATTGGGTGATGCAAAATGGAGAGAAAATTGTTCAAGCAGATGCCTTAAAAATGGTCGGAAGTCATAACAAACAAAACCTATTAATGGCTGTAGCTACTGCTAAATTAGCTGGAATAGAATCGGAAGCAATTTGTAATGCAATTTCTACATTTCCAGGGGTTGCCCATCGTTTAGAACAGATTATGAATTGGCAAGGAATTGACTGGATTAATGATAGTAAAGCCACAAATTATGACGCAGCAGAAGTGGGATTAGCGGCAGTTGATTCTCCTGTAATTTTAATTGCAGGGGGAGAAGCAAAAAAAGGAGATGATACCACTTGGATTCATCGAATTAAAGAAAAAGCAGTCTCGGTTTTATTGATTGGAGATGCAGCCGAGGCATTTTCTCAACGGTTAAAAGCAGAGAATTACTCTAATTTTGAAATTGTTGAAACAATGGAAAAAGCCATTAAAAGGTCAGCAGAAATTGCTCCCAAATTAGGTGCAAAAGTTGTGTTATTATCTCCGGCTTGTGCTAGTTTTGATCAATATCAAAGTTTTGAACATCGGGGAGAAGATTTCCGCCAATTGTGTTTAGAATTGAAGGGTTGAAATAAACTTTAATTAAAAATTTCGGACTGATGCAGAAATCAGATTTTTTGGTCATCTGCATAAGTCCTAAGATAGATAACTTCACCCTTCATTCAGAATAAAATACAAAAAATGCCTCAAATATCAGCTTGATATAAGCAAAAAGCTTTTATATGCCTAATTTTCCAATCAATGATGCTGTAAAAAACGCGATTAACTCCTTAATTCAAGATTGGATTAATGCTCATCCTTTTATCTCTTGGTTAATTAGCCATCCAGGGATGAGTTTAATTCTATTTGTATTTTTGATTAGCTTATTTCTCGGCTTTTTACAAGCAATTAGTAGTTTATTGAAACAGGGATGGCTATTAATTTTAACCAGTCCTTTTCACCTTTTTAAATATAGCTTAGTTTGGATTTCTCAGTTAATTTTAAACCCTGGGAGACCCTTACATTCTGAACCCCCTAGAAGTCGCTTGTCGCAGTTTTTATCAACTCACCCTCAACAGATAGAATCACTCACCTTAGAACAGCAAGAACGGCTTATTATTCTATTACAATACTTAGAGAATATTCATCAACAACAAAATCAACTTCTGCAAGAAGTGAGAACGATTTTAAGCTTAAATCAAGAGGAAAATTAGTAATATTATGGAAATATCGGATAAAAAATTAGATCAAAATCTGCTATAGTCCTACTAAATTTTTAAAAAATATTTATGACTTCATTTAACAATCCCCCCCCTCCTAATTCTACCTCGGATTTCCCTAAAAAATCCTCTGCATCCCAGGGTCAAATCACATTATTAACAGCAATTTGTCTTGTCGTTGCTAATATGATTGGGACGGGTGTATTTACCAGTTTAGGGTTTCAAGTCATCGATATTCAATCGGGTTTTGCGATTTTATTTTTGTGGTTAATTGGCGGTATTTTTGCCCTTTCTGGTGCTCTTTGTTATGGGGAATTAGGGGCTGCTATGCCCCGTTCTGGCGGTGAATATCATTATCTTTCTAAAATTTATCATCCTCTGATTGGTTTTCTCTCAGGATGGGTTTCTGTCACCGTAGGTTTTGCCGCTCCCATTGCCGCCGCAGCGATGGCATTTGGCAAATATATATCGAGTGTATTTCCTAGTTTAAATTATCCCACAGCGATCGCCTTAATAGCCGTAATCTTAGTCTCTCTAATTCACATCCAAACCCTCAAATTTGGGAGCTTATTTCAGCAAGGATTTACCATTTTAAAAGTTGTCCTCATTATTGTGTTTATTCTCTTTGGTTTAGGCTTGGCTACTCCTCAACCAATTCAATTTTTACCTAATATTAATGATATTTCGGTTATTTTTAGTTCCTCCTTTGCTATTTCTTTAGTCTATGTGACCTATTCCTATTCCGGTTGGAATGCAGCCGTTTATTTAGCTAGTGAACTAAAAGAACCAGAGAAAAATTTACCGCGATCGCTCTTAATTGGAACCTTAATTGTCACCCTTTTATATCTCCTCCTCAATTTTGTTTTTCTCTATACAACACCCATCAATCAATTAGCCGGACAATTAGAAATTGGTTATATTGCAGCCCAGCAAATTTTCGGTAACTTCGGGGCAAAATTAATGGGATTATTAATCGGATTTGGTTTAATTTCTTCGATCAGTTCAATGGTATTAGCAGGGCCAAGAGTCACCCAAGTCATCGGCGAAGATATTCCTTTGTTTCAAATTTTATCTCGAAAAAATAAACATGGAATTCCTGCTTATGCCCTATATTTACAATTGGCTATTGTGATTATTTTAATCATCACAGCCAGCTTTGAAGCCGTAATTACCTATTTAGGATTTACCTTAACCCTCTGTTCCTTTATCACAGTTTTGGGCGTTTTTATCTATCGTTTTCGCAGTCCTGATGCTCCTCGTCCCTACAAAACTTGGGGATATCCAATCACCCCAATAATTTTTTTAGGAATCAGCCTTTGGATGCTAATATTTGTTTTTCAGGATAAACCCTTAGAATCCTTAGCTGGCTTAGGAACAATTGCCTTGGGTTTACCCTTCTATTTTATCGGTGTTCACAAGAAATTGGTGTGATCTATGAAAATTAAAGTCTTATTAGCCCTAATTTTAAGTGTAGTTGGGTTACAATCTTGTTCTAAAACAGAACCGCAACAAAAGATCGAACAACCTCAAACTGAAGTTACTCAAACTACAACAATAACATCACAAACGCCTCCCCAACCCGTTGATCCTTTAGCTAAATATGATCAAAAACAAGCGGATCATTTAACCGATACAGCTAAATTGATTGCCGGAATTAAAGTTGATTCAAAAAGTCCATTTTATTCTTTAGAACAATCTAATGTTTGGAGAAATTACCACAGCTTTATTAACCCGGCTTGGTCAAAACTAGAAAAACAACAACTGGCGAAAGTCAGCCAATGGTCAAAGGAAGAATTAGCTACAATTAATCAATCTAACCCTGAGATTTTTTATCCCTTTAGCGGCCCAGATTTCTTGTATGCTGCTTTATTTTTCCCAACAGCAAAAGAATATGTTCTCACAGCTTTAGAACCCGTTGGAACAATGCCTGATTTTAATCAATTATCAGAAAGTCAACGCAATCAAAAATTAGCTAATGTTAAAAACTCTCTTTATTCTTTACTTCAATTCAGTTTCTTTCAAACCAAAGAAATGAAATCCGATTTATCTAATCAAGGGGTTTTACCGTTGATTTTATTATTTATGGTGAGGACAAACAATAGAATTTTAGATCTGCAATATATTGGCTTAGATCCAGATGCTAAAATTCAAAAGTTTGAAAAAGGCATGATTCCAGGGGTAAAAATTGATTTTGTTCCTGAAGGGGAAAAACAACCGCGAACGTTTTATTATTTTTCCGCAGATATTTCCGATGACGGGTTGAAAAAAACGCCCCAATACAGCCAATTTATCAAGCAAATGAATCAACCTGTGACCTATCTTAAAGCTGCATCCTATTTAATGCACAGACCTAGCTTTTCAGCAATTCGAGGGTTAATTCTTGATCAAAGTCAAGCCATTTTACAAGATGATTCTGGGATTCCCCTTCAATATTTTGCCGAAAAACAATGGAATTTAAACTTTTTTGGAACCTATACCGCCCCTATTTCCTTATTTAGTGTCCGTTATCAACCGGATTTAAGGAAAGTTTATCAAAGTAATTCCTCTGTAAAACCGTTTAATTTTGGAGTCGGTTATAAGTTTGGGGTGAATCAATCGAATATGATGTTAGCCACGAAAAAGGAAAAACCTTAAGGCTAGTTTTAGGAGAAGTTTGAATCCCTGCAATTGGATATAATCATAAGATATCGTATAAACCGCAAAATTATGACTTTCTCAAAAAAGCTGTTTATCGTTTTGGAGTTTGCGGGTTTAGTGGGGGTATTGTCTCTATTAGCCACACCTCCACTCTTAATCGCAGGTGCAGAACTTCCCCTTCCGGTAGAAACACTGCAATTCCTCAGTCTGATTCAACCCTTTATTCTATTATCAATTGCGGTATTTATAGGAGTAAAACTTGCTCATAAAGTTAATTTATTTGCACCCGGATTTGAAGCGATCGCCTCTGGAAACTCTCCCTTCTTAGCCTTAAAACCCCAAGTTATTCCCGGTTTAATTGGGGGGATAATTACCGGGTTAATATTACCTTTAATGTTTTACTTAGGAAAACCCTTTTTTCCAGAGGATTTTATCAAAAATGCCACACAATTTAGTCCTAATCTTTCTATTCTAACTCGTCTATTTTATGGAGGAATTACAGAAGAAATATTATTGAGATGGGGACTGATGACGCTTTTGGTTTGGATAACTTGGCGGTTCTTTCAAAATAGACAGGGAACACCTAAGAATTGGGGGGTAGGATTAGCAATTTTTCTGTCTTCTATCCTATTTGCTTTAGGTCATATCCCCATCGCTCTTTACTTAACACAACAGCCAAATTTAGCCCTTCTGATTTATATTATCGGTGCTAACTCTTTCTTTGGCTTAATTGCAGGTTATCTTTATTGGAAAAAAGGTTTAGAATCGGCCATGATTGCTCATGTTTTTTCCCATGTCATCATGATCATTCTGAGCTCGTTCGATTATCCTTAAAAATTTTAATACTTCTGAATTTGTTCAGAAATCCAGTTTAAATAATCCGCCGAGCCTTTAATAATCGGTAAGGCAATAATTTCAGGGACTTCGTAAGAGTGAAGTTGTTTAATTTGTGTTTCTAACTGCTCAAACTGTCTGAGATCTGTTTTGATCATTAATTGCCATTCATCCTCCTGACAGACTTCTGATTTCCAAGTATAAATCGAATGAATCGGTGTTAAGCTAACACAAGCTGCCAGTTGTTTTTCAACTAATGCTTTAGCTATTTTTTCCGCTTCTAACCTAGAACTTGCTGTAACCAGCACTACTGCATAATCTGTTCTCATTGATGCCTGATTAACTCTTTCTAATCATGATCTTAACTCAATTGCACACTTTTGAGTATGAGATTGATATAAATTAGAACAGGTGATCGCTAAATCCAGATAAAGTTTTAAAGATTGGGGTAATTTTGCCCCTTGAAACTGAGTATCTTCCAGGGTTGCTCCCAATAAAGACGCCTCTCTTAAATCAGCATTTCTTAAGTCAGCTTGGGGCAATTTTGCCCAGTTTAAATTTGCCCATATCAGACTCGCTCGTTCTAAATTGGCTCCCGTTAAATCCGCTTTTGTTAACCGAGTTCCTTGCATTTGCGCTGCACTGAAGTTAGCATTAATTAACGTCGCATCCTCTAAATCTGCACCATTGAGTTTGGCTTCACTTAGATTCACACCCTCAAGATTAACTCGACTTAATTTAAGACCATTCATATAAGCTTTTTGCAAATTAGCTCCACTTAATTCTACCCCAAATAGATTAGCTCCACTGAGTTTTGCGGCTACTAAATTCGCCCATTTAAAGTTAACTCCGGTTAAATTTGTTTCTCTTAAATTGGCTGATTGTAAATTCGCCGAGCATAAATTGGCGTTGGGTAATGTAGCGCGTCTTAAATTAGCTCCGGTCAGAATTGCACCACTTAAATTAGCATTAGGAAGTTTAGCTTTTACTAAAAAAGTGCCACTCAAATTGGCTTTACTCAGGTTAGCGTCTCCTAATTTAGCCTCGTTCATTTTGGCATAACTGAGATTGGCCCGATGCAAACAGGCACCATTCAATTTGACCCGACTCAGGAAGGCCCGACTTAAGTTCGCTCCCGTTAGGTTGGCCCTGGAAAGGTTAACCCCAATCAAAATCGCACCCGATAGGTCTGCACCCTGAAGGTCTACCTCTGTAAAATTGGTTTCCCCTTCCTCATACTGCCTCAAGAGTTGACTCACTTGCATAAATGTATCACTCCGCTTCCTGGACTTGTATTTTCAATATACCCGGAAATCTTAAGAAAGTTTTTATATTTTTGTGTTGAACATTCAACACTTCTGGCATAACGCCCCAAATCATCGGCGATCGCACTCTTTGGGACACTACCGACCTTCCCTACTACGTCCGCTGCATTTGGATTTGTATCGAGCAACGATGTGATTGCTTGTTATAGTTCCCGTTGTGTTACTTGGCAATGCTGCACAAGATACAACACCTAACTCATTAGGCGATCGCTCACTTAATTTTGAATACCCACCGATACAATTTATTGATTACTACAACTTAGAGATGAAACCGTATAACGACCAAGTTAGCCTGCGTTTGTGTCGATGCTGAGGACTACAACTCATCAATCGTTATCAACCCACCTTCCGTAAATTGGATCACAAGCTCATGGCTATCCAATAAAGCAGTTCCAACTAGAGGTCGTCGCCCTGTCGCAAATACACGAGCTTCTCGCTCCTCTCCGTTCCAGACAATAATTGCTCTATGAACAGGCAACATCACTCGGCTGTTGTCTGCCAAATTCGCACGCATATCGTATCTGAAGGGGAGATTCAGTAGTGCCACTGCTTCAGGTGGTAAACAAAGCTCATCGGTAAATCCTGTGTCTATCACGAATTCAATGGGGAAGTCAGCGCGATTTGGAATCCGAAATGGGATGGTAATAATCGGGTGTCCATCAGCCACAATCCCTGAAATCACTTGACTACACGCTCCATAATACCCCCACCAAAAGCGGCAGCAACGTTGTACCCAATTTTAATCCCAAAGAGTCGAGCATGGGGGTGCTTCTCGCTCAAGAAGTCAGCAGCGCGTAAGCCATTTGCATCAATCCTATAGTCACCTGTCTCAATGTCTATGATGACCATCTTGCCAATATTTTCTTCAACTTCCACTTCTTGGCGGATTCTGCTTTCGTACAGTTGCTCCGCACGTTGAGCAACTTCTTCGCGGCTTAAAAGGATGGCTTGCATAAGTTGACTCCCCAATCGCTACTCTAGCTCTGTAGATTTCCATAATATCCTATGAACAAACAGGAAAAGAGCGACTGACCTGTATTTGTGCATTTTCGGTTGAACCAAGCCATCGCTTAACGAAATCTGCATAAGCAGCAACATCCTGATAACTACCACGAAAATTCCCTTCGTGCGCTGCTTCATTCCGTAGAGAATTCATTCTCATAATGTACTTGGCATCGCTCACTTAATTTTGAATACCCACCGATACGATTTATCGATTGCTACAACTTAGAGATGAAGTGATATAACGGCTAAGTTGAGCGGTGACTAATATCCTTTGCATCCTCACCAATATCTCTGGCCCTTGGGCTCCAACGTGTTGTTAGACCGGGCTTTCGCGACAAGCTCACAACTTCTCTTCCGCTTTCCGCTTGCTGCTTTTGTAAATCAGCAAAGATAGCCTTCAAGTCATGATTGAATGACCGAGAATACTCTTCACGAATTCTGTGAATTTCTTCTACAATTGCATCTTGATACATAATCAATCTCCAAGAAGTTCATAGGGTGTACAAAGAATAGGCAACTCGTATCCCAAATCAAGACTAATCTCTGCCAGTTTTCTTTGAATTTGAGCATTGGCAATGTGCTTACAGTTCCATGTGAGTAGGTAATCCATACCGTGAACAGTTGCGGCTGCAATATGAACAGCGTCAACATCAGCTTTTGCGGGAAGGCTACTGCGTTCCAAAAATTGCTCTGCTAAATCAAGTACAGATTGGCTTAAATCGAGTAACGCGAGGTTGGAAATGATTTCGAGTCGTCGAGATGCGATTTCGGTATCTCCCTGTGAAGTTTCTTTTACAACTGCTTGGGAGGAGTAGAGTTGGAAAGCACTGCGGCGCGTATCCCACCATTCCCTTGTTATCTCGATATTGGCAGCCACAACCAGATCTCTGCTAGGTCGAGCAGTGAGATAGCCTAAAACACTCGTTTCGATGTAGACAGTTTCACTCATGCAGAAAATGGGCGACAACTTTTTCTATTTTAGTCCACACCGTTGATCGTCTGGCTCAGGTGCAGCCTTGCCTGTCCTATTTTGGAATTGCCAAGGAGGATCAGCAAGAATAGTTCCATACCCCCGTCTTGACACATCTTTAAGAAAATCTTGAGCGGGCGTAATTACTTCGTCATCCATGATCTAGCAATTTTGCGAATAGAGCTTTTCAGTTATCCCAAAGACAAGAATAGGACATCCACCACCACTACCGCCCTTGATTCTTTGTAGCAGTTTAGACATATGCGTAGTCGAGGCGCCATATGAATTACCACGCCCCAGCATATTAAAGATATCTTGAAGATGGTCACATCTTGTGATGATTACACCAACACTGATTGCCCGCAAGTCAAATAGAAGACGGAAGTTATTAAGGTCACGATCAAAGAAGGGGTCTTTGTTGTTCCATTCAATTTCTAGTGCAATTCTATTCTTGTAACAATCCACTTTATGAGTTGGAGAATCCATGATATCCTCATCTACTGTTACAGATGTTGCGAATTTTTTCTCAACCCAACCTCGATTGTATAAAAAGTTATCAATAGATTCTGATACCTGTGATTTTCTTCCACCACCAACAGTAAGCCAACTTTTACAAAGACAGAACTGATCAAGCAAGTCTATGATGTCTTGCCATTCAGTTTTGAAATCCCCGGAGAGTATTGCACAAGCGTGTTTCCATTCATGAATTTCATATTTATCCTGAACAGACTGCGGTAATAGCTGAGTGCCCATGTTTTGAATTGCCTCTATAATATTGTGTTGATTCACTCAGAGCCAGATTTGAGATGACTAATTCTCCTAATCCCAATTCTGAACCGATTTTACATCCTCGACGACGGTTAAAGCGCATCCTGATTTGGGGGGGTGTGGGCTGCGGAATTACGCTGTTAACGGTGGGAACAGGAGCCGCCTGGTTTATTCGATATCGGTTAGCTCCCATTATTGGCGGTGTCTTAGAAACGATTGTACAACGGCCTGTTAATGTTGGCCCTGTTGAAGGATTTACCCTCAATAGTATTCGTTTTGGAAATTCATCAATCCCTCCAACAGCAACGGATACCGACAAAGCAGAAGCGGAAGCAGTAGAAGTTAATTTTTCCCTTTTATCTTTATTTAAACCAAAAGTTCAACTAGATATTACTTTAATTAAACCTAATGTTTATATTGAGGAAGACGCATCAGGAAACTGGATTAATACAAAGCTGAATTTAGATCCGAATCCTCCCATTACTTTAGTTTTTAGAACGATTGGAATTGAAAATGCTCAAATTAATTTAATGCCTTATGAAATTTTAAGGGCTAATTCTCAAGGGAAGAAAACACAAAAACCGATTTTAATTGCCGTTGATCAAGTTAGAGCTAACTTAAGCGAAGATAATGAACGAATTCAAGCTGATTTAGCTGGAAAAATTGGCGATACGGGAACCTTTGCGATTAAGGGAGATGCCTTACTAGAACCAGGAAAAGTCAATGCTCAAATTCGAGCTAATCGTATAGACTTACCCTTAATAGCATGGTTTGTTTCTACTCCCGGTATATCAGTAAAACGGGGTAAATTAAATACAAATTTAAGCGTTAAATTAGATGATTATAAACCCCTAGATGTGCGGGGAACGTTAAATTTAGATCAAATTAAAGTTGCGGTTGACAATCTTCCCGATCCTGTTAACTTAAGTCAAGCTAAATTGCGATTTGCGGGAACTCAATTGATTATTGATCAGTTTAACACCACAATGGGAGATTTAGCTCTAAATTTGAAGGGATCTGTTTTAACAAATCCCGATTTAGAATTGGCTAAAACTCAAGTTGATTTAGTCGCTAATTTACAACCTGTTCAAGTTTCGACACTGTTAAAAACAGTAGAAGGAATTCAAGGGAAACCTGTAAAGCTTCCTTTTCCAGTTACAGGAGAATTAAAAGCCGATGTTAACTTAAAAGGCTATTTACAAACTCCTCAAATTTCAGGAACAATTGCTACCACACAACAAACTTTAGTAGATCGGGTTTATTTTGATACAATTCAAACAGATTTTAATATATTAGCTAAATTTGATCCCAATTTTAAAATTTTAGCCGACCCGATTATTGGAATTAAAAATTTATTAATTCAACCGTCCGTTGGGGGTTCTGTCAAGGGAAATGGAGAAATTCAATTAAACGGATTAACTGCATTATTAGAACCTCAACCCGAACTGCTTAAACCCGGTGATAAAGTCATTATCCGTCAACAAAAACCCACTCCAAATCAACCCCTTCCAACATTACCCCAAAACCGTGAAATTACAACCCGAAAAGTTGAATTTAATCCAGCCGTTAAGTTGGATTTTAGTGTAGATAATATTCCAGGGGATGCGATCGCACAATCCTATGGACTCTTACCCAATTTTCAGGTCGGAAATTTATCAGCAAACGCTCAAATTGCAGGAAATTTAGATAACTTAAAAGGTCAGGCTGAATTTAATTTACCCTCAGCAACCTATCCCATTGCAGGTCAAGCTCAATTTTTAGGAAATACCGCCAAAGCTCAAGTTGAAATTGCTAACGGTAATCTTAATCTAATTGCTCAAAAAAATAATAACGATATTTGGAATGCAGAAATATTAGGAAATCAAATTGCCATCACGCCTTTAATAGATTTAGGATTATTATTCGCCTCAATTCCTAACTCTACAAAACAACAAATTCAATCTGTTGATTTAACCGATGGACGTTTAAATCTAGCCGCAAAATTATCAGGAAATTTAAAAGATTTTTCCTTGAATACCATAACGGCTGATAGTCAAATTCAACTTAATTTTCAGGATAGCACCATTAATGCGATCGCTCAACTTCAAAACGGACTATTTCAAACCGACTTCTCTAGCGATAATTTAGCCTTACCTCGATTAATTAATATTGGATTACCCTTAGCAAATTTACCCCAGACTACAACCGCACAAATTCAAAACTTAGATTTCAGCCAAGGAACTCTACAAATTGCAGGTTCTCTCAACGGTAATATAGAAAATTTTACCCCCAATAGCCTCACGGGAACCGCAAAAACAATAATTAATTTAGGTAATTTAGGGGGAATCATTACCGCCAATAGTCAAGTGAATCAAGGACAGTTTCAAGGAGACTTTAACGCCAGAGACGTTCAACTCAATCCTTGGATTAATTTAGGCTTACCCCTGGCTAATTTACCCGCTAATATTCAGAGCCAAGTTCAAACAATTGACCTGCGGAATAGTCGTTTAACAGGTGGCGGAAATATTACCGGAAATTTAACTAATTTAAACTTAAATAGCTTGATTGCTAACGGATCAGGACAAGTGAATTTAGGCAATTTTGGCGGCACGATTAATGCCGAAGGACAATTACAAAATAGTCAGTTAATAGCTCAAGTTATTACGAATCAGATTCCTCTGCAACCTCTGATCAATTTAGGATTACCCTTAGCGGATTTAAAACCGAGTTTGGTAGCCGAAATTAACGCCTTAAATTTACAAGGAGGTTTCCTCCAAGGGTTAGCAAACTTTCGGGGAAATTTAACTAATTTTTCGCCTAATAATTTAATTGCAACCCTTGATGGACAAGTGAATTTAGGTCAAGGAGGAGGCCTACTTTTAGCAACTGGAGAAACCCAACAAGGACAATGGAAAGCAGGTTTTAAAGGAGATCAAATTGCTCTGAGTCGGTTCTCTCAATTAGTGGAATCTCAAATCCCCGAACTAACAGCAAGTTTACGTCAAAATGGACTGTTAGAGCAAGCGGAAAATATGCCTTTATTACGAGGATTATTAAATACTGAAATCATGGGACAGGGGAATATTGCTACTTTTAATCCTAGCACAATTCGGGCATTAGGTCAATTACGGCTAACAGAATTACCGATAATTAAACAACCTTTTGATGCGATTGCGAGTTGGAATGGTCAACAAATTAATATTCAAAAAGCCGAAACCCCAGGATTTTCAACCGATGGGTTAGTTGGGGTTGAGTTTCAAGGAAATGGGATTCCTCAATTGTCAAATTTAAACTTAAATGTTCGGGTTAATAACTTTAATTTACAATCGCCCTTAGCTCAGAATCTCTTAACGGCTTTACCCCCAGAAGTTACAACGGGAGATAGCCCTTTAGTGGCGGGAATTGTTAACTTTAATGGTAAGTTAACGGGAACCCTTTCTACCTTAAACTTAAACGGAAATTTAAGATTAAATAATTTTGCCCTTCGGGATGTCACCTTTGATCCCATTTTAGCCGGAATTGTTAATATTAGTCCGGGTCAACAGGTGAATGTTGCTTTAGCCGGAGAACAGGATAAAATTGAACTGGTTTTAAATGATCAATATTTACCTGTTTCCTTTTTAGTTCAACGGGATGAAAGCCTATTAGTTGGACAATCACAAGGAAATAATTTAAACGTTAACTTAGAACAATTTCCCCTACAAGCTTTAAGTCTTTCCCCCTTAGCCGAGTTAGATATTGGACTTTTAAAAGGCATAGCATCGGGAGAATTAACCATCTCTAATTTAGCTAGTTTCAATGTTAATCAAATTGGGGTAACGGGAAATGTTGCGGTTCAAAATCCAACATTAGGATATATTGAAGCGGATTCTTTTGTGGGAAATATTAATTATAAAAATGGCATTGCTGAGTTAACTAATGCCGAACTTAAGAAAGGCATCACTCAAGTTTTAATTAATACTCAAGCTAATGTTTCTGAAATTTTAGCGAGTCTTTCTAACCCCCAAGCTCAGAATTTATCCACTGTATCTAATCAATTTCAAGGAACGATTAAAATCCCTCAAGGGAGTTTACAGGATGTCTTAACCGCCTTAAAAATCTTTAATTTAGAAGATTTAGCCAGAGGATTAAAACCCCCAAATTATGCAACAGCCACAGAAGTCATCCCTGTTCCGATTCGTTTATCGGAAGATGCTACTTTATTGCAGCAATTACGACGATTTGCAGAAATTAGAGCACTTTTACAACAATCCATTGCAGAAGCGGCGGAGGAACCTTTACCTCCCTTACAAGATTTACAAGGAAAATTTACCGGAGAAATTGCCTTTCAAGGTTCAATTCAATCGGGAATTCAAGCAACAGCAACGGTTAAAGGTCAAGATTGGAATTATGGAAAATATACCGCCAATCAGTTTTTATTAGAAGCTGATTTTGCTGATAATGTATTGCGAGTTGAACCCATACAACTGCGTTCTGGTACGGCATTATATGATTTTCGGGGACAATTAAATTTAGCCAATCAACAACCCTCTGGTCAGTTGCGGGTGAAAAATATCCGCTTAGAAGAAATTGAAAAAATTGTCGATTTACCGAATGTTGATTTAACCGGACAATTGAATATTCGAGCCAGTGTTGGGGGAACCTTAGAGAATCCTCAATCATCGGGGGAATTAACCTTATTAGATGCAACGGTTAATGGTGATCCGGTTCAAGAAGCTCAAAGTAGTTTTAGTTATAATAATGCTCGCTTACGATTTGGAGGAAGCTTATTAGTAACGGAAACCGATCCGATTGCATTTAAAGGAACTTTACCGTTTAAATTACCCTTTGCTGAAGTTTCCCCGGAAAGTGATTTAGTCGATGTTCGAGTTGAGATTAAAGATGAAGGATTAGCGGTAATTAATTTACTCAATCCTGAGTTAGATTGGCAGGAAGGAAAAGGATTAGTACAATTAAGAATTCATGGCACATTGCAACAACCTGAAGCGGGAGGAATTAAACTCGATCTTCAACCCGAAGGATTATTTAAAATTCAAGATGCAGTCTTAACCGCCCGCAGTTTAGAACAGTCAATTGTCGGATTAAGTGGAACAGCTTTATTTACAGGCGATCGCATTCAAGTTAAAGATATTCAAGGGGAATTACAAGGAGATAAAGGAACCGGAAATATCCTCTTAAGTGGTGTTTTACCTGTGTCTCATCCCTTAACAGCTAATGATCCTGATCTGCAAACTCCCCTACAATTAGGCTTAGATCAATTAACATTAAATTTACCCGATATCTATAAAGGAAATGCTTCGGGTGTGATCACAATAACAGGAACCGCTTTAAAACCAAAATTAGGAGGAGAAGTGATATTAAGTCAGGGAAGAGTGATTTTACCTTCCCAAGAAACCGCCACATTACCAACTAATACAACAACAACTCCTCAGCCCCCTGTCAATGTCAGTTTAAATGGATTAAAACTCACTTTAGCTGATAATATTCAAGTCATGACTCCCCCAATTTTAGATGCACCTTTAATTAATTTTGATGCTAAAGGAACGATTCAATTAAATGGAAGTGTAGCCAATATTAATGATATTCGTCCTCAAGGAACCATTGAACTAACGGGGGGACAAGTGAATCTTTATACCAGTCAATTACGCTTAGATCGAGGCTATCCCCAACGGGCAATATTTGTACCTTCCGAGGGACTCGACCCAATTTTAGATGTGCGCTTAGTGACCCGTGTTCCTGAAGCAGTGAGGTTTGTATCTTCTCCTTCGGCTTTTCCTTCTGAACAAACGGAAGCTTTAAGTCCTTCTCGGTTTGGAACAGTAAGAACTATCCGTATTGTTGCTGTTGTGCGCGGTGCTGCATCGGAAATTAATGATATTATTAAGTTACAAAGTTCTCCTCCTCGTTCTCAAAATGAATTACTAGCTTTATTAGGAGGAAGTGTGATTCAAGGCATTCAAGAGGATAGTACATTAGTATTAGCAAATATTGCCAGTACAGGATTATTTGGCAGACTGCAACGCAATATTATTAATGCAACGGGTTTAACAGAATTTAGAATTTATCCCTCACGGGTTGCGGAACGAGGTTCAAGTGGTAAAGCTTCAGCATTAGGAGTGGGAATTGAAGTGGGTTTAGATGTAACTGATAATGTTTATGTTTCTTTAAGCCGTGTTTTGGCGGCTCAACAACCCTTTCTCTTTAATATTAATTATCGTTTGAATGATAATTTATTGTTACGCGGTGCAACTAATTTTAATAATGAAAGTGAAATTCGTTTTGAGTATGAAACTAGATTTTAAGTTATAGTAGGGAACAAGGAATAGCTTAACAGGGAACACCGCAGGATATGTAATATGAAATCCCATTATAGATGCTACAGATGATCCCCTCTAACCCCCTGTAGAGACGTTGCATGCAACGTCTCTACAGGGGGGGATTTGTAGCAAACATTTCGAGATTTCATATAATTTTTCGGCTGATTCTACAATATTGATTTTGATTATTCCTGTCATTGCTACTCTCCTCCTGTGAGCGATTGTTTTCAGGCTGGGTGAGATCGCCTACCCCACTGACCAAAGCTCTTCCTCTGTGGTTGTTTTCTTCCTAAAGGCTGTTTTTTCCGGTGGCGATCGCTTTTATTAATAAATCCTGAATTTGCAAAGTGTAACCCCCTGGGTTAAAATCTCCCTCGATAGATACTGAATCATAAAAGTTTATTGGTTGCCTAGAGCCATCGTTGCCATTGATCATGCAAAAAATAAAACCTAATTTAATTTTAACGGTGGGAGTTGCGGTGCTGCTGGTTGGGGGTGGAATAGCAGCCTACTACACCTTAGTTTCGCGTAAATTTTTAGAAGGTGTTCCCCTGGGTGCGAATGTTGTCCCCCAAGAAGCAATGGTGGCGGTATCCCTCTCCACAGACACCCAACAATGGGACAAATTAAACCAATACGGAACACCCCAATCTCAAGCCGCGTTGCAAGACATCCTCAAAGATTGGCAAAATCGAGTGTTTACAGACAATGGCTATGATTATCAAAAAGATATTCAGCCTTGGGTGGGTAAAGAAATCATGGTTGCATTTTTACCCCATTCTAGTTTACTCTCTGGCACTCCTCCAACTACGGATAGTTCCAGCACCCTGAATCAACAGGCGATGGTGATGGTGCTTCCGATTGCGAACCGGGCTAAAGCTAAAGAATTATTATCACAACCGAAAACCATTCCTCAAGGTCAAACAACTCAACGATCTTATCGAGGAGTTGATATTATTGAAACCCAAGGAAATCCTAAACAAAATTATTCTATGGCGGTTTTAGGAGAGGATTTCTTAGTGGTGACAACTGATCCAAATGCAACTGAACGCGCCATTGATACCTATCGGGGTTCAGGTTCTTTAGCGAAAACCCCTGGATATCCTGCCGCCTTAGAAAAGATTAAAACGACGAATCCCTTTGCTCAAGTTTACCTGAATATTCCCGTCGCCACAACAGTTGCCTCCTACCATTCAGCCCGTCCTATTCCTACGGAAAAGTTAGAACAAGTTCAACAGCATCAAGGGTTAGCGACGAATATTACGCTAGAATCTCAAGGAGTTGGGCTTAAAAGCGTGTCTTGGTTAAAACCCAATAGTCAGAAAAAATTTACCGTTGAAAATCAAGCCCAAGAAAGTCTGAAATGGATTCCAGAAAATACATTGATGATGGTTTCTGGAAGTAATTTAAAACGGGTTTGGGAAGATTATACTCAAGGCGCAAATGCGAATCCGATCGCCCCGTTTAATCCTCAAGTTTTGAGTTCTAGTTTTAAATCAGCAACAGGGATGGAGTTAGAAAAAGATGTTCTCAATTGGATGAATGGAGCATTTTCTTTATCTTTAGTTCCCGCTAATCCAAATCCTAGAGCTTTAGAACGATTTGTGGCGGGATTAGTATTAACTGTAAAGGTGAATGATCGCACGGCGGCGGATAAATCCTTAACCCAGTTAGATGAGGTGATGAAGAATAAGAAATTTAAAGTCAGTGAAACTAAAATAAAAGGTCAACCTGCGGTGCAATGGGTTTCTCCTTTTGGGGGATTTCTTGTAACTCGTGGTTGGTTAGAAGGAGATGTGGCTTTTATGACCTTGGGGGGATCAATTGCGGATCAAATTGTTCCTATTCCTCAAGTTCCTATTACCTCTAATCCCCTCTTTCAGCAAAGTGTTCCGATGGGACTCAACCCCAATAATGGCAACTTTTTTATGAATGTTGAACGGGTGTTTGATCCGAAGGTTAGAACTTTATCTTTACCTCAACTTCCGCCTCAGCAAAAAGTGTGGGTTGATGCCATTCAATCGATAGGATTAACCACCGCAATTCTGAGCGATCGCACCAGCCGTTATGATATTTTTGTTAAAGTTAAAACCGCAACCACTCAACCTACTGAAACTCCCTCAAAACAACCTTAAATGCTGTTTGTTGACGGTTACGGGCGGGATAACCCCGCCCCTACGACGGTTAACTGTCAACAGTCCTATTTTCTGTTCCTGTGATTGGATGCAGCAATTCTAAGCGAAATTCGTGACGAGTTTCAGCCTTTAAATAACGGCGTTGCAATTCTTCCCATTTTTGCCAAGATTGATAACGATTTTGAGCTAATAAACCGATAAAAACTGGGAGTTTGGAGTTGATTTTGGAGGGGATGATCTCAGCTATTTTTTCCCCTAAAACTATACTATCCTGAATATTCCCTAAATCCTCTTGAATCGATTTCATATCTTCTAAATAATCGGAATATTTAGAACTATAAAAATCCGTAAATAAATTCATCTGATAACGCACCCGCTTGACTTTCTTTCTTAAACTGTGCAAGAATTTTCCCTGCTGATCTAAAATTGCTTCTAAGGTTTCTAAAGATATAGAATTCAGTTGAGCTTGAGTTTCACCGACTTGCCAACCGGGATGCAAAAATAACTCACTAATTTGAGGAAGTAATAAATCGGGTAGAACTTCATCAATAGGGAGCTTTTCGAGAGGGGTAAAACAAGGTTCTTCTAACCAATCTTGTAAATCCTCTTTTAACTTTTTATAAGTTTTATGGTCTAACGTCCATTCCACAAGTCGAAAGGCTTTGTGACGTTGTTTAACCAAATTTATTAAGATTTTATCTAAGGTTTCTTGTTCTGATGGCGGTAACTGCGAATAATAATGGTTTTGTAATGTTTCTAATAAAACATCTAAATCTCGTAATGTTCCCAAACGCCGCCCTATCTTGCCAATTTTTTCATCCTCAGCAGATTCCGGTAATTCTAACACCGGAGCAAACCCTACAATCGCAGAACGCAACCGTCGCATTCCCACCCGCATTTGATGGAGTTCTTCAGGATCATCATCTTTTAAAACTTCTGATTCATGACTAATGACTTTTTCCAAATGTTTTTGAATGGCTTGTACAGCCCAATATCCTAACGTCTGGGTTTGAGAATTGATTTGTGTTTTCATAAAAAATATCTAGATTCCCCTGTCTGAGCGAAATTAATAAACCCCTATCCCTGAATATTATACAAAAATTGAGTTTAGTTACCGATCACTCTGGTTTTTAGTTCAGTAATCAAGCTCTTAATCTGACTATAAGCTTGGTTTGGAGACATTATTCCTTCGGCTTCTAAGCTAAAAATTTGAGTGACATGAGTAGCAAACTCTTGCAATTGCTCTCGCTCTGATAAAGAAGGCATTTGAGTCTCCGAATGCTCAATCTGAGTCCCATCAAAAAAATCGGGGGTTAATCTCATTTTTGTGTCCAAACCCTGCGGATTGTAGTTATATTGTAGAATAAACAACATAACTTTTGATTTTAAAGAAGAAAAGAATTAAAGTCAATCTGTTTTACAAAAATTCTCAGTTTTTTAGAAAAAGTAATATTTAAAAACCTGATGATTTTTGCTGAATACGCTTAGATTAAATTTAACCTAAAGATTAAGCTAATTTAATCTTAAATCCTTATGGTTTAGGGTAGCGCATGAGGAGTGAAATATGGCTAATTTTAAGGTTTTTTTAGTGTTTGTACTGTTTCTGCTGTCGGCAGACTTTATAGCAACATTCTTTTACCATGTTCCCGAACATATTTTTGGTAAATACCATGCTTTGATTCATCACAGTCCTAACCGCAGTTTTATTTATTATGCCCTTGTCCAGAAAAAGCCTAGAGTTCTCTTATCAGGATTTATGGCTTTTTTACCCTATTGTATTTTTATCCCTGTATTTTGGGCAATTTCTCCGATCGGAACATTATTAGGTGTAGCGATCGCAGGAGTTCATGTTTGCTGGAGACATCAACCGATCAGAGCCCAAAAAACACCTGTTTTCCTGCAAAAAATCTGCGAAGTTTTGTATATTACAACTCCCGAAAGACATTGGAAACACCATCAAAACTATCGAGTTGCTTATGGGGATATTTTTACCTTTTATGATCAACCTGCACAAAAATGGTATAAAATTTTAGTGCAAGTCAAAAAGAAATGTCGTAGCTATTTTAATTTAATTTAATAGGGATAGGAAAAAAACTTAATTCTAATTTGTACCTATTTTGATTCAACTCAATCATTTCCAGCCTATCCCTAGAGTTTGAGGGCATATAGCAAGTCTATTAGAAATATTAATCTCTTTCTGGACTTTTAAATAATCCAGATACTTGATTTATGGATCAATTTCATTCATAATAACTTTAATGCTTTATCCAGTTACCAATGCCTAACTTTAAAAAAATTACTCACGTTATTTACGATTTAGATGGTTTGCTGTTAGATACAGAACCTCTTCATGCCAAAGTCAATCAAATGCTTGTCAACCATTATGGTAAAACGATTGATCATACTCTCAGTTGCAAAGTTAGGGGAAGAAAATCCCATGATTCAGCAAAACTTCTGATTCAAGAGTTAGATTTATCGATGACGGTAGAAGAATTTTCCAAACAAAAAGATGCAATTATTTATGACTTCTATCCCCATGTTTCTCCCTTAGAGGGAGCCGTGCGTCTGACACAACATCTCGCTTTTAATAATATTCCTCAAGCCGTCGCTACCAGTTCAGGAACTCGTCCGTTTACCGCTAAAACCCAAAGTCATCAACACTGGTTTTCCCTATTTCAACAAATTGTTCGAGGGGATGATCCTGAACTTAAAAATGGCAAACCTGCCCCCGATATTTTCCTCTTGGTCGCTCAACGTTTAGGGGCAAACCCTGAAGAATGTTTAGTTTTTGAAGATGCCTTAGCAGGGGTTTCCGCAGCTAAAGCCGCAGGAATGTCAGTGGTTGCTGTTCCCGCACCTGATATGGATCAATCCCTTTACCAAGAAGCCGATCAAATTCTCAATTCTCTGAATGAATTTGAACCCGAATTATGGGAGTTACCGAAGTTTTAATCCCCAACTCAAGCCTTAGATTATTAACCTTTTCTTAACTTGACACATCAATTTTTTTTGATATAATTTTAATATCCCTAATCCTAACTTTCACAGGGGATATTTTATGACTACTAGACTATCAAAATTGCCCAGTTCTCTCAAAACCTTAACTTTAGCTGTTGGGACTGCTACCCTGCTTTTGGCGTGCAGTCCAGGTCAGACCAAACAGACAAAAGCCATTCATATTGATGGCTCTAGTACCGTCTATCCCATTACTGAGACCATTGTTAAAGAATATAATGCTCAGACTGCTTCTAATCTGGATGTAAAAGTTAATTTTTCAGGAACCGGAGGAGGTTTTAGAAAATTTTGTGCTGGAGAAACCGACATCAGTAATGCTTCTCGGCCCATTTTAAAAGCCGAAATAGAAGCTTGTAAAAAAAACAATATTTCTTATCTGGAATTACCCGTTGCTTTTGATGCCTTGACGATTGTAGTTAATCCTCAAAATACCTGGGCTCAGGATATCACCGTTGCGGAATTAAAGAAACTTTGGGAACCCCAAGCAGAAGGACAAATTAAAACTTGGAATCAAATTCGCTCGTCCTGGCCAAACCAACCGATTAATCTCTATGGCCCCGGTAAAGATTCAGGAACCTTTGATTATTTTACCGCCGCTATTGTTGGGGAAGAAGGCGCAAGTCGAAGCGATTATCAAGCCAGTGAAGATGACGAAATTATTGCACAGGGAGTGATGAATGATCCCAATGGACTCGGCTATTTTGGCTAT
>NZ_LR734854.1 GCF_900010725.2 Planktothrix serta PCC 8927 | reverse complement strand
ACCAACTCCGACCCCAACTCCGAATCCCAGTCCAACACCAACTCCGACCCCAACTCCGACTCCGACTCCCAGTCCAACACCGAGTCCAACTCCAAGTCCATCGGTGGCAGGATTTAAGATTGAGTGTATTGAATCGAACACTGATGCACACCGGACTCAGTACGGAAAATTCGTCTTAGGGTTTTTAGAACGGGGTCAAGGGACGACAGTTGGTAATGCTCTAAGACGGGTTTTACTCTCGAACTTAGAAGGAACGGCGATTACATCAGCACGGTTTGCCAATGTTAATCATGAGTTTGCAACGATTCAAGGGGTTCGGGAAGATGTTTTAGAAATTCTCCTAAACTTGAAAGAAGTTGTACTCAAAAGCTATACCTACCAAAAACAAATCGGTCGCTTAGAAGTTCAAGGCCCAGCGACGGTGACGGCGGGTCATTTTGAGTTACCTTCAGAGGTTGAGGTCGTAGACAGAAACCAATATATCGCTACCCTGGCTCCTGGGGCAACCTTGGAAATGGAATTCCAAATTGAGAAGGGATGTGGATATCGCGCCGTTGAACACAGTTATGATGCAACGGCTGTAGATTTTCTGCAAATTGATGCCGTGTTTATGCCAGTGCGAAAAGTCAATTATATCGTTGAGGAAGCGCGGGTCGGTGGGAATGAAGAAAAAGACAGACTGATTCTGGAAATTTGGACAAATGGGAGTTTGTCACCCCAAGAAGCCTTGAGCGAAGCCGCAACGATTTTAGTAGATTTGTTTACACCGTTAGAAGATATCACCCTGGAATCGATTAAAAGCGATCAGAATGATGATATCGATCCAACCAGTCAAATCCCCATTGAAGAATTACAGTTATCAGTTCGGGCTTACAACTGTCTTAAACGCGCTCAAATCAACTTAGTAGGAGACTTACTAGATTATACTCAAGAAGACTTCTTAGAAATTCAAAACTTTGGTCAGAAGTCTGCGGAAGAAGTGATCGAGGTGTTACAAAAACGCTTAGGGATTACATTGCCTAAAGAACGAGCCTCTAAGCCAAAAGATATCGCCTTGGAATCGATTAAAAGCGATCAAAATGATGATATCGATCCAACCAGTTAAATCCCCATTGAAAAATTACAGTTATCAGTTCGGGCTTACAACTAATTTTTTTTAAATTATTGTACTTGCGATCGCTCATTCTTATATTAATATCAATTATTGAGCGCGATCGCACTTCAGAATAAATTGCCAAAAATATACTATAATTAAATTCACTAACGAGGAAAACTCTATGAACTTGACTACGACACAACACAAGTATATAGAACTAAATGAAAACAACGTTCCCTACATTGCCGGAACAACCATGAAAGTAATTGAATTAGTTTCCGGTCATCTGGCTTTTGGCTGGAGTCCCGAAGAAATTAAATTTCAACATCCCTATTTAAGCATGAGTCAAATTTATTCTACCTTAGCTTACTATTGGGATAATAAAGAAGAACTAGATGCCAATATACAGCGACGATTTGAGAATGTTGAAACGTTACGTCAACAAGCAGGTGAATCTGCTTTAGTTAAAAAACTTCGCACCCAGGGACTCATTAAATGACCCTAGCCCTTTACATGGATGAACACATTCGGCGAGCAATTACAAATGGTTTAAAATTGCGCGGTATAGACGTTCTCACAGTACAAGAAGATGAACGAACTGGCACGCCTGATCCAATTTTACTTGATCGAGCCACGGAACTTGATCGTGTTATCTTTACCCAAGATGATGATTTTTTAGTAATAGCTAACCGTCGCCAGCAAGAGGGGATAAAGTTTAGTGGGGTTATTTACGCACATCAACAGTCTGTCACCGTTGGAGAATGTGTGCGGGACTTAGAAATAATTGCCAAAGCAAGTGAACCAGAAGATTTAGTGAACCAAGTTCAATACTTACCTTTTTAACAATAAAATTATTGTTTTAATATTATTGTATTTGCGATCGCCCATTCTTGTATTAATATCAATTTTAGTAAGATGGTGCGTGTTAATTTAATTGGGGTAGCGATCGCTAATTTTTAAAACAGTGTAATTACTTGAAAATTTATCAAATTTATGATATAGTTTAAAACTCTTATCTATAAGTTGATTAATTTCCGATGAAATATTAGAAAATCGGGGATTATCAGAATTTGCTAGAGTTAAGCTAGTGCTTTCTACTGGAGCAGCAAAATTATGATTCAAGTAATGATTAGCCCACAGTCCTTACTGGAAACAGGCATTAAAGTTGAGAAGGTTGATAGCCTTCGACTCTTCAAATTTACCGACGATTTACAATCTAACCTCGAAGATTTGCTAGAAAAAAACAAGACAGGTTCGCTAACCTTAGAAGAAGAGGCAGAACTCAATGCCATTGGGGAACTTGACCGCATCTTTACCTACCTCAATTCTCTCTTAGTTGCCGAGCAATGACTATTAATGAATTGACAAGGCAACTCGTGCGGAAACGCGCAGGCTACCTATGCGAATATTGCCACTCTCCTGAGAAAATTAGCACCTCTCGTTTCACCATCGATCACATCCAACCGCGCTCTCTAGGTGGCTCTGACAATTCTGATAACCTGGCTTTAGCTTGTAGCCGATGTAACCAGCGTCGTTATAACTTCATTGTGGGTCGGGATGTGGAAACCTCAGCAATTCTGCCTTTGTTTAATCCCCGTCAACAGCAGTGGTCTGACCACTTTATCTGGAATGCAGAGGGTACGGAGATTGTCGGCACAACTCCTATCGGTCGAGCCACTTGTGAGCGTCTTGACCTCAACGACGAACGCTATAGAGGAGAACGTTCTATTCAAGAAGCCCGGACGCTATGGGTTCAGGCTGGCTGGCATCCTCCCTCAGAAGATCCCCGGCAGCTTGAGTAAGCAGATTTGTCCGGCTGCTCTACTTAATTGTTTTAATATTATTGTATTTGCGATCGCTCATTCTTGTATTAATATCAATTTTAGTAAGATGGTGCGTGCGCTGCGCTTACACACCCTACTTTGATGGGTGGCGATCGCTAATCTTTAAAAAAGTGTAATTACTTGAAAATAGATCAAGTTTATGATATAAATAAATTTCCGGCTAAAAGCGAAAACCCGTTTTAACGGGTTAAGAAAAACAAGTATTTAGTTATCTTTAGATAACTTTAGCTTTCAGCCCGAACTTTAGTTCAGGGCGTTATTGTTTCCACAATTTCACCGTCCGGTCATAACTTCCCGTTGCTAACCATTGACCATCGCCACTAAACGCCACCGTAAAAACATCACTTTCATGGGCTTTAATGGTTTCTAATAATATCCCTTTTTGTACATCCCAAATATCAATTATTCCCTGTCCTCCTCCACTCACTAAAAACTGATGATCTGGACTAAAAATAATATTAAATATCTCTTGATCATCGGCTCTTAATGTTCTTGATAATACCCATTGTTCCTGTTGTTTTTGCCAGATTTTAATCATCCCATTTTTAGACGCTGAAGCCAATAATTGACCCTTTAAACTAAACGCCACACTTCGCACCCAGTCCCCATGACCCGTTAAACTTTGGACTTCTTTTGCTGTGTTCAAATCCCAAATTTTTACCGTTTGATCTCGACTCCCACTCGCCAATTGTTGACTATCCAAACTAAACGCCACACTATAAACTCGGTCTTGATGACCTGTTAAGCTAAACCCCCGTTTTCCCTTATTCATATTCCAAATTTCAATACTTTTATCTCGACTTCCACTCGCTAATAATTGACCATTGGGACTAAACGCCACCGCTTCCACCCCATCTTGATGACCCGTGAGGGTATACCACCTTTTACCTTTCGTCATATCCCAAATTTCAATGGTTTGATCTCGACTCCCACTCGCCAAAGTCTTACTATCAGGACTAAAAGCAATGGTCGTGATCCAATTACTATGACCAACCAAGGTATACCACCGTTTCCCAGAGTCCAGCCGCCAAATTTCAATCGTCTGATCCTGACTCCCACTGGCTAACGTCTGACCATCGGGACTGAAAGCCACTCCGGTGATGGCGTTGCGATGACCACTGAGGGTATAAATACAACGCCAGGAGGGCGATCGCAACGGTTGAATACGCTGTTGTTGTGGGGGAGTCGGTTGTTGGATGGTGCGGGGGGGTAAGGTCTGGGAGGGGGATGGAATCGGAGTTCTAACGGTTTG
>NZ_LR734853.1 GCF_900010725.2 Planktothrix serta PCC 8927 | reverse complement strand
TCCCCCTTTTTAAGGGGGATTTAGGGGGATCTAATCTGGGCTATAATTCAGAGGTTTTCGGCTTAAGTTGACACCCATGCGTGCCACGGCGCGTCTCTCTCCACTTAGGTTTTTCTGGTTTCCAGTTTCCCAATTTCAATTTTTTTGTGATAAATGATCCCAAATGTAGTAGACTCTGGCTGACACTTGAAGAACATTTTGCACCTATAACCTCAGATGCCCCACCATCTGTACCATCTCCTGGCTTTTATTATTTCGGCTCTAGTTGTAATCTGGAGTACCCCGATTGTTAAGAAAATCGCCATCCGTTCAGGACGAGTTGATTTACCCAATGATCGCAAAGTTCATCAACAACCGATGGTGCGCTTAGGTGGCGTTTCCATCTTTGCTGGAGCCTTAATTGCTCTATTATTTGTTTGGATATCCGGTGGCTTTATTGATGCCACAGGTAAACCCTTAAGTTCAGAAGCTGAATATGAAATTTGGGGCGTGACCCTCGGAGGCATTGCCTTTTTTCTGATTGGTTTAGCCGATGATCTCTTTAGTTTATCTCCCCTAACTCGCCTATTATTACAAACCGGAGTCGCTAGTCTGGCTTGGTGGGTCGGTGTCCGCATCGACTTTTTAACTATTCCTTATTTCGGTTTAGTTCATATTGGATGGTTGAGTCTACCCATTACGATTGTTTGGTTAGTGGGGATGACAAATGCGATTAATTGGATTGATGGTTTAGACGGACTGGCGGCGGGTGTTTGTGGAATTGCCGCCGTTGTCATGTTAATAGTAAGTTTATTTATGAATCAACCTGCTGCGGCATTAATTGCGGCGGCATTAGCTGGGAGTGCATTAGGATTTCTTCGATATAATTTTAATCCGGCTCAAATTTTTATGGGGGATGGTGGCGCCTATTTCATGGGATTTACCCTCGCTGGAGTTGGGGTGATTGGTTTAGTTAAAATAACAGCCGTTACCTCTGTTATTCTTCCCTATTTAATTTTAGCGGTTCCGATTTTAGATATGTCTGCGGTCATTTTAGATCGAATTCGCCATGGGAAATCTCCTTTTATTGCGGATAAACGCCATCTCCATCATCGACTATTAGACGCAGGTTTATCTCAACGTAGAACGGTATTATTTATCTATTCTTTAACCCTTTGGGTAGGAAGTTTAGCCCTCGCTTTTTCAGGAATACCCAGTGGTTTAGCCTATGCTTTGGGTGCAACCGGATTATTAGGTTATACCAGTTGGCAAGCGTTAAAACGAGTTAGATTGTAATAATCTCTAGGCTTGTCACTCAAGCAAAGACCCAGGAAAGGGAAGGTTAAGGAAATATAAATATTATCATTACCCTAAAAATCAATCTTTCAAGGACAAATTGATTTGCGGTCAATATGACTTTGATGTTCACAGGAGAATTTTTCCTGACACCACTTTTTAAGATTTACTTCCTGAAGCTGAATAAAATTAGAACAGGAGGGTTGAATCACTTGACTTGCTAAGGCCCATAAAAAAGTTCGGGTTACATCCAGTCCTGTTTTTAGCCACAATTCTTGATTAGCAGGAATCCCAGTTTCTTTTACTGTTTCTACATCTACCCAAATTCCATGAGATCCTAACATGATTTGAGCCATCCATTTTGCACGGGGTAAATGACTCCCAGAAGTGATTAATTTAACATGATGAGCGTGCCATTTGCTGAGAATGGGTTGACTGTAAACAAAATTATCAAAGGTAGAATTAGCACACTTTTCTAACCAAACTTTTTGTGTTGGTGCTTGTTCCCGTTCAAATAATTTTACAATACAAGGATCATCTGATCCCGTTGAGATTAAAATGCGAATATCAGGATATTGTTTTGCCAGTTGGGTGACATACATTTCCCGGCGAATACTTCCCCCCAAGACAAAAAATGTATCTACCGGTTGTTGAGAAGCCAGAGACAACCCTTGCATTTGATTCCAGACACTACTCAACAACGCAATTAACACAATCACTGCGCTGAGGAATAAAATTTTTAGACAGAATCTGTGTTTAAATTGTAGGCGTTGCCAATTCATCTGGGAGTACCATTCTCGCTCTGATTGTAAATCAAAAGTTGCTCTATCATTTAGAACTCATCCGCTATGAATATTATCAATCCTTTTGTCGTTATTAGTCTATTTTCTTTTACATTATTCTTTGGGTTTGGACTTTATCCGGTTTCAAGTTTTGCCCAAAATCATCCCACTCCAGCAAAACCTAAATATCAATATCCCCAAGAAATTGTTAATGCTTATATTAGCAGTTGTCGTCAACGCAGTATTGAGGAAGGTTTAACTGAACAACAGGCGAAAACGGTCTGTCAGTGTACGATTAATCAATTTCAATCTCAGTACAGTTTTGAGCAATTTATAAAAATTTATACGCAAGCTCAAAAAACAAAAGAATCCCCCGATGAGTTTGTGGATGTAGGTATTGAATGTGCAACAAATTTGCTCAAATAAACTAATATTGAGGGTTAACGGTTAATTGTTAACCTTCAAGGATACAATAAAAAGTTTAAACATTATCCCCTGTCAACACCTCTTATGATTCAGTCTCCTCTAAAACCTGCTGTGCGAGAACGGTTCAATATTTCTCGTGTCTGTATTGCTCATCCTCGAATTGCAATTGGGTTTTGGATTGGGGTAATTGTAGCAGGAATTGTGGCATTTAGTAGCCTCAAATATGCCTTATTTCCAGAGGTAACTTTTCCGGTGGTTGTGGTTAGTACCACTGCACCCCTTACTACCGCAACGGAAACAGAATTAAGTGTTACTTTACCCATAGAAACCGGGGTAAAATCCATTGAAGGAGTCTATGATTTGCGGTCATCGACTTATGCGGGTCGGAGTATTATTAGTTTAGCATTTTTAGTGGGGACGAGTTTAGAATCCTCTACTAATCAGGTAGAAACGGCTTTAAAAACCATTCAATTACCGCCAAAAACGACTTATAATGTGATTCCTTTAAACTTAAATGAATCAACGGCGATTACCTACGCGATTCAAAGTGAAAACCTAACCTTAAAAGAATTAACAACCCTGACCAAATCCGAAATTATTCCTCAACTTAAAGTGTTACCTGGGGTATTAAAAGTTAATCTATTAGGGGATGGTTTGGCGAGGGAAACAAAAAAGGATATTGCCTCTTTATCCAGTTCTCAAACGTTAATTCCAGACCCACCAACGTTAGTTCGATATAATGGTGAAAATGTGTTAGCGGTTCAAGTGGTAAAACGCAGCAATGCTAATACTTTAGAAGTGGTGAATCAGGTTGAAAATACTGTTGATAGAGTACAACAAAATTTACAAAATGTCAAGCTAATTTTAGCCGAAACCCAAGCAGATTATATTAGAAAAGCAACCCGTTCTACGATTAATGAATTATTGTTAGCCGTTGTTTTAGCAATTGCGGTTGTATTCCCCTTTTTAAGAAATTTTAGAGCGACTTTAATCACCGCTTTAGCCATTCCCACTTCCCTATTAGGAACCTGTATTGTGATGGCAATTGCTGGATTTAACCTAGAAACAATTACATTATTAGCATTAGCATTAGTGATTGGAATTGTCATTGATGATGCTATTGTTGATGTGGAGAATATTGCCCGATTAATTGATGCGGGAGAAAATCCCAG
>NZ_LR734852.1 GCF_900010725.2 Planktothrix serta PCC 8927 | reverse complement strand
TTAGAATAAGACTCTTGATACACATATTCTACTCCCAGATGTTCTTGAATTTTTTCTAACAGAACTTCTTCTTTAAAGGGTTTACTAATCCAATCATTACATCCAGCAACCAAAATGGATTGGCGATCTTGTTCAAAAACGGAGGCGGTAATTGCTAAAATCGGAATCGACCGTTGTTGTTCTTGACTCCGAATTTGACGAGCCGTGGCAAAACCATCAAGAATAGGTAATTGTATATCTAAACAAATTAAATCGGGTTGCCAACTTTGCCAAAGGATTAAAGCCTCTTGACCATTACTGGCTTCTTGTACCTCAAAACCAATTTTATTCAGCATTTTAACTAATAATGAACGATGATCGGAATCATCATCCACAATTAAAATACGAATGGGGTTTTGATTCGGCACAAGATGGGCAATTTGTTGTGGCTTCTTGCTGAATAATGGAGAGGTTTCTGTGTCTATTTTAGCTTGAATCTCAAAGGTAAAAATTGATCCAGAATTGGGGATAGACTTGACTTGAATATCCCCTCCCATTAACTGGACAAAATGACGACTAATGGGTAGTCCTAAGCCTGTTCCCTGGCTTGATTTACGACCCACCTCAGTTTGGGTAAAGGCTTCAAATAATAAAGAGAGTTCTTCAGGAGAAATCCCGGCTCCTGTATCTTCAATTTCAAATTGAATATTAATCTTTTTAGGCTGGGGTAAACCTTCCAAAATTGTGGGGAATTTGAACGCTGAAAACAGTTCAGGATCATCGCTATTTACCGGGCAACTTTTTGACTCTATATCAGCTTGTTGTTCTGTTTTGAATTTGGCATTGACTCTTAATTCAACTCGACCTTTATCTGTAAATTTTATTGCATTTCCCAATAAATTTGCTAAGATTTGACGTAATTTTCTTTCGTCAGCAATAATATACTGGGGAACAGTATCAGACACATCAAATTGAAATAATAAATTTTTACTTTCAGCTTTCAAGTGCAGCATATCTCTAATATTATGCAGCAGCATTAACAAATCAAACCGACTTTCAATTAATGTCGTTTTTCCGGCTTCAATTTTAGAAAGTTCTAAAACATCATTAATTAAATCGAGTAAATGTTCTCCACTACGATTAATAATTTCGATATGTTTTTGCTGCTCTAATGACATAGAACTATCTTTTCTCATAATTTGGGCAAAGCCTAAAATCGCATTCAAAGGAGTCCGCAGTTCATGGCTCATATTGGCTAAAAATTCACTTTTAGCTGCATTGGCTGATTCTGCGGATTTTTTGGCGATTTTTAATTCTTCTGTTTGCTGTATGATCTTAGAAAAGAGTTGAGCTTGATGAACCGCAACCCCTAATTGGCTGGCAATTTGTACCACCATTTGGATTTCTGTTTGTTTCCATTTGCGAAAATTAGAATTTTGATAGGCTGCTAATAAACCCCATAATTGATTTGCACAAAAAATGGCAACAGTTAAATAAGATTTCGCTTGAAATCTTTCTAATAAATCAATATAACAAAGACTAAATTGAGCTTGATAAATATTTTCAACACATCGATAACTGACCCCTCGACTGTAAACTCCCCCTTGGGTTTCTTGTAGATAAGTATCTTCAACAACAATTTGGGGAATTTCAGTTAAGGATTTCAACACACAATCACAATTTAAAATAGCAGCTTCACCCATCGCCAGATCATGATTTTGGGCTTTGATTAGGGGTATCCAACCTGCTTCTACAGATTCAGCCACAAACTCCCCACTCCAGTCGGATTTAAACTGATAAATCACAACGCGATCGCAATGTAATACCTTTCTTAATTCTGCGGTTGTCGCTTTAAAAATTTTATTTAGATTTAAGGTTTGTCGCATTCGTTGAATCACACGAGCACTGGTTTTTTCCCGTTTAATACTGTCTTGAAGTGCTGATTCTACTCGTCGCCGCTCTTGAATTTCCTGTTCTAATAGCGCTTTTTGTTCTTGTAACTGTTTTTGCTGCTGAACAATCGTGAGTTGATTTTTAACGCGAACAATCACATCTTCGATCTCAAAGGGTTTGGTAATATAGTCCACTCCTCCCACTTCAAAACCCCTAATTTTATCGTCAATTTCTGCTAAAGCACTCAGAAAAATCACAGGAATCTCCTGGGTTTGAGGGGATGCTTTTAATTGTTGGCAGATTTCATAACCACTCAAACCGGGCATCATCACATCTAGTAAAATCAGTTCTGGAGAATGATGATTCACCTGCTGTAATGCAGATTCTCCGTCTAAAGCACTGATTACTTCATATCCAACTTCCGTCAGAAAATGGCGTAGCAGTTCTAAATTTTCCACAACATCATCGACAATCAGAATTTGGATAGCCGGGGTTATATTTGCATAGTTCAACATAACGTTTAGGTTTTCCACCTTGATATGGCACGGTTCTGATCTTCTTGGTTTGAGCAAGAGCCTTCATTAACATAATAGGCTGCTGAAGCGATTGCTTCCCAGTTGAAATCAACCGTCGCCTGCTAATTTTTGGGATTGAATCAGAATCCCATGTTTGAGCTTGTTTGGATTACCTCATAATGCCCTCCATTAGTCATCTATCTCTGGAGAGATGAGTTCAGTTGAACACCCCATCTAAGTAGGTAGGCTCTATAAAACCTCCCTATGTAAACGATTGTAAATCGTTCTAACCCTCTCTAATGGCTGATCTAAGCCGCCTTTACATATTGTTACATGGAAAAGTTTAATCCCGCCTACCTACTTACTACTAATCAAACTCACCGATTGAGAGAGATTCGCTAACGATTCAACTATCAAAGTTAAAGTAGCGACTCCGTAAAATTCTTGTCTTCCTTCTAAAGACTAAAGTTGTTGAAAGAAGGGTGTTGGAAGAGAGTGCGAAGTGCAAAGTTCAGAGTTCAGAGTTTCAGGTTTCTATGATTTCCCATTTTCCGTCTGCCCTCCTGTGTTTATCCCCTTGTTTCCTTGTGCCCTTGTTGCTTTCTTGTGCCCTTGTTGCTTTATTTAATCGGCAAATTCTAGGCGTGAACTACCCACACTTCTCTACGAGTAAGTGTGGGCTTCTAGCATCAACGGGGATAGCATCAGAAGAAACAGA
>NZ_LR734851.1 GCF_900010725.2 Planktothrix serta PCC 8927 | reverse complement strand
AAAACCCGTTAAAACGGGTTAATGAAGAATGATCTTAGTCATCTTTAGATGACTTCAGCTTTTAGCCCGAACTTGAGTTCAGGGCTTCGGAGGCTTAAGTTGACGGACTTTGGGGAAAACCCCGCCCCTACAAGGTATTGTTTTGGGTTGTGTAAATTATCAAGGTGAAATTATGCCACATAGTCTTGTTCTCAATTTGTTGCCACTTTCTTCTATTCCCTTAAACTATTTAACGGGACGACACCTTCATGCGTTATTTTTAACGTTAGTTAGTTCCGTTGACCCCAAATTAGGGACTTATTTACATGAACAAAAAACCGATAAAGCGTTTACTGTGAGTCCGTTACAACTCAGTAAAACGATTAATCAGAATGTTCTTCAATGGCAACATAAAAAAACCATTTCAGCCGAAACTTCTTGCTGGTTAAGAATTTCTTTGTTGGATGATAATTTGTTTAGTAATTTGAGGGATTTATGGTTAAATCTTAACCCTCAACAACCTTGGCATTTAGGCCCTGCTGATTTACAAATTACCAGCATTTTAGGAACACCTCAATCAACTCAACCTTGGGCTAATTTTTCATCCTATTCTCAATTATATGAACAAGCCTCTGATGAAAACCGTCAAATTGAGTTGATTTTCTGTACGCCAACAGCCTTCCGTCAAAGCAATTTTGATTCGGCTTTACCGACGCGCGAGAGTGTGTTTGGGTCGTTATTAAGGCGTTGGAATCAATATAGTGGGATTGCGTTTGAAGACACTCTAATAGAACCGATTTTTCCCAGTTTCTTTAATATTAGAACGGAGATTTTAGCAGATTCTCGCAGTAAGTTTATTGGCTGTGTGGGAGTGATGAATTTTAGAATTATGGGAGATGTAGACCCAATGGTTATTAAACAAATTAATACGTTGGCTGATTTTGCCCTTTATAGCGGTGTCGGACGTAAAACTCCGATGGGAATGGGAATGGTAAGAAGAATTGTTAACTGTTGACTGTTGACTGTTGACTGTTCTCAAAATTATCTGTTTTTTGCTCAATAAGGTTAGGTGAATTATGCAAACAATTGATTATATTCCGATTTCGTCTTTGAATCATTTTGCTTATTGTCCCCATCGCTGTTGGCGAATGTTTTGTGCAGGGGAATTTGTTGATAATCAGTATACCATAGAAGGAACGAGTTTGCACGATCGCGTTCATAGTTTTGGAGAACAAAATCGAGAGGAAGTTTGGCAAGTTCGGGCGGTTTGGTTGAAATCTGAACGTTATAAATTAATTGGAAAATCAGATTTAATTGAATCACTATCTGGCGAATTTTACCCCGTAGAATATAAACGGGGACGGAAAGGGGAATGGGATAATGATGAAATGCAGGTGGTGGCGCAAGCGTTATGTTTAGAAGAAATGACGGGTAAAACTGTAACCAAGGGTTATATTTATTATGCCCAATCTCATCAACGTCAACCTGTGGAAATTTCTCCAATATTACGAGAACAAGCGATTAATATTATTGATCAGGTTTTCGAGCTTTTACAAACAGGTAATCAACCTTTAGCGAGTTATCAAAAACGCTGTATGGGTTGCAGTTTGTATGACTCTTGTTTACCGAAAATTGCAGCAAAGGTGAGTCGATATCGGGAGGTGATTGTTTAAGGTAAAGGTATTGCAGTGCGAGTGTCCTCGCTCGCTAGTATTGATAGATTAGAGACAGTAATTATGTTGCGTGCGCTGCGCTTACACAACCTACAAGTTAATGTTTTTGAGGTTAATACAATGGGAACAGTTTATATTACGGTTGATGATTCGTTTATTGGTAAAACGGATGAACGGTTAACGGTGAAAGCGGATAAGAAAAATGTTTTGGATGTGCCGTTAATTAAGGTAGATGGAATTGTGATTTTAGGACGTTCAACGGTATCTCCGGCGGTCGTTCAGGAACTTTTGGAACGGCATATCCCGTTAACCTTTTTAACAGATACGGGGCGTTATTTAGGACGATTAGAACCCGAAATGACTAAAAATATTTTTGTCAGAAAAGCGCAATGGGAAGCAGCCGGAGAGTCGGAAAAGGCGTTACATTTAGTTCGGGGGTTTGTGCGTGGAAAGTTGAAGAATTATCGGGTGCTGTTATTGCGACAAGGGCGAAAATATTCTAATTTGCAATTAGATGATAATGTGACTCGGTTGGATAATGCGATCGCCCCTATTTCTTATACCAATAATATTAACTCTTTACGCGGTTTAGAAGGGGCGGGAAGTGCGGCTTATTTTGGAGTATTTGATCAGTTAATTCGGGGAGATGGTTTTAGTTTTCAAACTCGCAACCGTCGCCCTCCCACAGATCCGGTTAATTCTTTGCTCAGTTTTGGTTATTCTTTATTGTGTCATGATGTACAAAGTGCGGTTAATTTAGTCGGGTTTGATCCTTATTTGGGTTATCTTCATGTTCAACATTATGGTCGTCCGAGTTTGGCTTTGGATTTAATGGAGGAGTTTCGACCGTTAATTGTGGATTCTATGGTATTGAGTGCGATTAATTTAAAACAGTTGACTCCTGATGATTTTACCACAGAACCCATTAGCAATGCGGTGTTTTTAAGTAATGAAGGACGGCGAACTTTTCTAAAATTATATGAACAGAAAAAACAATCTAAGTTCAAACATCCAGTTTTAGGTAAACAATGTACTTATCAAGAGGCGTTTGAACTTCAAGCGCGTTTGTTAGCTAAATATTTGATGGGTGACATTGAAAAATATCCGCCTTTGGTGTTAGGATAGTTATGTTTGTTGTGGTGTCTTACGATATTTCTGAGGATAAACGTCGCACTAAGATTCACTCGATCTTGAAATCCTATGGTCAATGGATGCAATATAGTGTGTTTGAATGCGAGTTGACTAACACACAATATGCTAAATTGCGATCGCGTCTCAACAAAATTATTAACCCTGAAACGGATAGTATTCGCTTTTATTTCCTCTGTGCTTGTTGTCAGGGTAAAGTTGAACGCATCGGCGGCGAACAGCTACGCGATAATACGATTTTTTTTGCTTAGTGGCGACAACCTATAGCTGTTTGGGAAAGGGTTGCTAAATTAATGGCTGAAACTTCTATCTGTTCTGGGTTTGAACCCTCTCGACTATCTGGGGAGGTTGTCAGAATTCCTGAATGCTTTATGGAGATAGGGTTTCAGCCTTTTTTTATTTTTGCCTGTTGACAAGCCGATGGCTGAAATGATATATTCAATTGAGGTTGTCAGAATCGTACCTCGAAAACTAAATATATCAAGGGTTTCAGAAGCCTGCGGTTGAAATCAGCTATAATCCCTATCAGGGATTGAAAC
>NZ_LR734850.1 GCF_900010725.2 Planktothrix serta PCC 8927 | reverse complement strand
CTACCCACACTTCTCTACGAGTAAGTGTGGGCTTCTAGCATCAACGGGGATAGCATCAGAAGAAACAGAAGTTTGTTCCGGTGACTGACATCCCCTCAGACTAGCAGTATCGCTGGTTCCCAACGATAAAATCCGCAAGGCTTCATTTTTGATATTGATAGAAGCATTTATATCTCGGTCATGAGTTGTTTGACAATGTTCGCAAATCCAACTTCTAATATCAAGTGGTAAACTACCCACTTGATTTAGACAGACGTTACAAGTTTTAGAAGAAGGGAAAAATCTATCAACTTCTTGATAGATTTTCCCTTCTTTTTCGGCTTTGTATTTGAGCATTGTACAGAACATTCCCCAACCACAATCACTAATCGCTCTGGCTAATTTATGGTTTCTCACCATATTCTTAACTGCTAGATTTTCTACAGCAATCACTTGGTTTTCGTTCACTATCTTGCGGGATAGTTTGTGGAGAAAATCTTCCCGGCAACGAGAGATTTTAGCGTGGACTTTAGCAACCTTTAATCGTGCTTTTTGTCTGCTATTACTTCCTTTTTGTTTGTGGGATAATTTCTGTTGTTTTCGTTTTAAGTTGCGTTGATGTTTAGCAAAATGTTTGGGGTTGCTATACTTGTCCCCATCGCTAGTAATCGCAAAATGAGTTAACCCTAAATCAATCCCAATTGCTTTTCCATTGGTTGATAGGTTGGGTGTTTCCTTGCCGTCATCAACTAAGATAGAAGCATAATATTTCCCATCAGGATTTTTGGAGACAGTAACGGTTTTAATTACGCCTTGAAATTCCCGATGGCGCAAACAATAAACCAACCCTACTTTACCCGGTAGTTTTAGATAATCCCCTTTAAACTTAACGTTTTGGGGATAACTGATTGATTGTCTACCATGTTTGGATTTGAACCGAGGTAATCTCGCCCGTTTCTCAAAGAAGTTTTTGTAAGACGTAGATAAGTTGAGTGCGACAACTTGTAGGCATTGAGAATAGGTATCTGTCAGCCAAGGATATTCCTTTTTTAGTTGAGGTAACAATCCTTGAATCACTTTTCTGGATAATCCTTTCCCTGTTGTTTTATAGGTTTCTTGGCACAAGTTCAGGGCATAATTCCAATACCAACGGCAACAACCAAAGCTTTTGGCTAAGGCGATTTGCTGTTCGGTATTTGGATAGATTCGGAATTTGTATGCCTGAAACATTGTCGCTTTCAAAACTCTTGGATATACTTTAACATATTATTGTTAATTTTGTCGGGATTGACAAACGCAAAATTAACTTGGGGGAGTCCATGTAACCCACACTGATTTCTGGTTGTTTTTTTTGTGAGCGTGAAATTCAGTGTGAGACTTATAGCTCCCCCAAACCCCCTCGTAAGTTAAAACTGGCGTTAAAATACTAGCACCTCACCCCAAGTTATTTACTGAAAGGTTTATGGATTAGCCTTTGTAGAGCTTGAGTACAGCGTTAATCAGTTAAGGGGTTTGAAATTGCCATGTTCTACAATTCTGATATACTATTGTTGCCAGAATAATGCCTGTTTCTAAGCCACAAAATCAAACCCAAACTTCGCCAGTCCCAAATGCTGATGGATTGTCATGGTATACCGTCCCTGAAACCGTCAAACAATTGCTAGTGCTGGCATCTACTCATTGGAATAATCCAGAGCTTGCAGATGGTTATATCAATCAGGCGCTCGCCATTGCGGATGAAGATCCTGATGTATTGGTGTCAGCTTATCGCTATTTCTTTTATACCCATAACGATCCTTTAGCCTTGCAAGTGGCGACAAAAGTGCTAGAAATGGTGAAACGCATAGAATTACTACCTGAAGATTGGGTTCAATTAAAACCGATATTAACCGCACGTTTAGATGATCCTAATATTCGGCTTTATATTAATGCTTATGCAGCATCAGGACTGATTAGAGCTCGATTAGGAGACATTGAAATAGCTAAACAAATTGCCACACAAGTCAGTGAGATTGAAAAACGTAACGAATTTGGCGGAAATGTCGTGCGGAATATTTTAGAAAATCCTGATGAGGATTGATGCTCCTAACTACCACCTAGAAACCGGGTTTCTGCGTTAACTTTTGCTACTAAGAGAAAGCTCAATTAAGAAACCCGGTTTCTGACCCCAGTTCTATCTTCATCCGACGCGATCGCTTAAGACTTTTCTGTGTTATAATCTACCTTAACCCCCAACTTCTAGCCAAAAATTTGCCAACTTAACACTTGATCCCCTAATTCACAAGTGACAGAATAAAGTCATGTTTTGTTCTTACACTCCCTACTCGTTAGGGAGATTAATTGATTGGAAACTAGGTTGGAATGATTTCTAGCCTGTACCACCCACATGATCACATATCGAAGGTTTGGGTTATGTTCGATCTGAAAAACATTTTGGGAGCCGCCGATCTGGTGTCAGATTTGGTTGGTAAAAAGGAACGCCAAGTCCGAAAAATTAAGTTTTTTCGCTATAAAGAAGGCAATCTCGGCATCGCATTTTTTGACAGTCAAACCGTCCACGGTGAATATTGGATTGAAAATATCCCAGTTCCGGCTGAATACGAACCGATTTTTGAGGCGAGTGGGTTCGAGATCGGAACTAAATATGATGTCGTTTTGCTGGGGTTGCAGCCGTTTTCTGCGGACAAAAAAGTGTTGAGAACTCCCGCCGTTCAGAAACGTCTGTTATCGGTTATTTTTGAAGTTTTAAAACCCCACCCACCCCTCCAATGAACCGGATTTTGGCGTTAACATGAGCTACTAACAGAAAGATTGCTTGAGATTAGCCCTGAACTAAAGTTCGGGCTAAAAGCTGAAGTTATCTAAAGATAACTAAAGACTTAATTTATTTTATTAACCCGTTTTAACGGGTTTTAGCTTTAAGCCTGAAATTTATTTCAAGGCTTCTGGTTTGGAAATTATTGGACATCTAACTACCTCCTAGAAACCGGGTTTCTGCGTTAACTTTTGCTATTAACAAAAAGCTCAATTAAGAAACCCGGTTTCTGAACCCCACACCCCCAGCGCTTGCGAGAAACCGGGTTTCTGCCCTAACCTTTGCTATTAACAAAAAGCTCAATTAAGAAACCCGGTTTCTGAATAAATGAGAAAATGGGGAGAAAAATTTTATGCAGAATTTCCAGAAGATTTCCGGCGCGTTGTTTATGCAGGAGGTGATGATTTTTTAGGAATTATTTATAATCCTCGGTTATGTTCCTATTCCTTGGACTAAAGTGATTGGTGAAAGCGATTAAATATACTAGAATTAAGCAGAGATCCCCTAACGAGGCTTGAACTTTGTTGGAGAGAAGAATGGGGGAAAGCATTCTACTCCTGCCTTTGTGTTATAAAGCGGTCATAACCTTCAACAATTCTGCTGATAAATCCACATTTAAAGGATCTTCTTTCTTAAACAGAACCCCGGCTAAAAAGTAGATATTTTCAGAATAAAAGGCTTTCTGTTTTTTCTGAAGGTCTTCAATGGTTTGTTTAACTTTTGGTTCGCAACTATAGTAACCAAACTTTAACGGTGAAATCATAAAATCAACCACTTGATAACCCTGCGCTTGAGCATACTCAATGGTTTCCACCGGATTAGAATAAGCCGCAATCATTAATAAAACATTCTTACAACCCACTGTAAACAACTTCTTCGTAATGGTAGCCCCATCAATTCCCCCATGCAAGGCAGGCAGATATAAATCATTATCAGGTGCCGGAAGATAAGGAGGATTTGCAATTAAATAACTTGCGGAACCAGGGGAAGCACTAAAAAAACATTCATTATGAATAATATACTTGTTTCTAAGCTGATATTTCTCAAGGGTAGACCGAGCTAATTTACAAGCATCAATGTTTAATTCATAGCCGTGAATACAGCCTTTAAATCGAGTTTTAAGTAAACAATCAATCACAGGACTCCCTTCACCCGTTCCAAATTCAATAATTGAGTCAAAGGCTGTACATTGATTTAATACCATTTTCTCAATACATTGAGAGTAAAATTGAGATTCTTCAGGACAGAAGAATACTTGATCAGGAGAATAAGGTTCTGTAACTTGATTGGAAGATAATAATCCGGTTTGCATGATGAATATGGGGAGATAAATGTTAATGGGAAATTGTTGAAAATTGAATTAGGAATTGCTAACAGATTTTTCTGCTTGTTTAACCGCTTTAATCACGGCATCCCCAGCCCGATCGCCTATCCTTTTTTCTTGGTCATAACCGAGTAGAATTTGCCAAGCTTCATTCGGATATCGATCCACTAGCGGTAACGCAACTTTGTCTAACATCCAGCGACCGTGACGTTCATCTTCGCGGATATGTAATGCCCAATACCCCATTGCCGTATCTGAAAGTTTGAGCCGTTCTGCGGCTAATTTATAATCGGTATAAATGGCAGGGCCAGCAATTTCAAAGTAAGTTAAGCCCCCGTTATAACGCAAGAAATAACGCTTGCATTCTGTTAGGAGAAAATTATGATTAATTGAGGCTAAAACTTCCCAAGGGACAATGTTAAAATAAGCTTCTGGCTCCGTCTCCAACCCCAATTCTGCCATCATTTGAGCAAAAAAGGTTGAATGTTTTCGATTGAGACGACCATTGCCATATTCTTCGAGTAACACTAAGATTAATGTGGCTTGGATTTCGTTACTCGCACCGCCCAAAATCCGCGACATTCGACTGGCTTCTACTAATCCATCTAAAGAAGCGATCGCTAATAACTGTTTATACCCTTCCAGGGTCATTTCGTGCCGCAAATAATATTTATTTTCACTAATCGCTGGATCGAGATCAACCTCGCTCCGTTCATTTAACGCTTGCTTAATATCTTGTTGTTTGTATTCTTCGAGATCAAATTGGGCATTTTCCCAAGTTTGCCAAACTTCCTCAATGCGATCGCGCACCCAGTTTAAATAATAAGACCGTTCGTTGCTATAGTGCTTTAAATCATCATACCAAAACAAATTCAGCCGATTAATTCGATAAAGAATGCGGTGTAAAAATAAGTGAGCTAAATTAATCTCATTATTTTCAACTTTTTCGGTATAAGCCCTTAATAAAGCTGTATTGAGTGTGGCTTCAAACGGTTCTACTAATTCTGGGTTAATACTGATTTCCTGATCGAGATTTTCTAAATTTAGCAATTGAATAAAGTGCTGTTCTGCCTCAATAAAATTAACGGATTGAGAAAGTGAAGGCAGATGGGTTGATATCCCTTTAATCACTTGATCGGGACTCAAAGTTGCTGTCATACGATAATTCCTGATTATTTCCTAACGATTAATTCTGACCTAAGCTAAATATTAAGATTTGTTTAGTCAGCTAATCTCACTATAATCGAGTTTCAGTTCTCCCATAATCTATCTATAGATGGATCATCAAAGAATAGACTAAAAGTAAACAGTTTCGGCAAGATATTTGATGAGTTTTTAAGATTTCAAGATTGATCAATCTCTTTCTAAAGATAGTTAAATTAATCGACTTTATCCCTATGTTAAGCTAAATTGATCGGGACAGTTCAAAGTTCTACTGTGTAATATGGTTATTTTGCGATCGCTGCTTTATTTTGTCATTGCGGGCTTATGTGAGATTGGGGTGGCTATTTGGTTTGGCAGTGGTTACGGGAAGGCAAAAGTAGCTGGCTGGCATTGGGTGGCGCAATTATACTCACTACCTATGGATTTGTGGCAACGCTTCAACCTGGAGAGCGAAAAATTTTGGAGGAGATGGGGTAGATACGGATCGAGCTTTTCGGATTGGTCAAACGAAAAATGTATTTGTTCATAAATTTGTGGCTCTGGGAACTTTAGAAGAAAAGATTGGTACATAATGATAGAAGATAAGAAAAAACTTTTTTTTCTCCCAACTCTAAGAGTTGTTTTAAGATATTCACGGGACTCGCCTTCGTCTATCCAAGAGTCGATGCTTAGTCAATAAACCATTGAATAGCCTCTCCAACTGGAATCCATTGCTTTTTATAATAGACTTCACCACAAGCAAGATAACATTCAGATGCCTCAATCAAGTCTACACAATTATCAGGATTATCGATATCTTCGTTAATTTCTTTATACTCATTCTTATTTTTGAAAATATATTTATTATAGCTTTTGTTGAGCAAAGTCCGCAAGTAACCAGATTTTTGATCGGCTTGCAAGTGCTCGTTCAAATCAAAATTTAAACGCAGATGATCCGCCCCTGCACTTTCCATAATTTGGTAACAGATATCCTCTGAATTTTTTGCAGCAGGATTCATAAAAATATCAGCTAAATGACTAGCCCAGCCCAGTTGCCCCCACTCTTTGATTTGATCGTATTTGTAGGGGCGAGTTGTATTGCCAGTTCCAATGGAAAGGACGGCAATATCACTCAATTTTAATCCGTTTTGTTTTTCAATTAACAAAGCATGGGCGATCGCAAGTAAAGCTGGGTTATTAGCCGAGACTCCTCCATCAATATGGGGAAGACTTTGCTCCGCATTATAGGGAAGTTCATAAGGGGGAAAAAACGTTGGTGCTGATGCTGAAGCAGTGCAGATTTTCCAGAGGTCTATCGGGTCGTACCAGGCTTGTCCAACCGAGGGATAGTTATTGACAAACCACGTTGTATTTCGGGAATAAACATCATAAGCAGGAATCAAAATATTAGGTTTATTAATCTCGCTAATTTTTGGGGATTTATGTAACTGCGAGTGAATCAATTTTTTCTGCAATATTTTAGCCAAACCCTGTTCTCCCTGCTCATGGGGGTATAGCAGATGATTTCCCATCGCTTGACTGACTTTTCTCCATTTTCGCTGCTGACGAACCGACTCTAAGAAGATATTTTTTCCCTCTTCCAGATAGATATTAATTATTTGTTCAGTGTTCATCTGACAAGCAATCCCCGCAGCTAGAATTGAGCCAGTAGATGTGCCTGTAATTAAGTCAAAATATTCATGTAATTTCTGTCCTTTCTTTTCTTGTAGTGTCGTCTCTACCTGCTTAAGAATTGTTGCAGATAAAATTCCCCGAATCCCACCACCATCTAAGCTGAGAATTTTGAACGTCATAATTATTTCTACTCCTGACTATCAGTTTAATTAGGTTTTCTGGTTAAGCGATCACTTTTCAGATAGCGGGACTGCGAGAAGGTGGTGCAGCCCCTAATTGTTAAAGAATTATGTGGATGTGGGAGTTAGTGTAAGGGGGGCGATCACTTATTTGATTTCTGAACTAAATCAGGTAGAGAGGCTGTGTCCTTACTTCTACAGCTAACTCAAATTGAGCCAAGGTTCTGCCCTTAAAAAACGCCACAAGCAGCAAAGCACATCGCCCTTGACAGCCCAGAAAATATCCCACACCCACAGTCAAGGGTCTCTGAAAATTTCATGGACTCATTCGGATCGGAATTAGAACCCCGCACATAACGATATTGTTGTTGCCACTTGCCTTTACTATCTTTAAAAGACACCACTACCAAGTCAGGCTCTATGATTTCTCTTCTGTTCACAGGTAGAGACTGGTTGGGAAGTTTCATAAGTGCTCCTTTTGTTAGGGATACCAATACAACCTCTGATGTTGTATGAATGGACAAATTGACCTAAATCATTGCAGTATCTTCTGCAACGATAGACCTCAACCTTGAATTCACCCTTAATGCCGCCTCAGCAAAACGAAGCCAGACATCTTCCGCCAAATTTCCCAATGTTCCGGCGCTTGTAATTGAGTCAGCAGGGATTGGGGTAAGATTTCTCGCTGTAAGCGCTGGCCTTCTTCCAGCAGCGATCGCAATTCGACGCTCTTCCAACCATAGTGCCGAAAGAACTCAGTTCCTTCTTCAGGGGCGAATCGCAAAGTTGCGTCACTGGAATTCAGCGAACGATTGACGCTTTGCTGGAAATAACGCAACGCACTTGCCGAAGCAAGATCCGTCAACCACCACCGAAACTGGGGCTGTGCGTAAAGGTCAGTCGCCAGTGCAGCGACTTGCTCTGTACTCATATAAATAAGAAGACCTTCCGTAACCGCTAGTACCTGTTTTGCGACCCTACCAACATCCTGAAAGAAAGTCTGCCTTGTAATGCTGTCAGTAATATCCAAAGAAACCGATTCCAAAACGCACCTGGGCTGCACGCCAGCAAGCTTTTCGGCTTTGTAAGCGAGGACAACTGGCAAGTCACACTCGTACCAATACAAGGAAGTTGGTAAAGGCAGTCGATAAGGTCTTGTATCCAAACCGGCTCCTAAATTCAACACGGTATCAATGCCGTCTTCTTGAACCGTCCGCAGAATCAACTCATCCATCACGCAAGTCCGCACGGCACAGCCTGCTGCTCCTGATTTTCCCCCCGGCATTGCCTCAACGAGCTTTTCACCCCGCTCCCCAGCTAAAATTCGGGCGTGGGGATCTTGGAACAGAGAATCTGGGCACTCGGTTTCCAAAGCCCGATAGAAAGCTGTTAAGAAGGCAGTATCAGAGATAGATTCAACGGGTAAAGAAGTCAGCATTGTGTGGTTTTTTAGCGGCAGTTCATTCGGAAGTTTAGTTAGCAGCGAAGGTTCTGTGACCCTTTTGGAGAAGCTCGGTGTTTGTACACCATACAACCACCGAGCCAGCGATCGGGTTACAGTTTGTTAGTAACCCACGCTAGAGAGCATGAGTCAGAATTAGATCAGAGAGGTCAGAATTGGTGCAGCAATTGGGGCAGCGGTCTTGACAACATCCAGAAGAGTGTCATACCAGGCGCTAGCTTCAACACCACTTTGTCCTGACATTGCAGAGGGAGCGAGAGTCCGTTCCACGGGTGCAGATTGTTTGGGAAGGTTCATGATTTTGCCTCTTTATCCTTAATGTTTTTAGAACTCGTTGGGTTGTGGTTGTCAACTGCCGAACGAGGAATGTTGTTACAACTGTTTAGTTAGGCTGATGAAGATGCCTGAATTACAGACTGCCCAGAACGTTGGATACAATGGGAACTGCTTTCTTGGCAATGTCCAGAAGGGTGTCATACCAGGCACTGGCTTCAACACCACTTTGTCCTGAAATTGCAGAGGGAGTCAGCGTCCGTTCCACAGGGGCAACTTGTTTGGGAAGTTTCATAACTTTTCCTAATTTTTTCTTGAGTGTTTGCTTGTTTTTTTTGTTTCCGAACACTTACCACGGGTAACGCGGTATGTGTCCGGCTTGAATCGGAACTTTCATCGCGTTTTCTCCTGTTTAAATGATTTTTGAAGGGCAATCCCCGATTTCTAATAAGCAGCCATACAGATATTTCTCGCCATACCTTTTAGCTTGTAACAGTCCATGAAATCGGAACTGCTGACCCCTGAACTCTTTAATAAGGGGGATGTCGTGTTGAGACTCCGAGCAATGGGTTGAGATTGCTTAGGCAAATAATTCATCTGAATACTCCTGTTTGTACGGACTTTAAAAAAGTTTTAAATGTGAGCTATTGAAGGATATTTTAGTCAGATATAGACCAGGTACGGACTTCGCCAATCGTGACGGGCATTTGATCGCTTACATCCACCGTGAATCGAAATACTTTTTTCGCTCGTCGATCATTCTCAGGGTCGAAAAACTTCAGTTTGACATCCCAACAATCTGAATCCATCCGACAAAATGGGCTTTTTTCGGTTTCAATACGGTCAAGCTGCATCCCCTTACCCGTTGCCTCAGTTAACGCCTGTGCTGCTTGGAACGCATTCGTCGCCGCGAAATTCAGCGCCCGCTCCTGAGATGTTTGACCTAGATTCCGAAATTCGTAGTACATCCGATTGAGAAATTCCTTCAGAGAAGCTCGCGTCGCTTGCTCCTGCTGGTTAGCTTGAGCCTGGGGCATTGCTGTTCTTGCTGCTTCAACCGCTAGTGTGACCAATTGGTTGACGTTCCACTCGTACATCCCCCGAACTTCCGGGGCAATCACGGGAACAACTTGCCCAGAAAATAGTCTGACGGTCTTGCCTGTCAATACGCCAGGAATTGAAACCCTGGAAACATAATCAGGATCGTTGTCAGGTTTGATCTGCCCCTTGATAGCTGAAATCAGATGCTCATAAGCTAACTCGGCATAAGAGCCAACAGGCTCAATGGCGTAAATGGGTGTTAGCTCTAGGTTTAACGTCCAAATCAGCGATTTTGCTTCGTAGGGATTTTGTTCAAGATAATCCACCATCTGGCTAACGACGTAGGGGTTAGCTGGGAAGGGCGGATTTCCCTCAACATCTGGCATAAGCTGCTTAAAGCTATCTCGACGAGCCTCAGTGCCGAAGTCGTAACTCACTGTTCCCATCGCATAAACAAGGGATTTTACACCGACACCGCTACAGCCGCAGTTTTCAGAGGCGACGACGCCACTGGAGGTGACAGACGGTGCTGTTAGTTGACTAGGCATTATAGTCATTGTCTTTTCCGTATTTTCCAAATGATTTACTGTTCCTGAGACCAATTCAGATGGGGTGACTTCTGGCACCAGCACGCCTACATCTGATAGCGGGTTGGCGGATGCTTCTAGTTCAAGGCAAGTTGCCTCACTCGGTTGAATCATCGGTTGCTCTAAGTTTTCCTCAGACAATTCTGTTTTTCCTCCTTGTGCGATCAGGGCATGAACCCCAGGAATATTGAGACTTCCGGCTAAAAAGCGACGGCAATCTGAACCCGTTTCTGGGTTGCAAGGCAAAGCACTCTGGAGAAGAGCCTCACGGATAGCGTGGGGGTCTGGCTTTTCGCCTCGTTGCCGTTGCACGCTCAGGAGCAGCGCCACAATTCCAGATACAATGGGAGTCGCAAAGCTGGTACCACTTCTCAGGGCAATATCGCCCCCCAGTTCCGCCCCCTGGATGTTTTCACCTGGAGCGAGAATGCCTTGAGTTTGATAGGTTTCACCCCAATTGCTAAAATCGAAGGGCAATCCTTGAGCATTCATGGCACCAACAGCGAGAACTGAATTTAGTGCTGCCGGAACGTGGAGGCATTCGCAGCCATCATTGCCCGCAGCCGCAACGATGAGAACGTTGTTTTCAGTGCAGGAACGCACTGCGTTTGCCAGAATTGGGTCTGCTTCGCCTGATTGAGTCAGTTCGCCACCACTAATGTTGATGACATGAGCACCTGCTTCAACTGCTTGGTTGATCGCTCGTGCTAAGTCGATTTGTGAGAGCGAACCTCTGGAATGATCGGAAAACACTGGCACAATCAATCCGCGACAGCCCGGAGCAATACCAAGAACGTCACTGTGATGCTGACCGAAGATGATGCTGGTAATGTGCGTTCCGTGACTCGACATTAGCCCGGTGCTGGCTGCCTCTGAAATTGTGGTTTGTACTCGGGTAAGGTTGGCACCGTCAAAGCAAGGATGAGATTGGTCTACTGGACCGTCAAGAATGGCTACACAGATTTGGGAGTCGCCTTGGGTTTCAGACCACAGTTTGTCAAGTCCGGGTAATGCTGAAATATCAGTGACGTTTTTCTGTGTGACTGCCATGCTTGAACCTCATAATTTTCTTGTCGGTTGCTCAACGTTTTGTATCGGTATTGAACCGGAGACAAGATTAATTTTGCTTTTTCCTGTCTTCTACTGATTAGACGATTCCAATTATCAATTTCTGATTTTTTTGAATTAACTTTTTTCGGAAATCTTGATTCTATCCATCAACCTAGTGTTAATAATAAGACGAATTGAATTATTGAATTAGAGGTTGATTGATGAAGAGGAAGCCGTTACCTGAGTTGGCAACGGCTTCGTTCACTGACTTTCCGAGCGTGAGCCAATCTAAATCACGAAGCGTTACATGATTTCTACTTAAGCGTTCAAACTTCCAGCAAAAACTATTCGTTTGTTACTTCATAAATCCATGTGATCGATTTTCCTTCTTCTCTCATAAAAGCGCGAACTTTCACAGAACCATTAGAACAAGATTTATCGTAGGGATCATTCATCTGATCCCAAACTTTGTTGGCTGGCTCATTACCGTCTTGATTAATACCACCGATAGCAATTTTCCGCTTACCGACAAGAGGCCAGGAAGCTGCAAATTGTATACAACCCCATCCTCCTTTTAGTTTATAGTTCACTGCAAAGGAGAAAGAATTACAGTCAAATTGTGCCACCCCTAACTCACTCGGTTGGATATCGCCAAGTGGCCAATTTTCTGAGTCATTATAAGCACCTATACGTTCGAGGGTATATTGAGTCTTGTTGATAACTTCAATCACATATTTTTTGTCGTATGTAACAAGCCCTTTGATCTGGTCTATCGTTTGATTGACATCTATTTTGATTGCGGTTGTTACTGGCATAGTAATTTTTACCTCTATTACGAGTGATGGATTGGAACTTTTGTCTTCTGTACTTAAGACAATTCCAGTAGTCACTTTCTGAATTTTGCGAGTTAGGAAGTGTTCTTTCTTAAGTTCAGATCCCTATTACTAGAACCTTTTTCTTACCTAACTTGCAACTGCTTCAGTGCGTTTTCAACCTCCCCCCGAAACGGATAGAGCAACTGCTGATTTAAACTACGTTGATAAGCCTCCACCGCCCCCCTGATATCCCCTAATCCTTGTAATGCTTTCCCAAGCCAATAACAAACCGTAGCTGGATCGAACTCCATCAGTGCCAACGCTTGCTGACAAGCCACTTCCCACCACTCCCGACTCTTCGCCTCATCCCCCAATACCCGATAACTCTCCCCGAACCACACCGCCACTAACACAGATGGCAAATAATCCCCCGCATCTGGCAACAACTGCCATCCTTGTGTCAACGCCTCAACTGCCTCCTGGTGTTTTCCGGCCAGTGCCAACACCCGCCCATGCCGAAACCAAGCATCCGGCAACTGGGGCTGAAGTTGCGTCGCCTGTGCAGAAACACCACACCCCCGGTCAATTTCCTGAAAATGTTCCACCAGCACTCGCCCTGCTGTCGTCCAAACGCTCCAGCGTTGAGGAAAACGCTCTAGCATCTCTTCTACAATCAAAGCCAGCGAGATAGACATCCCATTACTCCCCTCTGGTGCAAGGAGATGGGTTAAAGGAGGGATAAAAGGTAAAATCTCGCACAACGCCCGATAAATTTCACAATCTTTGGGGTAGAGACGATAAGCTTTCAGCATGGCTGATGCAGCCTGTTGATAATCCCCAGTGTGGAACAAGCACCGCCCATAGGAATACCAACCCCTGGGATGATGCGGGTGTTTCTCTGTAAACTGAGCCAAGACCCCGACTCCTGTAGCCCAATCCCCTTGGAAAATGTGATAATAGGCTAGTAACTCGCAAGTATCTACAGCATCGGGAGCGAGTCGCAGAGCCAAGTTAATGATCTGTTTGGTCTGCTTCCCCAGTTCTCCGAATACCAACCTCATCCAGCAACGATTTTCGATCTGTCGTTTGAGTACCCGGAAATCTTCAGACGCTAACTCGACCAAGCGGTCTAAACAGTCCTGGGCTGCCCTAATCTTACCCAAGACGAGAAGCGCATCATAGCGATCAATCAGTGCGACCAGATCATCGGGATGAATTGACACAATTGTCTCAAATGTTCGCAATGCTGCAACCCTATCCTCTCTCTGCATCTGCAACCGCCCCAAAGCCAACCAGTGAGCAACGTTGTCGGGTTCTAGGGAAGTGGCTGACTCAAAAGCTAGTATTGCTTCCTGAATGTCATCCCGACAAACTGCAATTAATCCACTGATATGCTGTCGAGTTGCCTCATGGTGTATCAAGGACAAGGCATTCTCATAAACTGCTACGGCATCAGTCTTTTGTCCCATTAACTGCAACATTTTCCCCAATTTCAACTGCACTTCAAGGAATTGGGGCTGTCGGTCAATGACTTGCCGATACTCTTGAATTGCCTGTTGCCAACAACCATTTGTGTATAGCAGATTCGCCAATTCTAAGCGTTTTTTCCATCCAGAAGGATACTGCTGCACGTACTGACTTAATGTTTTGATTTTTTGGTTCGTTCGAATTGGCTTTTCGTCTAAAACTAAATCAATATTTATCTCCATCCCTGAAGACCGAATGATGGATAGGACGGATGAGATAGTTTTTTTACGCATGTCGCTGTTAATTGATAATTAATGACGGCGAAAATGCACCCGGGATCTCTCGATATGGGAGAGTCTATTTTTAAATCATCCCCTAAAAAATTACTATTTTTATTAGAGGTTTTGGAGGAACTTAACGGAAAATTTTCTATCCCTGACAAGTACCTTCTCAGGCACTTTTGCAGTCTATCTCGTGCCTGTTGGATGCGTTTGTAAGCATTATAGCGCTACGCGCATACGTTAGGACAATTTCTAAATGCAGCATCCACGCATTCTCTGACGGTTTGAAATTCGTTTAATCTCTGTTTCATCCATGTCTTTAAAACAGCCCACCAGTTTTCAATCTTGTTCAAGTCGGGAGAATATGGGGGCAAATACCAAATTTTACATCCGGCTTCTTCGACGAGTTCTTTGATATATTCCCCTTGATGAAAGCTGGCATTATCAATAATAATAATGTCTCCTGGTTCTAGCACTGGCAGCAAACAATTCTTTAACCAGGTTTCAAATAAATCTTTATTACATGACCCCTCAAAGGTTAAAGGAGCCAATAATTTACCTTCTTTCAATGCTGATAGCCAACTGACTCTTTCTCTTCTTTTACCGGACTTGAGTGCATAACATCTTTCCCCTATCGGGCTGTAGCCATACGGGTAATCCTCTCTATTATCAAATCCCGCTTCATCTACATAAACTTTTCTGCTCCTTTCTATTCCCTCTAGTTTTTGAAGAAATTCTCGTCTTTTTTCTTCATCTCTTTCTCGATACCCATAAGTTTTTTTTTTCGACTTATACCCAGTTTTCGACAAGCATAACTAATATTCTGTTGCGTCGCCTCACACCCCCATAATTGGGCCATTTGTTTTTGAGTCTTGTCACTATTTTTTTTCACGAATTCTTTAAATTTTTCTAACTCCTGAATTTTCGGTTGAGTTCCTACTCCTACCTGTCGGCTAGCCTGATAGTCTCCTGTTTCTCTTTCTTTTTTCAGCCACAGATCTAATGTGTTGCGACTTATTTTAAAGAAACGACTTACCTCTATTTTCTTTTCTCCTCTTTTCACGGCTGCGATCGCCTTGGAGCGTAAATCGTAACTATAAGGTGCCGGCATAACTATTTTCCGATATTGAGGTATTACTGCATCTTATCATACTTTTGTCCTAACCATAGCGCGTAGCGCTATATCTTGGGATATGGCGAGTTGTTGAGCAATATCTGGATAGGAAACTTGCTCGTAGTAACGTAAGATAAAAGGAATGCGAAGTCGTTCAGGAAGAGTATCTACAGCACTACGAATCACCTGTCCTAACTCATCACGAAGAATAGCTGATTCGGGACAGTCAAAGTTAGAGATAACCGCTTCGTCTTCTTCAACAGTCTCGATTCTGATTGCCTTTCTGCAACGCGCACGATGGATATCTACGCAAAGATTATGGGTAAGGCGGATCAGCCAAGCACGGAAATTTGTAATTTTATCTGCCGAGTTTGGTAATTTATCTCTGGCTTTTAGCATTGCTAGGCTGAGTGCTTCTTCAGCCTCAATAGGATTTCCTCCCATCCAGCTTAGACAGCGATAATACAGGTATTTTTGATGCTGTTGCCATAATTGCCAAAAGGCATTGTCATCGCCTAAAGAAAGACGTTTTAATAAAATGGGTTCTTCTTCCCCAAAATCTAAATCTATATCTTTAGATAGATGGCGAGAATTAGGAGCTAAATGGCAAGATGATATAAGCATCTGGGTGTGGTTTAAGTTTTTGCCAGTCAAACTGTTTTTCATCATGTTCAGTTGATGATTAGTGCTGAAAAAGCACTTGATTTATTTAGGATTGTGTGAAATTGAGTTAAGTCTTATCAAAGCTTTCTTGAATAAAATTGAAAACAGATTGAATCGTAAAATGCACCAAATAATCTTGTAGAGCCAAGAAAAATTTGCTTCACAAGACTGCATTAGCTTTTCCAAATTTCATTGTTACAATATCATCCGTCGTTTACCCTGTCTGTGTCAATAGCAGAAAGTCGGATCTCTAAGTTCGGAAAAGTTGGCTTTTTTGAGAAATTGCCGGATTTTATAGTTTAGCTTGGGTATTAGTAATAATATCAAGTTAAATTCCGGTTTTAACTCCAATAAACTGAAACTGATAACAACCGTGCAATACCAACTCAACTCTTGAGAAAATAGGAGTTTATTCTAAATACATTTCCATCTGCCTTTTAAATTGAATGATTTTCAAATTTGTGATATCGTGAATAGTAATTGAACAACCGTCTCCAAATTTTATAGCAGTCAAATAGTACCAGTTCTGCTGGTCATTATTTTCCCAATAAAATGTTTTTTCGATCATTTCTCCTGTCTCAACGACACTGATCAGGGAATCAAACAAGGTCGGAATCAGTTGATTGAGCAATTTTTTGAGGGAGGTTTTACCTATGAGGTCTTTTCGTTTTTGACCTAATAACTTTGCAAAAATGGGATTCACTACCAAACAGCGAAAATCGTTAATTTCTTCGGTCATTAGATCTCTCACTGTTTGTATGGCGGCAATTCCATCTTGAGAACTATTGAGTAAACTGGTAAGTACAGCGCGAGATTGATAGAGAATTTTTACGGTTTGTTGATGTTTTTCAATTTGTTCTCTTAACTGGCGTTTTTGTTGTTGGAAAGCCAGTTGAGTTTGAATTCGAGCAATGACTTCTTCGGGTTGAAATGGTTTGGTGATCAAGTCAACGCCACCGACTTGAAAGGCTTTGGCTTTATCGATAATTTCATCTAACCCACTTAAGAAAATGACCGGAATTTCTGAGGTCACTTCATCGGCTTTTAGAATTTTGCAGATTTCATACCCATCCATTTCCGGCATTTTAATATCGAGTAAAATGACATCGGGTGGGTGCTTGTGGATTGTTCTTAATCCTATCTTCCCATTGGGGATGCTGCAAACTTTATAACCCCGTTTACTTAATACTTCAGTTAAAAGTTGCAAGTTTTGGATGAGATCGCCAATAATTAAAATATTCCCTTTGGAGGTTAAACTTTCATCTGTATCGTTTTCTGCTATTTTTTCTTCAGGGAAAGTCTGGGTGACATAAAGCTCTTCTATGAGTCGTCTAAAGTTATTTTTGGTGATTTTTTCCCTGAAGGTATCTGAAAGGCGTTGCCATAATCGGGAGGCTAAATCTTTAATATGACCAATACTTAGATATAAGCTTTCAGCAACGTTGCTGTAGGTTTCGTTATTCCAGGCAGCTTGGAGGATGTTTTTTTCAGTGAGAGTTAGTTTTTTACCGGTTTTAGACTCTAGGGTTGAGTCTACAAATCGCACTGCTTCTTCAAAAGTCATGGGAGGGTTATCTAGTGTTAAGGGTTTTCTAACTTACACCCTGATACATGATCTCTATTAAATCTATAATAGAGCAATATTATTTCATTGTCTCTCTAGCTCGATTAAACGACGGCGATCGCTCTGTTGACTATGCTTCATGTTCAGTCAACCGGATTAGGCTTGAATCGGGTTGTATAGAGGGCCTTAAGTCCGATAAAACATCTTTAAGTCTAAAATTTCAGAACGTGTCTTCAATAATCGTTTTAGTACCAGAAGTCAAACAGGGTTGATTAACCCAGTTTAGTTTTGTCCAGTTCATTAAAAAATTCAATGAGTAGAACTTGGTACGCGGTACTTACAACGTATATGGTCTTGTTTTTTATTACAGGCTATATTACTTTTTTCTATAATAATATCTTTGCAACTAGAGCAGAGAATATTGCTAAAATTACAAAGGTATATGATGATCAGGAAAAATTTAAACTCGTCGAAGAGCTTTTGCAAAACGATGCCAAAACTTCTCAAGATGAGAATAATATAGGTTCACAGTCTTTTAATGTTGTGCTGGGGGCTATCGTGTCTTTTTTATCAACTACTTTAGCTCAAAAAAATAATCATAAAAAAAATGATAATATCAACAAAATATAGAATAAGTTAACAGAAATAAATTTTATGGAAAAACTATCTGAGTTTCAAGAAAAATATTCTCAAAAAGAAGAACTCTTAAATCCCCCAATAAAAGCATCAAATCAAAGAGATTTGGATCAGAAAAAAAGCTCAATTGTCGGATCTCCTTGGTATACTATTTTAGTAATTTATAGTATTTTATTAAGTTTTACAGGAGGAGTAACATTTTTTTATAATAATGCTTTTGCTAGCCGAGAAGAGCATATTAAAAATTTAGATCTCATGAAAACATCAGAGCAATTAGATGTTTATCAGGAATTATTGGAAGTTGAGATCCAAAACATGGAAAATGTTAACAATATAGCCAATCAATCTTTTAATGTTATATTAGGGTCTCTCTTAGGATTTTTATCAGCAACTCTAACGACTTTAAGCTCCAAAGATGATGAAATTGCAGACTCCCACGATTCTATACTTGAATCAAAGCCAGAGCCTCCTGAAAACTAACTCAAAAAAATCAGAATTCCTAGCCTAAATTCGTCATTGTATTGAGATCAATAATACTAATTCAAGCAATTGACGTGGTAATAGGTATGAAACAAATTACTGCAAAAGTGAATACTAAGTTAAAAAAACTTCCGGTTGAGTCATCTCAACTTAAACCTGAACAAATCGTCATCGTTCCGGCGGGCAAAACCTATGGCTTTGAAGCAATTGAACCTGCTGATAATGGACATATTAAGGTTTTTTTAGCAGCAAATAGTGGCACTTTTTATGCGTTTACTCAACATTGGGAAGGAATACAATTAAATGAATCTCAAGAATTATTTCTTCCCGATCAAGGTATTCAGTTATTCATTAACCAAGAGGAAGCCGAAAGAATCTTTGACAATCCCATTACAAAAGATGAACTGAACGATCTCAATTGTTGCTTAAATCATTATGAAATCAATACTCCCCCTAGACTTTGCCATTTTCTCAGCCAAATCGCCCATGAATCAGGGGGTTTGAAATGGTTAAAAGAGCTTGATGAGGGTGACTATTTGGAAGGACGAAGTGAACTGGGAAATACTTGTTCAGGTGATGGATCTAAATATAAAGGTGCTGGGGTGCTTCAGCTAACCGGACGAAATAATTATCAAGCCTTTTGTCAGGCGATTGGTGATGCCAACATTATGCAGGGTTGTGATTATGTCGCAGAGACTTATCCATTTACCAGTGCAGGCTTTTGGTGGTACAATAATAGCATGAATGAAGTTTGCGATCGCGGTGCAACGGTTGAAGAAATTACACTACGAGTTAATGGCGGCTACAACGGCTTAGAAGATCGTCAACAATATTATAAAAAAGCCTGTGAAGTCATTAATTCACGAGAAAAAAGTCAAACCCCTACCCAATCCAAACCTGCTTTAACCCTTAAATTTGTTCATACCACTACTCTGAGACTTATCATAGAAGATGTTACAGAACTTTCCATAGAACAACAAGTTGATATCACAGAAGGTAATATTTTTGAGGTGGCTTCCTATGCGTACCAAACCGGAGATTACCTGAAAGTTGCCTTTTTAGCTCAATCTTTTAAGGGAAGAAATACTTGGTTTGTTCACACTCAGGATGTAGAAATTTGCAATCCCCAGCTTCAAATCAAACCCAAGAAAATTTTACTTCCTGTTCCTTGGTTTCCTCAAACTGATAATTATCGAGATCCTGAAAGAACTTGTAATTCTTCCTCCTGTGCGATGTGTTTAGAGTATTTCCGACCTGGAACTTTACCTGGAAAAGATGGAGATGATATTTACTTAGAAATGGTCTTTGAATATGGCGATACCACAGATCATGAAGTTCAAACTCAAGCTTTATCGCATTTTGGTTTAAATAGTGCTTGGCATACGGATCTCGATTTTGAGGATGTTTATCGGGAACTAGAAGCCAACCGTCCTGTTGTGATTGGTATTTTGCATCGGGGGACAACGGAACATCCTTCTGGGGGTCACATGATTGTTGTCCGAGGGCGAACTGAAGAGGGAGATTTCATTGTTAATGATCCTTATGGTTCTCTCAATGATCGTTATACAGGGGCGGTAGAAAATGGCAAAGGTGCCATTTACAGTCAATATGAAATGACCTATCGCTGGACAGCAGAGGGGCCCGGAACAGGTTGGGGTAGATTATTTCAACCGTAGGTCTGGAGAGTGAAGATTTACTGCCCCAAAAGCCAACTGATGCTCTTTTTTGATTAAAACAATTTTGAAGATAGCGATCGCATTTTTGAAAATGAAAACCCCCTGCTTTCCCAGGGGGGATCTACAAATCGAATGTAATGGTTAAAGTCGATTTCCAACTAAAATAAAAGCTCCCCAATAATAGGGATAATTAAAATCTTGATATTCCCTATTCTTGAGTAATTGGAGTTGAGCTTGATGCAAAGCTTCTGCTTTTGTCATATTAGGTTTTCTCAAATTTTGATAGAATAAACGCATGAGTAAAGCAGTAGAGCGATCGCTAACTTTCCATAAACTTGCTACCACAGTTTCCGCGCCAGCTTGGATAGCAACACCCGCTAACCCTAAACTGGCGCGACGGTCTCCGGTGGCTGTTTGACAAGCGCTCAAAACCATTAATTTAATAGAAGTAAAATTGTGTTGATTTCTGTTTCTCAGCAATTGATCTAATTCTTGTAAATAGATCTTGCCATCATAGGCGAGAATAAATGTTTGATTTGGATCGGAACTAAAATCGCCATGAGTCGCAATATGTAAGCCAGAAAAATTCGATTGATTGAATTGTAAAGTAAAATTTTGTTTGGTAAAATCCTGATTCAGTAACACTTGACTGGAATTAACTTCAGCTTTAATATTTTTAATTTCATCTTTAACATTTTCTAAAGGTTTAAAATTGCTAGACAAATCTTGATTAGCTTGGGTTAAACCAATTAGAAAAGATTTTGGAGGTTGTTTAAATAAAGGAGGGGAGGATTCGAGGAGAAAACCTAAATTGAAAGCTAAAGTGTATTTTTCAATCAAATAATGATGTTTTTCATCTGTTAAAATAGAGAAGGGAATTCCTTGTAACAAACTATCTAAAACAAAAACCAAGGTTCCTTGAGAAGGTAAAAATTGTTCAAGCGGTTGTATTAAAAGCTGATAAAGTTGGAGAGTATTAGCATCTAACCAATCCTGGGAAGCATTATTCCCAAATTCTCCTTTTTGTAAAGTATCTTGTAATTTATTAATAGCAACTTTTAGCTTTTCCCAGTCAGCAATATAAAGGTGATACTCAAGTGGTTTAGTTCCCTGAACAATAATAACAACTTTATTTTTGGTTTCCAAAACTAACATATAAATAACCGGAACTGTTCTATCTAAATCCTTTTTTTCTGGAATATTGCATTGTAAAAAATTCTCTAGTTCAATTTTTTGAAATTCAGAAATAACTTGAGTTATATTTTGTAATTTTTCGGGGGTGGGAGTTTGAAGTTGTAAATAAATATAGCTTTCATAAATTGGCTTAATTTTTTCTATGAAAAATAATTGAGTATCTAATTCTGAAACCAAAACATTAGGACGAACTTTGTTTAAGATTTCCAGAGAATCTTGATAAAAACTTAACGCTTTTTCAACCTCTCCTTGGGTTTCATAAATTTGTCCTAACTGATAATCAAACTGATAAACAATATCCCAAGCTTGTATAGAACGAGCTAAACTTAAACCAGATTGAGTTAATCTTTGAGCGTCTGAAAATTGATTTTTCTGTTGAGATAATTTTCCTAATATTCCTAAAGCATAGGATTGAGATCTTCTGTTGTCAATTTCATTGGCTTTGTCCAGAGCCAATTCAGTTAGATTCCAAGCAGCATCTAAATATTTTGGAGTTTCCAACTGACTAAAAATTTGAGCTAACTTGAGTTGAGCATAAATTTTTTGAATAGCTGAAAATTCTGAAAAAATAGATAAATCTTTAATAAATTGTTCAGACAGAGTAGAGATTTGAGCTTGATTTTGGTTAATTATTGTTTGAATATCGGGATTATCTTCGTTGACAAATTTATTTAACGCAGCTTTCAATTCCAGACGTAAATCGAGTTGATTTAGATTCGCTTTAACTTGGAGAGATTTTTCGGTTTGAGTGGCGACTTGTTGATAGTGTTTGAGGGCTATTTCTGCTTGCGCGATCGCATTTTTTAGATTCTGAGATAACCCAGTTCTTTTGTATAAATCATATTTTTGTTGATATTGAGCTTGTTCGGTATTGGCTAAACTGAGTATAATTCCATTAACCTGCTCATTGTTATTAAAAGATTCAGCAATTTTTAGACTTTTTTCTAAAATTATATAGGATAAATCCAACTTTCCTAATTTGCGGAGAATATCTCCTAAATTCTGTAAAGCAATTCCTTGTACCATTGTTCCTTGAAGTTGAGAAAAAGCCTCTGTTTCTTTTCCTCCTCTCTGACAAATTTGGTTATTATTTTTGATTTCAAGTGCTGAAGTTAAAATCAAACAAGCTTGATAATTATTTCCTAGAGCTTGTAACGCCAGACTTTGATTAATTTGACTTCCGATTATTCCTTCATTATCCGCTAATTGAGTATAAAGTTGATTGGCTTTTTTCCAGGTTTCTAAAGCCATTTCAGCTTGACCCAAATTTAATTGTTGATGTCCTTGTGCTGTTAAGTGTTGCGCTTCTAGGTGTAAAGGAGTTGAAGTTAATCCAACCAGAGGTTTAGCTAGACTTAAAAGTAAGATGAAAGTTACTCCCAGTAATATAAATAGAAGAAACTTAAATTTGTAAAAAATAGATTTCATAAATAGGTTATAATATTTTATCGTAGGGGTTTTGTCTTCAACCGGGATATTAGCGATCGCTAAAAACTACTGATTATATCATAGATTTAATTTCCCTAAATCCCTCTTAAAAACCAGGAGTTTGAATCCGGTTCCCCCCTTTCCAAGGGGGGTTAGGGGGGATCTAGGACTCAATAAAAGTCAAGGAACTACTGATTACATCATAGATTAGATCCCCCTAAATCCCCCTTAAAAAGGGGGACTTTGAACTCTAATTTCCTGTTTCTAATTGAGTATTGCTATAATTCAGGACAAGAAGGAGTAGGAATAGATGAAGAATTAGGACGGGAATTTGTAGTTTCAGCCACTAATTCAATTGTACCATTTTCATGAATAATCCAACCTTGTGCTTCTACAATCTCTTTTGACTTTACTTGAGAATTAGGGTATATTTGTTGATCTGAAAACCGATGATCAACCCAACCTTGATCAGAACTCAGGGGGTCTGTGGTAGGATTTAAGGGTAAACCCCCACTTCCAGTAATAATAAAACTACTCCGTTGGGGATTTCCTGGGTGACAACGTTGATCGATTAATGTTTCTGCATTAACAAAACCTTCCTGTAAATCAACTAACCCAGAAGTGGGATCAACAATTGGAATATTAAGCTCAACTGTACCGTTAAATTCTGCTCCTAAATCACTGGTTGCTGTAATATCGCTGGTGTTCGGATTTTCTTGTTGTCGATAATTTGTTCCAAAGATTCCTTGAGCATTAATCACAACTCGTCCCCCATTTCCCTGTACTGCATTAGCTGTAATATCACTATTTTCTAATCCTACTAAATTCTCGGTATTAATAGTAATATTTCCCCCATTTCTATTGCTGGAATTCGTCGAGATTGAACTTCCTTGCCTTAACTGTATTTGAGGAGATTGCAGGTTAATATTACCCCGTTCGCCTGCTGCTGTTATCCCTCTAATTTGACTATTACTCAGGGAAATAGCATCCGCTTGAATATCAATATTTCCAGCATTACCTTTTCCTTGTCCACTGGCTGTAATTATTGCTTGATTCTCTAAAGTGAGTTGTCCAGTTTTAACTTGAATATTACCACCATTACCGAGATTTTGATTTGTACTGGGTTGAACACTAGCAAAAATTCCAGAAGCATCAGATTCTTCTGGAGTAAAACCGATAATCTCAATAGATTCTGAGGCATTTATATCAATATTTCCACCATTTCCAGAGTCAAATGTTATTGCTGATATTCGTCCTCCATCTCGAATCATTAATCTTCGGGTATTTAGAGTTAAGTCCCCTGCTGCACTTGCACCTCTAGTTGAAACAGTTATAATGCTGTTGGAATTTCCTTGTTTAGTTGGATAACTTCCCATTTCTACTGTATCTGAAACATTGATGATTAAGTTTCCCCCGGAATTGAAACCCATTGTAGCTGATTCTATAGCACCTCCATTTGACAACTGTAACTGTTCTGCATTCACTGTTAAATTCCCAGCCTGACCTGTTCCTATTGTTGATGCAGTAATATAAGCAAGATTATTTAAAGTCAGTTGTCGAGTATTGACAGTTAAATCTCCAGCATCTCCATTTCCATAAGCTTCAGAGGTTAATGCTGTTGCTCCAACTCCTATACTCTGTTGAGCCAAATATTTTGTCTCTGGTAATTCTAGGGGGCCTAACATTTCAATCGCATCCGTAGCATTAACGGTTAAATTTCCGGCGTCGCCTTCATCTAGGGTTACTGTTACAATAACGCTACTATCTCGCATTCTTAATGTTTGAGTATTCAGCGTTATATTTCCGGCTGTACCTAAATTAGCTGTACCTGCCATTAATCCCGCATTAATAATATTGACATCTTTAGCATTTAAAATTAAATTTCCCCCCATGCCATCGGCAAAAGCGGCTGTAAAAGCTAAACCTCCATTGAGTGCTGTCAATGTTTCTGTGGTTAAGGTGATATCTCCTCCCTGACCACTTCCAAAACTAGCGGTCAATAAGCCATCTTTTGGTAAGATAGGGATATCAGGTTTAGAGAATAAAGATAAAATAATATTGACAATATTGTCAGTACCAATAAGTTCAATAGATTCGGAGGTATTAACAGTTAAATCTCCACCCGAAGCTGCTCCGAAAGTTGCAGTTGAAATTGAGGAGCCATTTTGAACTCGCAACCGTTCTGCTTCAATTAAAATATTATTGCCCGGTTCATTTCCCCAAGTTGTAGAAGTAATAACAGAATTGTCAGTCAAACTTATTTGCCGACCTCGTAGGGAAATTGCACCCCCACCGACTCCGCTTGTATCAATTTTAGACTGTTGGGATAAGTTAATATCATTAAAGTTACGGACGCCTGGATAAGCAAAGGCAAACCCCGTGCTTGCTTGAGTCAGACTAATTTGTTCGTTACTCCCAACACTCCCTAGTTGAATCTGTCCTTGGGGTGCGGTGAGAACCCCAGCCAAGAAATTAATCGCGCCTCCCATTAAAGCTAGGGTCTGGTGGGGTTGAACCTGCAAACCGATAACGTAACCATTGCTATCAATAGCGTTAGATTGGTTAATAATTGCTCCGGGATTTGACCCAGATTGCAACCCGATGGGAACATTGATAGTCAGCAGGGGTGGAGCTTGGGGGTTAGTAGCACTAAATTCGCTACCATCATTAAATAATAGGCTTTCAGCCGTGCTACCCAAAAACGAACCCCCAATCTCAAGGCGAGCATTGGGGCCAAAAATAATTCCGTTCGGGTTAATTAAAAATAAGTTAGCGATGCCATTGGCTCGAATCAGTCCATCCAGGTTAGAAACCCGTCCACCCGTCACACGAGTAATAATATTAACGATTTCAGTTGAGTTATTGAAAAAGGCTTCTGTACCCGTTGGTAAGGAAAACTCTCGGAAACTATGAAACAGATGGGTTCCCGCAGGTGTTCCCCCGTCGATTTGAAAACGGTTTTCCTGTTGAGTGACCGTAGAATTTATCGGTAAGGTCGCATCAGGAATAATTTGAGCTTGAACAGACGTACAGATGCTGGTTAGGGTGAAGGCAACAAAACCTAATGGCCATCTTGAGGATGTCATGGAATTGCAAAGATGCACTGGGTGTTTATTCTCCCTTTAGTATATCAGAAAACTGGTGAGTCTGGTTGTTTGATAGGGAAGCGATGGCGTAGCCGCCACCTACTGGCATCGCATCTTCTTTGGGGATGTCAGGTGAAAATCTATCACTGTCAGTATCCCTTGTTAAAAATATAACTTCTCTGACTCAAAACTATCCGAGAATACCGATTGTGATAGATTCATAACTGGCATAAGGGGATAAATATAACTTATACAAGCTATAACAAGCTTGACAGAAGCAGATTAATGACTTAAGTTATAAAAAGCTTAGATCTAGCTTGTGGTTGAACTCAAACCTTTTCAAGTAAGGTTTTAGGACAGCAAACGGTTGATTTTATTCTTACTCTCCTCTGTCAGGTGTATCTATGACTTCCCAGAAAAGGTTTTTTGGTTCCCCTGCTCCGCAGCATCCGCAGTCTTTTATCCTTGAACCGATCCTGACACCGAGTGGTTTTATCGATGGTGGGGACGATACACCTGATCTCGCCGATCTCCAACTCACAACACCCCTGGATGATGAATTAGATAGCTCACCAGACGAAGGGGATGTTACAGATGGTGGCGAAGATTTAGCAATTTACGTTGAGGAAACCCCAGAAATCCTAGCTGATGACGACCTAGAAGAAATTCCTTTTGTCACTGATTTAGACTCAGACCCAGATATTACTGATGAGAGTCAGGACTTAGTTGGGGAAGATTTAGCGGAAACAGATGTAGAACTTTTAGAAACTCAAGATTTTAATCCGGTTACTGAAATTACCGAAGAAAGCAATATTCCTGAAAATTTAGAGAGTGAAACATCCTTAGACTTAATAGATGATGAATCCTATTCCTCTGAAGAATTATCGCCAGAAAGCATAACAGAAACCCTTGAAGAAAATGCTTTAGAGGAAACTGATCTCTCTGAGGAAATATCCATCCAAAATGAAACTAAATTACAATCTCAATCTCAGCTTGATGGTCAAGAAATAGAAAGCGAATCTGAGTTAGAAACCGATAATTCAACTGTTTCAGAAGTCGAGGAAGAATCCACAACAGAAATAACACCAACTGAACAAATAGACGCAGAGAGTGAAGTTGATGTAGTAGATGCGATCGCCACCTCAACCCCTAACTTTGAATTTGATTCCGGCGTGTTTACCGTTGGAGAAAATGGAGAAGTTGGGATTGATTATCTATTTGATGGTGGGAAATATAAAGGACAATTAGCCATCTTTAGTTTAGAGGGGATGGAACAATTTGAACCGGGTTCATCGGAATTTATTCAAGAAGCAGCGAGTCGAGCTTTAAGTAACTCAGAATTGGGTCATATTGTGATTTATGATGCTACTGAAGGGGCAAGATTCAACGGAGAATTATCTAATGAAGTTGATTGGAATCAAGGGGAATATCAGGGTGTAAAAACTTTCAATATGCAAGCTGGAGATCAGTTTGCAATTATGTTAGTTCCCAATGGAAAAGTCGCCCAAGTTTTTAACAATCCTGATGCAGAAGGTTCACTGCGTCCTCTATTTTCCCTCGCAACTGCTAATCCAGAAGATGGATTTAGTGTTGGACAAATTGCTGATGTAACTGGCGATGGAAATACCTTCGTGATGGAGGATTTACGAGTAGATGGTAATACGGATAAAGACTACAATGATCTGATTTTTCAAGTCAGAGGAGCAACGGGAAAAGCCGTTCATTTAGATGATGTTATTAACCCTGCAAAAGACTGGCGTTCTTCTGATTTAGGTGAAGGGTTAATTGCTTATGCTAAACCTTATATTACGCCAGAAGATCCACTTCCAGAAATTGAGGACGATCTCGCTTCGTTAGTCGATGAACTCGATGGTTTACTCACAGATGATTTTGATTTTGAACTAGAAACAGAATCAGAAGTTATTGCTGATGAAACTACTCCTGAACTAGAAACAGAATCAGAAGTTATTGTTGATGAAACTATTCCTGAAACAGAATCAGAAGCTATTGTTACTGAAACTATTCCTGAATCTGAAACAGAAACAGAAGTTATTGTTGATGAAACTATTCCTGAATCTGAAACAGAATCAGAAGTTATTGTTGATGAAACTAACTCTGAATCTGAAACAGAATCAGAAGTTATTGTTGCTAAAACAACTCCTGAATCTGAAACAGAATCAGAAGTTATTGTCTCTGAAGACAATCAAGATTTAATTGAAGAAACAGAACCCATTGTTATAGGAGGTGAAGAAAATGATACATTAACCGAAGTAGAAACTCCTGAATATCCGACGGAAATCATCAATGATCCCGAAGAAATATCCATCGACAATAATCCGATTGTACCGCTTAATATTACTGAGGATAACAGTGAAATAATAGAAAGCGAAATCACGCCAATTGTTCCACAAGAACCGAGTAATGAATTAGTAGATCGACTAGAAAATCTCACCCAACAATTACGCAATCAAACCCTATCGGAGCAACCCGTTAATGAAACACTGATTACGCGCTTAGAACAATTAACCACCCAACTGCAAAACAAACCCTCTACCAGCCTCAATTCTACCGCCTTACAATTAATCGAAAAACTAGAAGCAAAATTAGGAACTCAACCCCCAATTCTTACACCCATCGAACCGCCTATTGAGTTTGAATTTGTGACAGAAAATCAACCCTTAGTTGGGGTAATTGATACCGGATTTAGTGGGAATAATCCTGATATTGACTACACTCGAATTACCTGGGGAAGCGATAAAGTTGATGGCGATGCTGACCCCACTTTAGCACCAGGAACAGGCAACGAACATGGAACTCATGTATTAGGAATTATTGCCGCCCAACAAAATAACGGCATTGGTATTGATGGGATTAATGATAACGCTCCGATTTGGGCGGGACGAGCCATTGGTTCAGGAAAATGGGCAGAATCTTTAGTGGAATTTGTCGATGCGGCTAAAGCATCAGGACAACCGAATGCTGTCGTTAATTTGAGTTTAGATTTAACCCAAATTGATGCCCAGGGGAATGTCACGACTCGTTATGAATTAACCCCACAAGAACGAGCCGCGATTGAATATGCTCGGCAGAATGGGGTATTAATTGTAGCGGCGTCGGGTAATGATGGCGGTGTGATGTCAGTTTTGGGTCAAGCTTCCCAGGAGTTTGATAATATTATTACCGTTGGGGCGGCGGAACGGTTTAATGACGAAATTGCCCTTTCTAAAGCCTATAACCGCACTGAATATTCCAGTTATGGTTATGGGTTAGATATTGTTGCCCCAGGAGGCACTATCGACAATCCCCAATTATCCCTGACTGGTGAGGGAGTTAGCGCAATGGCTGGGACATCTGTTGCTACGGCTAAAGTAACGGGGGCAATTTCCCAAGTTTGGGCAGCAAATCCAGAGTTAAGCTATCGCCAAGTGATTGAGATTGTTAAGAATACGGCAACGGATTTGGGTGCAACTGGGTTTGACCTAGAAACAGGTGCTGGGTTGTTGAATATGGTGGCAGCGGTGCAGTTGGCTAAGGCAACCTATGAAGAGGTGATCGTCGAGGAAAAGCAGCCTGGTAATCCCGCTTTTCAAGACGACGAGATTCTCCGCGATGACTGGAGGCCCAGCACCGCTTATGACCCAGATGTTTTGATTGCACAAGACGATATTCCAGCAACCGTAGATCCTGAATCCGTCATCAACCCCTGGGATATTGAGCAACCCAATCGAGATTGGAATCCCGAAGAAGACGGCTTCGGCAACCCTGGCACTAGCACCGCCAATCGTATGCCAGTCGTGACGCTACATAACCAACAAATGGGGGTTAATGAAACTATTGCCGCATCCAGCTTCTTCTCTGCATTTGATCCAGATGGGGATGACATTCTTCAATACAAATTTTATTCATCTGATCAAATGCCCGGTAGTGGCTACTTCACCTTAAATGGGGTTAAGACTGGTTCCTCTTTTACCATCAATGCAGACCAACTCAAGGATTTGCAATTCGTGAGCGGTAGCGAACCAGGAAAGACTCAGACGTTTTCAATTCGGGCTTCTGATGGCAATGTCTGGAGTTCAGAGATTAATGCTGTCATCAATCCTCAGACCATTAATGGCTCTATCCAGGAAAACAAACAACCAGAAATTATTGTAAATAATCGCGCATTTAATCCAGGAGAAACTGTAGCACTGTCTACTCTATTTAGTGTCAATGATGGTGATGGTGACGCTATGCAGATCTATCACATTTACGACCGAGATCAGGGTAATAACAGTGGCTATATCACGCTTAATGGTGTAAAGCAATCTGGCTCAATTTATGTCAATGCGAGCCAGTTGAAAGATATGCAATTTGTTGCGAGTAGCGAATCGGGCAAAACTGAAACTCTTGCTATTCGGGCTTTTGATGGTAAGCACTGGAGTCAATACAGTAATTTTGTAGCCAATCCACTTCCTATCAATGGCTCCGCAGCTACTAACCGTGTACCCGTGATTAGTACCAACAACGTTGCTCTATCCCCCGGTGCTACTGTTCCTGCATCAAGCATCTTCAGCGTCCAAGATCCTGACGGCGACGCAATGCAAATTTACTACTTCCATAACCAAGACTCCAGTAGTAACAGTGGCTACTTCACCTTAAATGGTGTAAAACAGCCTCGGACACTGCACATCAACGCTAGTCAACTTCAAGATTTGCAGTTTGTTGCTGGAAGTGAGGCAGGTAAAGAACAGTCAATTATCATTGCTGCTTTCGATGGCAAAAACTGGAGTGATGATTTAGTAGTTCCTATCAATTCATCAACATCAGTAGAAGAGACCCAACCATCTAACACCGAACCATCGACACCCACTCCTGGAGCATCTCCCGTTNTAGGACTCAATAAAAGTCAAGGAACTACTGATTACATCATAGATTAGATCCCCCTAAATCCCCCTTAAAAAGGGGGACNAGACACGGTTCGCCTCCAAGCCTATGATGGCAAGGCATGGAGTAATTACCCCTCCGTGACCCTGACGACGCAGCAAGCCAACCGCGCTCCGGTGGTCACCACCTACAATCGAACAGTCAAACGTGGTCAGAGCATCACATCAAGCTTTACTGTAACGGATGCTGATGGTGATACCATTACACGGTATGCAATTTACGACGGTAACACAAATAGTAACAGTGGTTACTTCACGCTCAATGGAGTCAAGCAATCTGCGGGTCAGGTTATTTATCTCAATGCCAATCAGTTGAGTGGTCTGAAGTTTGTCGGTGGCTCGACAGCTACCAGCGATAATCTCTTCATAGCTGCATCTGATGGCAAGACCTGGAGTAATTGGTCACAGCACAAAGTAACTACTGAAGCAGGTTCGGCTCCAACAGTAAGCATTCAAAATGCTACTGTGAACGCAAACACTGCCATGTCGCTCAACTTCACGACCAGTGACAAGGATGGTGATAAAGTCACTCGCTATGAGTTCTTCGACAGTAATGCCCAAGCAACCAGTGGTTACTTTACGGTTAATGGTGTCCGGCAGGCCGCAGGTCGGGGCTTCTTTGTCGATGCTGATAAGCTACATACGGTCAAGTTTGTTGGTGGAGCAGCGGCTAGCACCGATCGCATCTCAGTGCGGGCTACTGATGGGATTGATGGTTGGGGAGCATTGAGCTATGTCAACTTCACGACTCAAGCACCTGTCACCAATGACTGGTTTGACCTGAATATCAAGGACACAACCATTCGCGCCCTTGCACGGGAGCGTTTCCAAGATGGAATATTTTCTCGCCAGGAGATGATTGACATCTTTGACTCTGCGAAGGATGGTGGGATTGTCGATACAAATGAGTTTGCCGACCTGAAGCTACTCTCCAGTGATGTAACTTACATCAAGATGGCAGATCATGCCCGAGTCTTGAGCCAGAAGATCGCCCACGGCAACAAGGCTAATCAAAAATACATTGGTCAATCCTTGGGGAATCTCTATGCGGGAAGCAGTGCGGATCATCTTCAGAAGCTGATTGATGAACACTTTTTTGGGAAAGATTTACCGCTTGCGAAGGGTGAATATGCTTATGGTGAAGCGAATGAAGCTACCTATAAGTATGTCCAAGGACAACTATTCCAAAACGGCATTCAATATACTGATGTTCGCCAGGGATTTCTGGGCGATTGCTACTATCTTGCTGCCTTAGCTGGCATAGCTTTGGCTGATTCCAACAAAATCAAGGATATGTTCATCGACAATCGTGATGAAACCTACACAGTTCGCTTTTTCAACAATGGTCAAACAGATTATGTGACTGTCAACCGTTTTCTTCCGACAGAACCGAATGGAACATTATCTTTTGCGAGAGCAGGAAATTTCTGGAATACCTATACCAATTCCAGCAATGAACTTTGGGTCGCACTAGCGGAGAAAGCCTATGCTCAAATCAATGAGGCTGGTTGGATTGGTCAAGACGGCACAAATAGTTACAAAGGTATTGAAGGAGGAGGCGCACAGGTTGCAGCAGAACAGGTTGCCCGTCTCAAAGGAAGTTATCATGGCTTTGATAATTGGACTGTCGCAGATGCGATTTCAGCATTTGCCTCGGGCGCAATTGTTTTCTTTAGTTCGCGAAGTGAGCAACACAAAGCACAAATTGGCTCAAAGAAACTTGTTGGGGGTCATGCCTATTTGCTGAAAAGCTACGATACTGTCAAGCGGACAGTCACACTGTTTAACCCCCATAACTCTGGGAATTCATACGACGGTGATGGTTATTTAACGGTCAGTTGGAATGATATCCCTCAATACTTCTACGCTTGGAGAAAAGCCGTATAGTGAGGTTGTAGGCTTTCCTCGAATTACTGTTGCCTAGAATCTTAGGCTTTTCAGGGGAGTATCAATATCTAAACTGCTCCCCTGCTCATTTTCACCCACAGAATCATGTGTTTTATGAATAACTTTGACTTTTTGCGTATTGGCGATGATGTTCTATCTATCCAAGAGGTGATGACTTACCTCAAGGATTCGGGGAACTTTGGTCAGTTGATGTCCACTGTATTACGAGAGTACCTCGTAGAGCGAGAACTTCAATCCCGTGACTTTCAGGTGTCAGACTCTGAAATCGAGCAGTTTATTCTTGATTTTCGCCTACAGAATAATGCTGTAGATCGTCCAGCCTTTGAGCGATGGCTCTCTGAACAAAATTTAAGTTATGAGAGTTTCCGGGAGAAGGCAATCAAGGGGATTAAGTTTCAAAAACTCCGCGAACAGGTTGCTGGGGTTGAAGTAGACCAGTTTTTTGAAGCGAACCACAGTCTTTTTGACCGTCTTGCTCTTTCCCGGATAGTCGTTCAGGAGGCTGATGTTGCCCAGAAAGTGAGTGAAACGCTACAGCAGGAACCTGGAGAATTTAATTACTTGGTGGCAGAGTATTCTACATCTGAAGACCGACATTTAGATGGCCGGATGGGGGTGTTTCCCCGTGAGGAAATGCCGCCACAACTGCAAGCCGGGTTTAACGGCAAATCTCCCGGAAGTATTATTGGCCCTATTGTTGTCGAAGATCTTCACTGCTTTTTCCGGCTTGATCAGTTAATCGAAGCTAATCTAAATGATAGCCTCCGACGAACAATTGAAGATAGGCTTTTTGAGGAGTGGCTCAGAAGTAAAATGCAAGGGATAAATCTTCAGATGTTGGTTTAGGGCAATGGGCTATAACTTTTAGTAGAATCTACTCAACAAATGCAATCGCACCTTAACCATTCCCCAAAGATGCGATCGCCCCTCCCAACCCTCATCACCCCAAAACAACACCATGAACCCAACCCCAACAAACCTACCTCGCTCCCCTACCAGTTCACTCAGCGCCAATCATCTCATTTACGGATCTGCGCTATATCCCCAACAAATCCCAAGACCCTGAAAGCGATTTACTACTTTTTTTCTCTCTAAACAAACCAGTTTTCAAGGGTCAGTCCTTCAGAGTCCGCAAAGTCTGAAACATTACGAGTCACCAGAATCAAATGATTGACCTTAGCGATCGCAGCTATTTGCCCATCTGGGTATGACGGCATTCGACCCAAAGCAGTCAGTTAATCGGTATAACGCATAAAGAAGATCCCCCCTAGCCCTGCTTAAAAAGGGGGGGACAAGATGTTAGTAGGAATTATAGGTTAAGTTGAGGATGGATAAGATGTTGATGGCAATTTGTGTTAAAGAGAGCGATCGCATTTTCTTAAAGCCCCCCTTCTCAAGGGGGGTTTGGGGGGATCAACCCCAATAACTGATAACAAACCCCCTCAAAATTCTGTAACACCTCAACATTTGTAAACCGGATCACTCTTAAACCATATCCTTCTAAAATAGACGTTCTTTCAGCATCATATTGTTTACCCTGTTCCGTAAAATGACTATCCCCATCTATCTCAATCACCAATTTCAAACCTGCACAATAAAAATCAACGATAAAATTATCAATGGGTCTTTGTCTCAACACCCGAAACGGAAAATGTCTCAAAAAATCTTGCCAAAGTTTACGTTCTGCTGGAGTGGCATTTTGTCGCAGTTGTTGAGCAATGGGTGTCAGTTTAGAATTATAAGGAAGATGGAAGTTAGAGTTATTGAATCTGGGCATGATCCCCCCTAGCCCCCCTTAAAAAGGGGGGGACAAGATGTTAGTTAGTAGGAATTATAAGTTGAGTTGAGGAGGGAATAAGATGTTAAGAGAAATTTGTGTTAAAGAGGGCGATCGCTTTTTATTGATTTCTTTTTCTCAAATCAGAGCGATCAACCGACCTCTTTACCAGATGCCAAACGTGCCATAATTTAAGNAACCCGAAGTTATTGTTGCTGAAAATAACCCAGAGTCGGAACTAACAGAACCCGAAGTTATTGTTGCTGAAACTATTCCTGAACTAGAGACAGAACCCGAAATTATTGTTGCTGAAACAACTCCTGAACCTGAAACAGAATCAGAAGTTATTGTTGATGAAACCAACTCTGAATCTGAAACAGAATCAGAAGTTATTGTTGATGAAACTAACTCTGAATCTGAAACAGAATCAGAAGTTATTGTTGATGAAACTACTCCTGAATCTGAAACAGAATCAGAAGCTATTGTTGTTGAAACCACTCCTGAATCTGAAACAGAATCAGAAGTTATTGTTGCTGAAACAACTCCTGAATCTGAAACAGAATCAGAAGTTATTGTTGCTGAAACAACTCCTGAACTAGAAACAGAATCAGAAGTTATTGTTGCTGAAACAACTCCTGAACTAGAAACAAAACCCGAAGTTATTGTTGCTGAAAATAACCCAGAGTCGGAACTAACAGAACCCGAAGTTATTGTTGCTGAAACTATTCCTGAACCTGAAACAGAACCCGAAATTATTGTTGCTGAAACAACTCCTGAACNAATTTAAGATACAGTAACTCAGAGGATCAATGTCAATGTACACAACTTCTGACAAATCAATGGGTAAAGTTTTAACAACACTGATCGTTACTAATCGTGCCGACCAGTCTGCTGCTGCACGAGGATTCATTCCAACTGAGCAAATACGTTCCATCACCCTAGATAATGTTTTGGTTGACACGGGTGCAACTACTTTATGCTTACCCGCTTTTGCGATTGCCCAACTCGGTCTTGAACTGCTTAAAGAAGTCGATGTCGCCACCGCCACAGGACTTAGCAAAGCACGCATTTTTCAAGATGCCAAAATATCTTTATGTGGTCGAGAAGGCACTTTTGAATGTTTAGAATTACCCGGAGGCAGAGATGCTTTAATCGGCGTCATTCCCCTAGAAGCTCTGGGATTAGAACCGGACTTACGACACCAAACTTTAAAGGTTTTACCATCAGAATCAGTAGATACTTACTTGACAATTCTGTAGCTGTTATTCTCTTGTGGAGCGATCGCTTTTTTGGGGATGGGGAGCGCGATCGCCCTTTACCCAAACAAAAGAAACCGGGTTTTTCAGATCACCTTTACGTCTTAACCGATATCTTCTGCAAAAACCCGGTTTCTAAGCCGCCCTAAGCACGATCGTTGGTTCGGGATGGGGAGCGAGATCGCGATACTTTCACCTCACATATTGCTCAAATTAATTGTTTTTCCTCATCATTTCTTCTAACAATATCGGAGAGATTTTATCATGGAATACTTGCTTATTGTCAATCGTTTCATCCCTAAATCTGCTACAAGATTAACAGCAGGTAAAGCGGCGCACTGCGATGCGACGCATTTTATGTATTTATTTTTCTCAAATCAGAGCGATAGGGCTAACGTGACGCAGCGCGATCGCTCTTTCTCCACCTAAGAAACCTGCTTTAATCGCTTGAGACGTTGTTCTCTAATATTACGTTCTAACATTTCAATCACCTCTTGTAACTCCAAACCAGCTAACTCCATATCTTGACAAGCACGATGGGCCTTCGCGAGAGTCCGCTTTACCTGTTGTGGATCGGGCAAAAAGGGTGTTTCATTCATAATAAATTCCAATCCGCTTTAATTTCTTGTGTACTACGTTCCAAGGCAGGAACCCTGCTAGAGATACTAACAATCCTATCATCTAATAATGTTAACAGATCGGGAGTAGCCCTGGGCTGTGATTCCGCAATCCGCATTTGTAAGATAGACAGTTGAGAAAATCGTTGTTTAGCTTGCTCGGCGATTTCAGTCAGTTGCTCCAATGCACCCAATGTACTCTCCGTCTCTCCAAAACGCTCCAATAAGTCTAACTCAGTAGCCTTGGCTTCATCCACAATATCTAATAATCGTTGTTTGAAATCCCAAATAATTGCCCGACGCTCTGGGGGTAATTTCGCCATCTTGTGATCGTGAATCAGTAACAGTAGGTATTATAGAGATAAAGTACCCTCAATCATTCAGTTTTTGTGAAAGGGCTTTAAAAAGCGTGGCCTCAGCCCTATCGCTCTTTTGGGGATGGGAAGGCGCGATCGCTTTTCACCTCAACATATTACTCAAATTAGTTGTTTTTCCTGATTATTTCTTCTAGCAATATCGGATGGCTTTCATCATGGAATACTTGCTTATTGTCAATGGTTTCATCCCTAAATCTGCCACAAGATTAACAGCAGGTTTAGCCAGCACTGCGATGCGACGCTTTTTATATATTTATTTTTCTCAAATCAGAGCGATCGACCGACCTCTGTACCAGATGCCAAACGTGCCATAATTTAACATACAGTAACTCAGAGGATCAATGTCAATGTACACAACTTCTGACAAATCAATGGGTAAAGTTTTAACAACACTGACCGTCAAAAATCGCATTGACGAAGCGAACGCAGTACGAGGTCTGATTTCCCCAGATCAGGTTCGTTCCATCACCCTAGATAATGTTTTGGTTGACACGGGTGCAACTACTTTATGCTTACCCGCTTTTGCGATCGCCCAACTCGGTCTTGAACTGCTTAAAGAAGTCGATGTCGCCACCGCCACAGGAATTAGCAAAGCACGAATCTTTCAAGATGCCAAAATATCTTTATGTGGTCGAGAAGGCACTTTTGAATGTTTAGAATTACCCGGAGGCAGAGATGCTTTAATCGGCGTCATTCCCCTAGAAGCTCTGGGATTAGAACCGGACTTACGACACCAAACTTTAAAGGTTTTACCATCAGAATCAGTAGATACTTACTTGACAATTCTGTAGCTGTTATTCTCTCGTGGAGCGATCGCTTGTTTGGGGATGGGGAGCGCGATCGCACCTTAACCACTCCCCGAAGATGCGATCGCCGATTCTTCAAGATTCTGTCGAAAATGTTCCAGAAAAATAGGATTAGGCTGTAGTTTGATACTTTCCGAAATGATGTTGGTATCCAGGAGAAATTTCACGCTCATCACCAGCAAGGTTTTTCAGGAGTCGGGGTGCAGTCCCGAACATCAGCAAAGATTTCATCGCTATCCAAATCAATTCCTTCTGAAACGATTTTGGAGCGAAAAGCATCAAAAGCCTCTAAAACCCCCTCAGATTTAGCCGAAATAATTTTAGCAATCGGTTGGTCTGCTTGAAAAATCACAAAACTTTCTCCAGCTTTAGCCCGTTGAAGATAGTTGATCAAATCTTGGGCAATTTCTTCTAGGGTAATTTTATTCATCGATTAACCTCCCGACAAAATTGTACGACTGGTCTAGTCCAGTTATATCTTAAATCGATGTTAGTAGGAATTATAGGTGAAGTTGAGGAGGGAATAAGATGTTGATGGAAATTTGTGTTAAAGAGAGCGATCGCATTCTCCCAAAAGCTCCCATTTTTAATAAATATTTTACCTAATAAACCCTTGACTTATCTCTAAAAATTTAATAGAATAAATTAGTGCATCTAGGTCATCATGAATGCTCAAAATCCTCTCCCTGAATCCAACAGTTTAGACTGGATTTGTCCAGATCTAACTGCCTACTGGAAATTGGCAAAAGTTAAAACTTGTAATCAAATCGTTCTCAAAGCTAAACAAGGTCAAAGCTATCATTTATTTTCATCCCAAGAAGGCTTTGCGCTGCGATATTTTACCGGAAAATTTACCTTTACAAAAGTTCAACATATTTGTCAACAGGAATTCGGAGAAACCCTACCCGCCGATTTTGTAATTAACCTGCTACAAAAATTGATTGAACTTAATATATTAGCCTTAGACGAGAAAATGAGCGGTGATAGCCAAGATTTAGAGCCTTTAAATATCTTATTTAAAAAACATGATTTCCCAAAAACCTTCTTAAAATTGAAAGATTGTGTGCAGTGGATCAAACATCCTGAAGGTTATTGGATTCTGCGGAACCCGGAAGATGTCAAATTTATTCAGGTCAGTGAACAAGATAAAACCATCATCGACCAACTCGGACATCGCCCCATTGCTGCGGTTGCTGCGGAATTCTGCATTTCCCAAAACCAGATTAAATATTTGCTGCAAATGCTGACGGTAACGGCCATGTTGGAGGGAACCACACCGCCCCAACCGCCGAAACGCAAATTCAACCCCATGCAGTTGTTGTTTTTCCGCATTCCCCTGTTCAACCCTGACCCCTGGTTAAGCCAACATATCAACAATTTGCGGTGGGTCTGGACTCAACCGTTTGCCTTGCTTCTGGGTGTGTTCCTGACCGTTGCCGCCCTGATGGGGTATTCCCAACACGGTGAACTCCTCCAAACCGGACAACAACTCCTCACCCACTCCGGTAGTTCCCTGCTGCTTCCCTTTGGGTTGTTGACGATGTTGGTTGTCACCCTGCACGAACTTGGACACGCCTTTACCCTCAAACATTACGGAGGTATTATTCCTCAAATTGGACTATTAATAATTATGTTCATGCCCGCCGCCTATACAGACACCAGCGATAGTTATTGTTTAGTAAAGCGATATCAACGGGTTCTTGTCATCGGCGCAGGGGTTTTAGTCCAGTTAATCATAGCAGCAATTAGCTTATTTTTATGGAACGGGTCTAGCCCTGGAACTTGGTTAAATTTCCTGAGCTATTTATTAATGTCGGCGGCTCTGTTCACCATTGCTCTTAACCTCAACCCCCTAGCTAAATTTGATGGTTATTACCTAGCGGTTGCCCTGACTGGAATTAATAATCTCCGTAGTCGGTCGTTTGGATTTTATAAAAACTTATTCACTAGAAAACCTATTCAGGAGACGGGAAAAGATGCTCTAATTTTAGCTATTTATGCTCCTTTGAGTTTAGTCTATATTTACTTTGTGTTTGGATTTTTATTTGTCAGAATTGCCGATTGGTCATTCACAAATATTCCTATTCTATCCTTAATGTTGCTACTGATTTGGGCAATTTATTATTTTCTACCCCAAGACAATTAACATTCAAAATCAACCTTTTAATTGAGAGATTTAACCATGAATAATCACCCTCAAAACCCATCCCAACCCCGTCTAAAAGTTGTTCCTCCTGTTGTTCAAGATACTCCGGTTGCGAAACCTCCAGAAGCACCATCTCCAGTTTCTCAACCCGCGCCTAAGACTTCTAATTCCTTAATAATTTGGGGAATTGTAGTTTTAGGAATTAGTGGGATTGCGATGATTCCCGTTAACCCCAGACTCAGTGGAAAAACAACTATTACTTCAACGGTTGGAGAACGTCAATCTATTACAATGCCTCAAGCAGGTGTTTTAATGCTTTCTGTGCGCCCAAATCAAGTTGTTAACCCAGGAGAACTTTTAGGAACAATTTCCAGTCCAGAGTTAGAAAAACAAATTGCTGATACTGAACAAAAATTAGCAGAGGGTAAGACGGTATTAAGTGCGGCAAAGCAGCAGTTAATGATCGCTCAAACTAAATTAGAAATTGCTAAAACCTTAGAAGCGAATGCTCGACAATATTTTGATAAAAGACAAGCTGAATTAAATGCAGCTATTTCGGAAAAGGGTTTACCAAAAATTCGAGGAATTCAGGAAGAACAGGAAGGAATAGAAAATGAAATTGTTGGAATACAATATCAAATTAATGGGATGAAAGATGAAATTTTAGCAATAGAAAGTGAAATTGAAAAAGTTAAAATTAATATCCAAGGACTAAAAAAACAGTTAACGAAAGTAGAAGGTGAACTGAATCGGCTAAAACCTTTAAACGAAGAAGGAGGATTAGGTACTTTAGCCTTGGGAGAGAAAGAAAAGGAATTTGAAGAACTCAAAAGTCAGATTCTTCAGGAAGAACAACAAATCAAAACCCATCAACAGCAAATTAATCAGAAACATAATCAAATTCTGCAAATTCAGGAACTAAAAGCTCAAAAAGATCAAACGATTAAAGCTAAATCTGAGCAAATTAATGAAGTTGCTCAATTAAGTCAAGAGAACTTAGACCAAGCTCAATTCCAAGTTCAACAAAGGATAGCTGAAACGGTTTCATCTCAAAAAGAAGTAGAAGCAGCATCAATTGAAATTTTGAACCAAGAGAAATTAGTAACTCAACAAGAAGCTGAATTAAAACGTTTACAGGAACAAAAACAACAGTTAACTCTAAAAGCTACTATAGCGGGAACTGTCACAACTCCCGATTTAGACTTATTGAATAATCGAACTTTAGAAACTGGACAGAAAATTTTTGATCTGGTTAATTTATCTCAATTAACAGGATTAGTAGAAATTCGTCAAGAAGATAGAGATTTAATTAAAAGTGATTCATCTGTTACATTTAAACCTCGTCAAGCTACATTACAAGAATATCCTGCAAAAATATTGTCTATTTCACCTGTCATTAAATCCGATGAATCCACTCAAAGAGAAGTTTTAAATGTGAAAATATTAATTAATAATATTGATGAACAATTACAACCCGAATTAAAAGGAGAAGCTCATTTTCAGACATCCCAAATGAGAGTCTATCAAGTGATTCAGCGAGAAATTTTTAAACTATTTCCTTGGTGGAAACTTTAGTTCTAATATTAATTAGAAAACCTGTAAAGACTAACCAAAGTTATGATTAAATCCCAGCACCAATATACAATTTTAGCTCCTAATATTTTCGGGTTTAAAGGGGGAATTCAGACCTACACTACTTTTTTTTTACAAGGATTACAATTGATTGACTCTCAAGCAAAATACCAAGTTTTATTAAAGTATGATAAATCTTGTCCTGAAAATCATCAATTTCTACCTCAGACTGAATTTCATTGCTTTGGACGCTTTTCTCGGTGGCTTCAAAGCTGTTTTATGACATTGAAAATGCTGCATTTAGCCCTTCAAAATCCTTCCTTAATTTTTATTTGTTCCCATGTTAACTATAGTGGAATTTGCTATTATCTCAAACGTTTATTTAAAGTTCGTTATTGGGTAATTGCTCACGGGTTAGAAGTTTGGGATTTAAAATCTATTCAATTGCAAAAAGCTCTCTATGATGCTGATAAAATTATAGCCGTTAGTAACTATACACGCGATCGCTTAATTCAAGAACAAAACCTTAATTCTAAACAAGTTATTGTTCTACCCAATACCTTTGAACCTACTCAGTTTAAAATTGCTTCTAAACCGGAATATTTACTAGAGCGTTATCACTTAACTGCTCAACAACCGATTATTTTAAGTGTGACTCGTTTAGGAAAATCAGCCCGTTATAAAGGATATGATCAAATTTTACAAGCCTTAGTCTTAATTCGTCAATTCTTCCCTAACATCCATTATATTTTAGTCGGAAAAGGAGATGATACACCTCGAATTAAAGCTTTAATTCGACAACTCGGTTTAGAAGATAATGTTACCTTAACAGGTTTTGTTTCCGATCAAGAATTGTGCGATCACTACAATTTATGTGATCTATTTGCTTTACCCAGTCAGGGAGAGGGGTTTGGAATTGTTTATTTAGAAGCATTAGCCTGTGGTAAGCCTGTTTTAGCAGGAAATCAAGATGGCGCAGTTGATCCCTTGTTAGGGGGAGAATTGGGATGTTTAGTTGAGCCAACAGATATTGAAGCGATCGCTTTAAACTTATTACAAATTTTGCAAGGAATTTACCCAAACCCTATTCTATATAAACCCCAACAATTAAGAAAAAACACAATTAAACAATTTGGAATTGAGCAATTTCAATCCAAGTTAAGAAAGCTTATTGATATTTATCCTGCTTGTGGAGTAAAGCCGATAAGTAAGTAAACAAAATTAATTATATGAAATCCTGAAATATATGCTACAGTTGGGAAAGGGAATATGTTGGTGTGAAGAATGCGATCGCCAACTAGAAAGAAAATTCAGCAGCAGTAGAAGAAAAGTTGAAACAGGAATTACAAGAAGAGGAAGGATTTTCATCCTATAAAGAAGTGCAGATATGGCTAAAAGCAGTAGCAGGAATAGAGATGAGTTAAGATAATGGTTGATTACATACAGGGTTAAGCTTAGAAATCCCGGAGAATGTTATCCTATTATTTCAACCCCCCTATAGTCCACAAGTCAACCCGATAGAAAGATTATGGAAAGAGATTAAAAAGGAATTGAAATGGGAACTCATTGAAAACCTTGACAGTTTAAGAAATCGACTGGATAAAGTTTTACAGGAGTTAACACCCCAAGCTATTAAATCCGTGACCGGATGGGATTTTATTTTAGATGCCTTATCTGTAGCATACATTTAAGGATTTCATATTACATGAATCAACTTTTAGGGGTTCAAAAACCTGAGTAACGGGTCAGAAATATTATAATAATCATAAAAGTAAAGGCTAAAAGTTAGAGTGAGAGAGAAAAAATGCTCGAAAAACCTGATTCTAAATTGGAAGCGTTCTTACAGAAAGAAGCAAAAGAGCGCAAGATTTCTCGATCTGAGTGGGAAGTCTTGGCTTTAGTTACCCAGGGCTACGATATTCCGGTGATCGCTCAACACATTGAAATTCAAGCTTCAGCAGTACGCCAGCGACTGAGCCAAGTCTATGATAAGTTTGGAATCGAAGGAAAAGGCCCGGTGAAACTGGCGAAACTGCAAAAATTACTGATGTCTGGTTACCAGCAATATCAGACTGCTTTACCTGAGACAACTTTAGATCCCAATGGTTTTAAGAATGACTGGGGTGAAGCACCTAAACTCTCTGGGTTTCATGGACGCCAACAACAATTAACTTTGCTGAAGAACTGGATATTACAACAACAATGTAGACTTTTAGCCATACAAGGTATGGGTGGGATCGGTAAAACTAGCTTAATAGTTAAACTCGGTCAAATTCTGCAAAATCAGTCTCATGGTTTATTTTGGCAATCGCTCAGAAACACGCCTTCCCTATCCGATCTACTAACAGAACTGCTAGAATTTTTTAACAAGGAAATTAATATTCCTGAGTCTATTGAAGGCAAAATATCCCTAATTATAGAACAGCTTAATTCCTTCCCCTGTCTAATTATTCTTGATGATGCTGAACAGATTCTGCAAAGTGGGTATTCAGGAAAATATATTCCTGGATATGACGACTACGGGCTATTTTTTGAAGTCGTTGGAGAAAGTCAACATCAAAGTTGTTTAGTGGTAATTAGCCAGGAAAAAATTAGAGAAATTAGTTTATCTGCTCAATTATCCTCTCAAGTTCATCAGTTAGTTCTCGAAGGTCTCAATGCTGAAGAAGTAGAGGAACTTTTACAAGAACAAGGTTTAAAAGGAACAGCAACTCACTGGCAAGAACTGGTGCAGGATTATGGCGGAAATCCCTTGGCTTTAAAGCTCTTATCTCTAATGATTATTGATGTTTTCCAGGGGGAGATTGGAGATTTTTTAAAACACCGGACTATTGTAATCAAAGAAGGGTTTAGAGAAATTTTAGATCATCAATTTAATCGCCTTTCTGATACCCAAAAACAAATTTTATTTTGTTTGGCTGAAGCGGGTAAACCCTTATCCCTAAAAGATTTACAAGAAAAATTATCTAATTTTTTAAGTTTATCTAAAATTTTGGAACCTTTGGAATCTTTATTAGGGCGATCGCTCGTTGAAAAAATACAACATCAACAGAGTAACGAAGTCCTATTTAGCTTACAACCCCTGATTCAAAAGTATATCAAACAGCATCAATTATCTTGTTTATAAATATTAAATAAATGTGTGAACTACTGTATTAACCCTGAATGTAAATCGCGTGAAAACCCTCATTCCTTGCAGTTTTGTCAATCCTGCAAAACTCCTCTATTATTGCAAGGACGTTATCGCTTGTTGAAACCCTTACGAGCCCTTGATCCTCGATATTCAACGGATATCTTTGAAATAGATGATCAAGGAAATTCAAAAGTCATGAAAGTCTTAAAATATGATGATCCCGAACTGCTTGATCTATTTTTTCGAGAAGCTTCGATTTTAAAAGATCTGGATCATCCAGGTATTCCTAGAGTTGAGAGAGGCGGATTTTTTAAGATCAAACCGACCGGAAGTTCTCGCCGAATTTACTGTTTGGTAATGGAAAAAATAGCCGGAGAAAATTTAGAAACCTGGCTGACTAACCATGCTCGCATTTCAGAAGATTTAGCTTTGAAATGGTTAAGACAAATCTGCGAAATTTTAGATATTTTACACCAAAAGAGATTTTTTCATCGAGATATTAAACCCGCTAATATTATTTGTAAACCTGATAATAGTTTGGCTTTAATTGACTTTGGAACTGCCAGAGAAATGACAGTCACTCATTTAGCAAAAGTCAATTTAAGCAATGTTACCACCGTTATTTCTGGGGGTTATTCTCCTCCAGAACAGATGAATGGACAAGCGGTGCTGCAATCAGATTTTTTTGCTTTGGGGCGTACATTTGTTCATTTACTAACCGGAATATCTCCCCTAGAACTTCCTAAAGATTCAAAAACGGGTAAACTTATTTGGCGAAACCAAGCCCCTAAAATTTCTAGTGCTTTTGCTAATTATATTGATGGGTTAATGGAACCAGAATCTTATAATAGACCCCATAATGCTAGAGAAATTTTAAAAGATTTAACCCCCTCTAACTTACGCCGTAAGCAAATTGAACGTTTTACAAATCAAGTTATTCAGTCTCCTAAATTTAAAGTGTTATTTGCAGTTTCTATCACTTTGAGCATAACGGGAAGTATCATCTTTCATTTAGCTAAACCTGCTATTGCTAATTATTATTATCAGAAAGGCGCAGAACTTCTGGAAAAAGGAAACCATGCCCAAGCCAAACCTTATTTTGATAAAGCCTTGATTTTTAATAAAAATGCTGATAAAATTTATAACAACCTGGGATTAATTTGTCGTGAAAACAACGATTTTGAATGCACTCACAAAAATTATCAAAAAGCACTAACAATTAATCCAGAAAATTATGTTTCTCGTTATAACCTAGGGGGAGTCTATGATGATTTAGGGAATTTTCAACAGGCAGAAATTCAATATAAGTTAGCAATGCAGTCGGATCAATCTGTTGGGGTTTATGCTCAGAGTGATTTAGCTCGGTTACAAATTTTAAAGGGTGATCCAGTAACAGGAATTGAATTAAGTTTAGAGGGGTTAAAGAAAACCGATAAAACCTCTGTTCAAGCTGCTTTACATAAAAATTTAGGCTGGGCTTATTGGATGAAAACTGAATATAATTCGGCTGAATTCCATTTACAACAAGCGATTAAGCTCAATGAAAAACGTGGAGATAGCCATTGTTTACTAGCTCAGGTGCTAGAAGCTAAAAATCAGAAAATGGAATCTTTACAGGAATGGAAGGCTTGTTTAAAAGCTGACTCTCAGAATAAAATAGAGGTTAAGATTTGGCAAACGATCGCCATTCAACGTTTAAGGGAGGCTAGACAAATTCTATGAAACTCAACATAGCAATAACTTTTTTAAGTTTAATTTTTATTGGATTGACAAGAAGTGAATTGATTCAAGCCACCCCAGAAAATCATTTATCTTATCCTTTAACCCAGCAGACTACTGCTCAAGAAACATCACCCATTAACTGTGGAAATCCCCAGGGTTGTATAGAAGATTCTCCCCGCAATCCAGAGGATAAAAATACTCCAACAATTGTTAATCCTGAAAATTATTCTACTTTAGAAGGTGATAGACCTGAATTTTCTTGGTATACGGTTGAAGGCGCAACAACTTATATTGTTCGTCTGGTTTATAGTGGAAGTTCAGAAGGGATAGGAGAAAGAACAATAACAGCAAAAACAGTTACACCGGATGCAAAAGGAGTGATTACAATTCCTTATCCATTTAATACAGCTTTACAGCCGGGAAGAGAATATAAACTAACTGTTGAAACCGATGTTCCTAACTCCAAAGTCGGGTTAACTGTTTTTAAAGTTAGATCCCCCTAAATCCCCCTTAAAAATGCAGGGGGTTTTCATTTTCAAAAATGCGATCGCTATCTTTAAAAAAAAATCATAAAATTTTTAGGTCAAATTCTCTATAATTTTCATCAGATAAGTGGGAAATATTAAGAATGAACAATTTTGATATTTATTAACAGCAAGTGTTATTTAATTGAGGGTTGAGCGACATTATTCCAGGTTTTTCTGGTGCGGATTCCAGATTGCTGTTGAAGTTAACCCGGCGTTAAGTAAGTAAACAAAATTAATTACATAACTAGAAAATAATTTCTCAACCCCACTCACACATCCAAGAAACCGGGTTTCTGTCTTAACCTTTGCTATTAACAAAAAGCTCAATTAAGAAACCCGGTTTCTGAACCCCCTAACAGGTAACGAAATGCGGAAATAACGAAAATTGGGTGAAACAAAACCCCAAAAACTCGACTTAATAAAGGGCTGAAATTGTTATAGGTTAAAGCTTACAGTTCTTGACGCGAGAGAAGAACCCACCACTCCAAATCCAGATCCCAACACAGAGGGAGGTGCCCCAAGGGAGCTTGCAACGAAAAGGTCAGGTCATGATATCTCATCCAAGCACCGTTCTTTCTCCATCCGACTCGATCGCCTAACAACTTTTCTGTATTATAATCTACCTTACCCCCAACTTCTAGCCAAATCTTCTTCTGGACACTGAAGCCAAAACGACCATTACTGTATTTTACCCATAACTGATCAATGGTGCGTAAATCCTTACAAGGAAAATTATTAATTGAGTTTCTATCTAACCATCCTTCCTTTGTTTTTCCTGCTACTTCTAATATTTTCTTAGCGGTTTCTCGGTCAGCTTCTTTCCACTTTCCGGCTTTCAAAAGTTGTTCTAATTGATAATAATTAACCCCTCTAGCTGACTTTAATTCAATATCAGGTTGGGGTGTTTGTTGGGTTGTCGGTAACGGTGTAAGCTTACAGTCCTTGACGCGAGATAAGAACAAACTAGCCCAGCGCTGATCATTGATAAACATCGACACACGACCCACACGCGGGAGGTGGCCAACAGGAGCTTGTAACGAAAAGGTGAGGTCATCGTAGTTCATCCAAACACCGTTTTTTCTCCATCCGATGTGATCGCCTAATTTACATTCTGTCTCCCTGTCTACTTTACTTCCGACTTCCTGCCAAATGTTCTTCTGGACACTGAAGCCAAAGCGGGACATACTATATTTTACCCATAACTGATCAATGGTGCGTAAATCTTCACAGGGGAAATTATTAATATCTTCAACCCTGAAGCATCCATCCTGTGTTCTTCCTGCTACTGCTAACATTTTTAGAGCCGTTTCTCTGTCAGCTTCTTTCCACTTTCCGGCTTTTAAAAGTTGTTCTAATTGACGATAATTAACCCCTCTAGCTGACTTTAATTCGATATTAGGTTGGGGTGTTGGTTGAGTTGTTGGTAGCGGTGGTGGTGAAAGTTTCCAGAACTGGGGTGTTGGTTGCGATGTTGGTTTAACTGTTAATTGTAAAGCGTCTAATACTTCTTGAGGCGTTTGAAAGCGTTTTTTTGTTCCCTGTTGCAGCAGTTTATCTAATACTTGACCTAAGCGATCGCTTACTTTAACCTTTAAATAATCTCGCCATACCCAGTCACTTTCACTGACATCAAATAAATCAAAGGGTTCAATATTGGTTAATAAATGAATACAAGTCACTCCTAAACTATATAAATCACTGCCAAAAGTCGGTTTTCCCATTGCTTGTTCAGGTGCCGTATATTGGGCTGAACCAATAACTGTTCCTGTCACCGCTAACGCTGTTATAGTCGCTGCTTTAGCTGCTCCAAAATCAACTAAAACTAATTTATTATCGCTCTTTCTTCTAATAATATTTTCTGGCTTTATATCTCGATGAATTACCTGTTTTTGATGAATAAACGCTAAAACAGGTAATAAATCTCCTAACAAATTAACAATTTTAGTTTCTGAAAAAGCCCCAGTTTCGGCTAATTCTTGAGCTAAATTTTGTCCTTCAATATATTCTTGAACTAAATATTGACGATGATCTTGGATAAAATGGGCGAATAATTCAGGAATTTGTTGATGTTTGCCTAATTGTTCTAATTGTATCGCTTCTTGTTTAAAAAGCTCCTCGGCTTTTTGTTGATTATTTGTGCCTTGAGCTTGGGGTAAAAATTGTTTAATCACACAATAGGGTTGAGACGGTTTATCCTCATCCACTGCTAGAAATGTTCGACCAAACCCCCCTTGACCTAATATTTTTAACGCTCGATATCGTTCTTTTAATAGTAATTTAGAGCCACATTTTTGACAAAAGTTTGTCGTTTTTGGGTTGGGTTGAAGACAATCTGGGTTAAGACATTGACTCATGGTTAAGTCTAGGGATAGATGAGGATGCTGATTTGATTATAGCAGTAAATTATATGAAATCTANAGGGAATAGGGAATAGGAGGGAATAGAAAAAAGTTATTACCCACCCGATCAAGTATTTGTAGCAAACATTAAAGGATGGAATATAATTATAAACGCTACAGATGATCCCCCTAATTCCTAGAGACGTTGGATGCAACGTCTCTATAGGGGGAATGTGTAGAAAAGATTTACAGATTTCATATTAGGCGGTGCGTGCGCTTCGCTTACGCACCCTACTATAGTGACCTAATATCTATCCTAAAATGGTAATATTGGGATCGTCTGCAATAAAGTTAGTTTCGGTGAGTTGAACTGGGGTTATTCCTTGTACTAACCCATAAAATGTTGTTCCTGATTGAATTGATGTAGATGCTATTGCTGTACTTCCATCAACTTGTACGGTGACAGCCGTTAATGTTAGTTGAGCAAAGGTTATCCCAGAAGGTAACATAATTTTATCGGTTCCGATCAGAAAATCGGTGAGTAGATCCGCTTGATTTAAGCTAGTTGCGGCGACGGACGCTCCGGGTAACACAAAGATATCAGCATCAGCCCCACCCGTGAGTTTATCTTGATCCGCATCGCCAATCAAGTAATCTGCACCTGCACCGCCATCTAAGACGTCTGCACCTTTACCCCCCCGGATAATATCATTTCCCACACCTCCTAATACGGTGTCATTGTCTAAGTTACCATTGAGTAAGTCATCTCCCTCTTGACCATCGAGGTTATCTGACCCTTTCCCGCCGCGAATGGCTGTGCGAATGGTATTGGCGGCAAGGGTTACGGTGCGATCGCCATCATTTCCGCCACCCGCTAAAATAACATCAGCCCCTAAATTGCCATTAATATTATCGACTGATGCGGTTCCCACAACGAAATCATTCCCATTCAAAGCTTGAATATACAGGTTAGCGGCCGTTGCGGGGACAAAGGCATTATCGGCGGCGTTGGTAAACAGATAGGAGGTAATTCCTTGGTCAACAAACACAGTATTCCCACCCCCAGGCGCCGGAACATCTAACCCCGGATCACTCACCGAGGCGGTTGGTGTTGTCCAGATAACATTAGAAGTTGGAGGAGGTGCGGTATTGGGAATATTGGAATTGAGAATATCTTCCCCTTTAAGATTAACAACATTTTCAATTAACCCAATTCCGGCGGTTTTTGCTGTTGTATCAGCATAAAAATCAACAATTAATAAATCTTGAGTCGCATCAATTTTGCCATCAATATCTAAGTCAATAGCCAGGTTTTTTCCTTGTCGCTCTAAACCATAACCTGTTGTACTTGGCCCCGAAAGTAACAGCGTTACACCCGGAATAGAAAGACTATCTGCTCCTCCTCCAGTATCTTGAATTTGCGTGCCGTTACCCGCCGTAAGAACAGTGTAGAAATCATCGCCGAAACCCCCTTGAAGGGTATCTTTTCCCCCGGCTCCAACTAAATTATCACTCGCACCCCCCCCAATTAAAATATTATCGCCTGCGGCTCCTGTCAGATCATTGGGAATACCCGGAGCGCCAATTATATTTTCAATCGGCCCCGTAATATTATCAGTAGCGATCGCAACAAAAGCATTATTTAAAACTTCTCCTTTTGTTGTTAAATTAGCGGTAATTCGACTAGCTCCCGCCGGAGAAATAGGGGTAACGTTTAAATAGGAAAGGGTATCATTTCCATCTCCTCCATCGAGATTATTAATTCCTAAACCGCCAACAAAAATATCATTTCCGTCTCCACCAATGGCGTTATCATCTCCCTCTCCTAAATCGATATAATCGTTTCCTGTTCCACCATCACCAATATCGTTACCTTTACCACCGAGGATAGTGTCATCTCCTAAACCCCCAATGGCGTTATCATTGCCATCTCCTAGGGTAATACTATCATTCCCATCTCCACCATTAATCAGATTATCATCTCCGGCTCCGGCATCGATGGTATCATTTCCGGCTCCACCATCGGCTTGATCAGCCCCTCCCAATAAAAGGATAGTATCGTTTCCTGCTAAATCAGATTCTTGAATTAGAATCAGGGGATTCAGAGTTTGACCATCTTTGGTAATATTTAGTGGAAATGTACCGATTTGAAGAATATCACCAAAATCTGTTCCTTGAAAAGTAGCCATATTATTGTTCCTCTCTTTTCTTGTAAAAAATGTAAAATCTAACTCAAACCTGATTACAAGATTCTCACCTGTCAAGATTATTCAGGAATAAATTTATAAAATTAATCTTGCCTATTTCAAGATGAGAAAAAAGCGAAAAAGGCAGTGTTATTGCATAGTCTGTCAATAGCAAAATCAGCATGATTTAGATTTTAAAAATTGCCGAATTTGGCATCTGAAGTTGATGCTGTCAATCGGAAAATTTAAAATGATTAGGACGTTTAATTTATGGGAATCAATTGATTGACCAAACCTCCTGGATTAACATGGGCAATAAATCCCAGCAATTGATTAGACTGGACAACAGTAATTAAAGTTCCAGGGGTTCCACCGACAACACTAGAAGTAAGAAAAATATTAGTTTGACTAAACCCATCAGTTAAACCAATTTTATCTTCGCCAACAATAAAATCTGTAATGATATCGACAGTATTAATATTACTGACCGCAGCACTAACCGGAAGAACAAAAATATCATTTCCCGAATTTCCGGTTAGCAAATCTTGTCCTACGTCACCACTTAAGACATCATTTCCCTCGCCTCCATTCAGGGTATCATTCCCCTGTCCAGCGAATAAAGTATCATTCCCGCCTTGACCATTCAGAACATCATGACCTTGTAATCCTTGCAAAGTATCATTCCCATCCATTCCCGTTAACCCATCATTACCCGATGTTCCTAATAAAAACTCGCCACTGGGTATGATTAAAGGAGAATTGATCTCCGTTATTGAGTCAAAATAGGCATCTCCCAAAATCGGATTAACGATAATAGGGGGTACAATAATCCCTTGGGTGACAGTTTCCAGACTCGGCGGGTTTAATCCCCCAATGTTAATAATCGCAGCGCCACCGTCATTAACAAAAAATGTAGACATTTTTGTGCTAAAGCAATCTTGAGAACTTTATTATCACTCTACTACACTATATTTTTTAATCGGATGGGTTGTGGTGGAAGTTATGAGCCAAACAGTGGTTAGGATGAGTATGCAGATTCGGGATGCAGTTGAGACGGACTTACCAACGATAGTAGATATTTATAATGCTGCGGTTCCGGGACGGATGGCGACAGCAGACTTGGAACCGATATCGGTAGAAAGTCGAATTTCTTGGTATCAGGAACATCAAGATCAAACTCGTCCGGTGTGGGTGATCGAGTTAGATCAGCAAATTGTAGGATGGTTGAGTTTTCAGATATTTTATAATCGTCCGGCTTATAATAGCACCGCAGAACTGAGCGTTTATATTCATCCTGACTATCAGGGTCAGGGAATTGGAAAAAAACTATTAACCGAAGCCCTGCGTCGAAGTCCTCAATTAGGATTAAAAGCTTTAGTGGCGTTAATTTTCGCCCACAATCAACCCAGTTTAAAATTATTTGAAAGCTTTGATTTTGAACACTGGGGTTATTTACCTAGAGTTGCTGATTTAGATGGCATTGAACGAGATTTAGTGATTATGGGACGTCATTTGATTCCCTCTAAAATCAGTAAATCCGAAACTTGATCCTCGACACGGGAGCAAAAAAAATATTTTTGAGTCTATAGATTTGGGATTCTACATTAATAAAGGAGCTTATCCAAGACACTGCTGATTGAAAAGATCGGCAGTTTTTTTGTTGTTTACAGGAAATCAAGATAGAAGTTGATTGAGGGAAAAGGCAATTTGGGATTCCCATTTCCCTCTATTAGCCTGACCTGACCCTGAAACTATAGCGCTACCAATTAAGGTGTTTGATAATACTAAACCTTGTAATAAGGGTTATAACCTACAGTTAAGCTGTTCCCTGTTCCCTGTTCCCTGTTCCCTAGCGCTATAGACACTCAGAGACCCTGTTAGCGACCTTGTGCAGGTAACGCGGGTGGAGTCTGAAGATTAAGATCGGTATAGGACGGTTGGGTCAGAATTGAGGTGTTATAGGGATTGATCATATCGGGAGTGCGAATAATCGGATCACTACTCACTTGGCGCAGCATGGCTTCCCGATACACTTGATTAACGAGCTTGGCATCATTGGTGAGCAAGGTTTCAGGAAAACCATTAATTCCATTGGGCCAAGGGAAACTAATCCCTAAATAAGTGGACATTTGACCCAGTAAGGATTTGTTTTTAAAGACATCTCCAGAGGTTCTGGAGGCGGCTCGCATAAAATCTTCTGCAAAGGGCTGATAGGTGGTGGGATAATCATTAAACATCGGCTCTGCTTTGACGCCAGAGGCGAACACTGTTGAGGCGATCGCCCCAAAAACAGCATAGCTGAGGTATTTCAATCGTTTACTCATGATCCTAGTTCCTTGATAACTCGGTTAAATCTTAACTTGTTTTCGCGGTCATAGCCGACGCTGGACAAGGACACATCGGGCTGAGATGTGAACTTTTTTGAAGCTTATGCTGATTTCTGTAACGAGATTGCCTATCCCTGCGTAAAATATGAGCTTAACAACTGCTACAAGTTCTTCAATTATTAGAGGAGAAAGAAACCCCATGGCAGAATTGATTAAACCCTATAACGGCGATCCCTTTGTAGGCCATTTGTCTACTCCCGTTAGCGATTCTGATTTTACCCGTGCATTTATCGGGAATTTACCCGCTTACCGTAAAGGCTTATCTCCTTTACTGCGGGGCTTGGAAGTCGGCATGGCTCATGGTTACTTTTTGGCTGGGCCTTGGATCAAGTTTGGGCCATTACGCGATCATGCTACCGCCGCTAACTTAGGGGGATTAATCAGTGCGATCGCCTTAATTCTAATTGCCACGATTTGTTTATCTGCCTACGGATTGGTTACTTTCCAAAACAGCGGTTCAGACGCAGGTGATTCTCTGCAAACTTCTGAAGGTTGGAGTCAATTTGCTGGCGGTTTCTTCGTCGGTGCAATGGGTGGGGCTTTTGTTGCCTTTTTCCTACTGGAAAACTTCACCTTAGTTGATTCGATTTTCCGAGGCTTGGTTAATAACTAAGTACGCTTTGAATTAGGCAATAACATTGTATTTCTTTGCCAACGGTAACAACTTTCTAACATCCAATAGGAGAATTTGATATGACCGGAGCATACGCAGCTTCTTTTTTACCTTGGATTTTAATTCCTGTGGTTTGCTGGTTAATGCCAATTGTAGCAATGGGTTTATTATTCATCCACATTGAAAGCGACGCCTAAATTTCCCGCTTGAGTCGCCAAAAATCTCCATCAAATAAATGGTGGAGATTTTTTTTGTTAATTTAAGAAGGATAATAACGAATAACAATTTCTGCGTAGGGTGCGTAAGCACGGCGCACGCACCAACCAACTCACCCTAACTGAGAAAACTTTAACCAATTGTTAATGCTAAATCCGTCGGGGGTGTAATCACTATTCCCGTTTGCACAACACTCGGTTGCACATTTTTAACAACACCTAAAATTCCTGAATTTGCCACTTGAATTACAGTATCATTCCCAGAGGAAGTAAAACTTAAATTAGCCAGAGGAATTGTGTCAATGATATGAATTTTATCTCCTTCTGCGACACTAAAATCCGTAATGATATCGGCTAAATTTACATCAAAAACGGTTGCAGCTTCATCCCCTCGCAACATGAAAATATCAGCCCCACCTTCTCCCGTTAAACTATCTGTTCCTAAATCCCCGATTAGAAAATCATTGCCTTCATTACCATTTAAACTATCATTACCCTGTCCACCTCGAATAAAGTCTGAACCAGCCCCTCCAAAGATGATATCATTCCCTTTATTTCCATCTAAAATATCATTCCCTTGTCCGCCAGTAATACTATCATTATCTTGTCCGCCCAGAATATAATCATTACCAGCATCTCCATTCAGAGAATCATTGCCTTGATTGCCATTAATAACATCATTTCCTGTGGAACCTGTAATCTGATCATTTCCCCCTCCCGCTAACAATCCGCGAGGATTATTTTGAGTAATATCTGGGGTCAGGGTTAACACATTATCTGCATCAAAATCACGAGGATAGGCATAGCTTAAAGGCAGTGTAGAAAGATTGATAGTATTAATAAATCCATTCAGGATATTGGCATCAGAAATGATTCCAGACACTCGACTAGGAATAATCCCATCAACAACTTCTGCATCCCAAAGTCTATCGCCTTGTTGAACTTGATTAACAACATCAAACCCTTGAGAAACCGTTCCAAAAACGGCATAATTCCCATCTAAAGAAGTAGAATTTGCTAAGTTAAAATAGAATTGTGATGAAGCGGTATCTGTTCCGGCATTAGACCGTGCCATGGCAATAGAACCGACAACATTACTTAACACCGGAGGAACGGTAATTCCTGCTTGTTGAAAGGTTTGACTATAGAGGGGTTCTGTCGCACCTTGGGGTTTAATTTCTAAGGGAATATTTCGGACTTGACCTGTGGCTGGGTCAATAAAACCGCCACTTCCTAAAGTATTGGGATCAACATTAGGATCTTGACTTTGGGGGTCGCCCCCTTGAACAACAAACGGCTGTGGTTCAAGAACAACACGGTGAAACGTGGTGTTATCATAAACATCTCGTTCGACTAAATCGACAAAATTTCCGGCCGTTATGGGCGCATTAGCACCATCAACTTGAATTGTAATCGGTAAACCATCAACTACCATAATAACGGTAGCAGAACTGTTTAATTCGGGGAGATCAGCCATAATAAAATAATGAGTTAGAGTTTCTCAAATGATCGGAAAATCAGGCGGAATTAACCTAATTTTCTCTTAATATTTTACAACAAAGAGGGTAATTAGAGTTAAAGACTGCCAAGATGCAGACCCCAAATCTCGAATTAAAGTTCCTGTTACTCCTAAGATTCTGTAAACTTATATAAAGAGTTGTGATTATCCTAAGTAATAATGTCCCGTCGTTTATTTTTGAGTTTCTTCTTGTCTCTGGGTTTAGCCGTTTTCAGCTTGACCCTAACTTCACCCGCTTGGGCGTTAGGCGGGAAACTTCCCACATTAAACCAACCCGCTCCTAATTTTACCTTACCTACCAATTCTGGGGAGGGAAAAATTTCTTTATCCGATTATCAAGGTCAATGGGTGGTTCTCTATTTTTATCCTCAAGATTTTACTTCTGGCTGTACCTTAGAAGCCCGTCGTTTTCAACAGGATTTACCCAAATATAGAGCCAAAAATACACGAATTTTAGGGGTTAGTGCCGATAATATTCAATCTCATGCTGAGTTTTGTGATTCCGAAGGGTTAAAATTTCCCCTACTTGCTGATGTCGATGGAAAGGTGAGTAAAGCTTATGGTTCTTGGCTCAATTTTATTTCGATGCGTCATACTTTTATTATTGATCCTGATGGAATTTTAAGGGAAATTTTTCTAGGGGTTAATCCTGCCCTTCATAGTCAAGAAGTATTGGCCCGTTTGGATGAATTGCAACAAACAATTTAATTAAAATCGAGAAGAATTAATTGGGGGGTTCCAGGAGGTTTTGTCTGAGTGTAAATGGGCTTGACTACTTCCCCCCAAACCCGTATTTTATCCCCCAAAAAAGAGAACAGTATTACTTTTTTCCCCTTTTAAACCTCTTGAAATAAAGGTGTACTCAAGTAACGTTCACCAAAACTCGGTTGAATCATCACAATCAGTTTGCCTTGATTTTCAGGACGTTTACCCACTTGAATTGCCGCATATAACGCCGCCCCTGTGGAAATTCCCGATAAAATTCCTTCTTCGCGAGCAATTCGACGGCCAAAAATCATCGCATCTTCATCCCGAACTTGAATCACTTCATCAATCATATCTACGTTTAATACTGGAGGAATAAACCCCGCCCCAATGCCTTGAATTTTATGGGGGCCAGGTTTACCCCCAGATAAAATCGGACTATTCGCAGGTTCAACGGCGATGGCTTGAAAATCGGGTTTACGTTGTTTGAGAACTTCCGCCACCCCGGTTAAGGTGCCTCCAGTTCCCACCCCAGAAATTAAAATATCGACACAACCATCGGTATCAGTCCAAATCTCCTCGGCGGTTGTTTTGCGGTGAATTTGGGGGTTGGCGAGATTCTGAAATTGTTGCAACATATAGGCATCCGGTAGAGAATCCACAATCTCCTGTGCCCTTCTAATACAGCCACTCATCCCTTCAATACCCGGAGTCAGTTCCAGTTCTGCCCCATAAGCCTTTAACATGGCTCGACGTTCAGAACTCATCGTCTCCGGCATGGTTAAAATTAAACGATAGCCTTTGGCGGCGGCCACCATTGCTAAGGCAATTCCGGTATTACCCGATGTCGGTTCGACTAATACGGTTTTACCCGGGGTGATCAGTCCCTCTTTTTCCGCTACATTAATCATATTCACCCCAATTCGATCTTTAACCGAGGAGGCGGGGTTCATGCCTTCTAATTTCACCACAATTTGAGCCACACACCCTTCAGACTTGGGAATTCGGTTGAGTTGGACTAAGGGAGTTTGACCGACTAATTCAGTAATGTTATGAGCGATACGCATAATTAACTCGAAGATAAAGAACAATGATACAAGGGATCTTAGGAAGTTATACCTAACTGTTCAGATGTAATACATAATATCCTTCTGTTGTCGGGCATCTCTTTGTTCACACAAGTCTTTTAAGGTGTATTTTTGTAGTACAGCATTTGCCTTATGTTCTGCTTCTTGCCAAACTTCCCAAATGATCGCACTTTCAACGGTATTCAGGCAAGAATTCTGAGTGGATGCTTCGGGTTCTAGGCCCTCTAAGCTGTTGACCACATCAAACAAAGTAATTTTTCCGGGTTCCTTGGCTAGATAATATCCGCCTTTGGAACCCCGTTGACTGCGAACAATACCACAACGCCGCAAGGTCGCCAGCAATTGTTCCAGATAGCGATCGGGAATGTTATGCTGGGCTGAAATTTGGCGCACTTGTTTCGGTTCAGGATCATGATAGTGAGTTGCCAATTCTATTAGGGCTAGAAGGGCATATTGACTTTTACAGGAGAGTTCCACGCAGAAATGATTTACAACTGTTTCACTGTTCTAGTATACCCCAGTTTTCCTATAGGGTTATAGAAGATTCTGGGCGACAGGTTTTCATCTTGTAAAAATTGGGGTTTTGCGGTGAGAATCTGTTGATTAGCTAGATATTAAGTGACTATTCCTGTAGTCGTAAGAAAGGGAATAGCCGATCTTGATCAATAGGTTTTGAGGTCATATAATATAATCAAGGGAAGATAGTCTTTACCTAAAATAAACTATTGAGTTAAATTTTAACTTGATTTATATGACAGTTTCGGCATTCAAATTATAAATAGAAATTACAATGACTGTAGTTAAATTTACTAAACCACCACTTATAGAAGTTGCTTTTGCCATTGAGCTTGAGGAAGAACAATTATCCTCAGTTCATGTAGGGCTTTACTGGCAAGAAATTAGAGATAGATTTCCCGATGCAACTGATCAAGAACCCTTTTTAGAAAATAGCAATTTTTCAGGAAAGATGCTTCCCTTGCGACGGACAGTTTTTATTTCTTCTAATAGTACCAAAATCATCCAGATACAGGAAAACTTTTTTTGCTATAACTGGAGGTATAAAAGCGAAGATGAATATCCTCATTTTGAAAAAATATTTGATGATTTTTTGTACGAATGGAATTATTTTAATAACTGGTGGTTAGACACTCAAAAAGAAAATTTAAAACTAGCAAAATATGAACTTACCTATGTCAACTTGATCAATGAAGAATTAGGATGGAAGCATCCCAATGATCATGCTAAAATCTTTACCTTTATTGGTTCTCATGCCAATTCAGTTCTAGGTTCACCGGATCTTCATGATGTTCAGCTAGTTTTTACCTTGCCTAATGATAATGGTGAATTAATAGTCCAGGTAGACCAGCGAATATCAGAGTCGGATGAAGATATCTCAAACATTCTATTTTTTAGGTTAACTACAAAAAGCTTCGATGCCAATAAAGATTATGTTAACTGGTTTAACTTAGCCCATGAATATACAATCCAAACATTTTTAAATTTAACAACTGAAACTATTCAGAAAGAATGGGGACTCCAATGACAACTACAATCATATCAAGACATTTTAATGAGATAGAAACTGGATCTCAAAATCCTAAAAAATTAAAATCATTAAAGGATTCACATTGCTCTTTTAAGTTGAATAGTGATCATCCTTTGAAAAAAAGTAATTTCCGAAACTACCATTCAGAAAAATTTTTGCATCCACAGAAAAGCATATTCAATAAAAATTTGCCTAAAATTTCATCTGAAGATAATCCAAATTTGCTAATTAGAGAATACTTCATTACCCAACCCAGTTTAAGACCTAAATTGCGAAAGTTTACTGCTAAATACATCAACTCTATTGAAACCGTTTTAGAAATTTTAAAATGGAGTAGAAAAAAAGGAGTTCAGGAAGCTTATGATAGTGCCATAGATTTATTATCTGAATGTGGTAGCATCCTGATCAAATTAGCTAATAGTGAGGCAATAGAAAAGTCTAATCAAAATCACGATCATATTGCTATACAAGAAGAATGGGAGGTTTTGATTAAAGGAATTGCTTGCGCTTGTAATATTAGTGCAGAGGAGAGATTTAACACGATTACTAAGTTAATTTTAAAACAAAAAAGTCGCCTGGTTAAAGCATCAATTATAGATGCGCTATTGATTATGCAAGATGAAATTAAGCCTGATGCTATAAAAAAACATTTAGCTTACTTTTTATCTGACAATGAAGCAGATGAGTATATTCGAGATTATGCTCAGGAAGCTTATCAAGAAATTTAATTTGGTTTAATCATCTTAGAAATGCTTCCTAATCTTGAAGAATTTGGTATTAACGCTCCTGTTTATATTCGGAAAATAGACAGTCGTAGTCGCTGGAATCCTGAAGGGTGTAGTAATGATGAAGAACGTGCTCAAAAAATTGCTGACAGTCTTTTTAAAGAAGAAGTGTATAGTCTATGGAGGGTGACTTCAAAATTGGAATTTTACGGAGTAATTGCATCTTTGAGTTCAAGAAGAAATCCCAAACATCAAGATATTGATTTTATTTGGATAATGGAAGAAGAGTTAGAAGAAGTGGGTATACAACCTGAAGCTATACCCGAAGGTGACTGTTTATTGGTTCAAAACTTGCATTTTAATGCTCAAATTGATAATATAAAAGTGCAGCAACTTTGTTTAAATCTGCTTAGAAAGGGAAGACAAGCTCAACGTTGTAAAAAGAAAACTACAAAACTGATTCTGGACTATCAAGCAAGTCAGCAGTGTAAAGCCGCAAATAGTAACTTTTTAAAATGCAGGTGCGAAGACTTACTAGAAATCAGTGTAACATAGAAGAACAGTCCTTTAAAACAAAAATAATTTTCCAGATTAATGTTGCTAATAAATTTAATGCTTTCTTATGATTTTTACTTTAAAAACTCATTCTTGGTTTCAACCTTTACGCAGAATTCGATTAAAAACAGCTTTGGTTGTTCCGTTTGTTCTACAAATTACAGCCGCCGTAGGATTAGTCGGTTATTTTTCCTTTAGGAATGGTCAACAAGCGGTTGAAAATTTAGCTCAACAGTTAATTCAAAGTGTCAGTGTTCAAATTGAAAATCATGTTTTAGAATATTTTAATAAATCCTTTCAGGTTTTGCGATTGACAGAAGATAGCGTCAAAGCTGGAACGTTAGATTTGAATGATTTTGAAGCCTTAAAACGGTATTTTTGGAATGTGGTTTTAGAAGGGGATTTAGAAAGTTATATTTTCTACGGAAACGAACAGGGAGAATTTATTGGGGTTGAACATTTAGAAACGGGTGAAATCCAACTTAAAATTCGCACCCTTGAGACTGAACCCATGCGTGAGATTTACCGTTTAGATGACCAAGGAAACCGGGCTGAATTTTTAAAACAAGCTGAATATGAACCTCGTCAACGTCCTTGGTATCAAGTGGCAAAACAAGCTCAAAAACCCACTTGGAGTTCAATTTATCCCTTCTTTTCGCGTAAAAATACAGATACAGCATTAGGAATATCAGCCGTTTTACCTGTGTTTGAACCGGACAAAAACCTACAAGGGGTTTTATGTGTTAATATCACCTTATTAAGAATTACAGAATTTTTAAAAAATCTCTATATTAGTCCCCATGGACAAAGTTTTATTATTGAACGTTCGGGTGATTTAGTTGTTAGTTCTAAAATTGAAAAACCTTTTAAAATTCACTGGGAATCAGAAGACACGGAAGTTGAACGCTTTCCAGCTAATAAAAGTGAAGATATCACAATTCGCAATACGGCTAAAGCCTTTCTGCAACGGTTTGGTAGTTTTCTGGCGATTCAAAATAGTGAACAAGTCAAATTTCAACAAAATGGCGAATGGTATTACGCTCAAATTTTACCCATTCAAGATAAACAGGGAATCAATTGGTTAGTTGTGGTTGTTGTTCCTGAATCAGATTTTATGACAGAAATTCAACGCAATACTCAACTTACCATTGTCTTCTGTTTAATCGCCTTGGGAGTAGCGACAGGAATGGGACTTTTAACCGCTCGTTGGATTACAAAACCGATTTTTAAACTGAATAAAGCTTTTGATCAAATAGCAGAAGGAGACTTAACCCAAAAAGTGAAAGTAGAGGGAATTCAAGAATTAGAAACCTTAGCCAATTCTTTTAATTGGATGGCGGGACAATTGAAAGAGTCTTTTGATACCTTAGAAGAAAAAGTAAAACAACGCACCGGACAACTGGCTGAAGCAAATCAAGAAATTAGTTCCTTAAATGTGCGACTCCAAACCGAAAATTTACGCATGAGTGCAGAACTCGATATCCTGCGAGAAATGCAGCAATTAATTCTTCCCAAACCCCAGGAATTAGCGGAAATCCCAGACTTAGATATTGTCGGCTATATGAAACCCGCCGATGAAGTCGGGGGGGATTATTATGATATTTTAACCATGAATGGAGTTGTTACGATTGGGATTGGAGATGTTACGGGTCACGGATTAGAAAGTGGAATTTTAATGGTGATGATTCAAGCCGCAGTTCGCACATTACAAGAAGTAGAAGAACATGATCCAGTCAAATTTTTAAATACTTTAAATCGGATGATTTATTATAATGTTCAACGCATGAACTCCGATAAAAACTTAACCTTAGCAATTTTAACTTATTCCCAAGGTTTATTAAGTATTAGTGGGCAACATGAGGAAATTTTGGTAGTTCGTCAAGGCGGAAATGTTGAACGAATTGATACAATTGATTTAGGTTTACCCATAGGCTTAGATGAAGATATTACTGAGTTTATTAACCATACTTTAATCTCATTAAATTATGGTGATGGAGTTGTGTTGTATACCGATGGCATTACCGAAGCCGAAAATAGCCAGAAAAAATTCTATGGAGTGGAAAAATTGTGTAACATTATTAGTCAAAACTGGCATCAGGAAGCAGAATTAATTAAAAACGCTGTGATTGAGGATGTGAACACATTTATGGGTCAACAAAAGCAATATGATGATATTACTTTATTAGTGATAAAAAAGAAATAACACCGGATTGCAACGTTGTCGCGCTTGAGTGTTCTTAATCGGGTGCTTTAGCACAACAACGGATAATTGATGAATTGTTGTTGCGCTTGAGTATTCTTAATCGGGTGCTCAAGCACAACAACGTATTATTGAGGAGTTCTCGAAGCGGGTAAAGCCTATGTCAAATCGATTTCTCCAGCAGTCAGTTAATTCCTTTTTTAGAAAGATTTCTCTCAGAAATCTTTTGATTTTTCCGTTTGTCTTGCAAATTTTTATGGCTGTTGCCTTAGTGGGGTGGCTATCGTTTGAAAATGGACAACAGGCGGTGAATGATTTAGCCCAAAAACTTCAGAATGAGGTCAGCGATCGCATTAGCCAACAGTTAGATCATTATTTAGAAGTGCCAATTCAGGTCAATGAAGTGAATCTGAATCTGATGGAATTAGGACTGCTAAATTCGCAGGATTTAGATAATATTCGGCGTCATTTTTGGAAGCAAATGAAAGTCTATCCCAATCTCAGTTATTTTAACTGGGGTACTGTTGATGGGGTGTTTTTAGGAGTGGGTCGAGAAGATGATGGCACACTGTATTTAGAATTAATGAAAGCAACAGATCAAGGTCGTTATCAACGTTATGCTTTAGATAATCACGGTAATCCGACAACAGTTATTGCCACGGAAGAATATCCTTTTCAACAAGATGAATGGTATAGTAACGCCGTCACAGCCGGTCAACCGATTTGGAGTCAAATTTATCAATGGGATGATCGCCCTGAAGTGATTTCCATTGCCTCTAGTTATCCTGTTTATAATCAACAGAAACAATTAGTAGGAGTCATGGGAATTGATTTAATTTTAACCCAAATTAGTTATTTTCTCAAACAGTTAAAAGTTAGCCCTTCTAGTAAAATTTTTATTTTGGAACGAAATGGGTTGATTGTGGCAAGTTCAAGTGATGAAAAACCCTATTTAGAAGTCAATGGAGAATCCCAACGTCTGAGTGCTTTTCAAAGTCGTGATCCGTTAATTCAAGCCTCAAGTCAATATCTGTTAAAACGGTTTAATGACCTAAGTGAAATTCGCAAAGAACAAGCTTTAAATTTTAAATGGGATGGGGAAAATATTTTTGTCCGGGTGAGTCCTTGGCAAGATCAATACGGCTTAAATTGGTTGATTGTGGTTGCCATTCCCGAATCAGATTTTATGCAAGAAATTAATGCGAATACCCAAAAAACTATTCTGTTATGTTTAGTAGCATTAGCGATCGCAACGGGGATGGGAATTTTAATTGCGCGTTGGATTACTGAGCCTATTCTTAGATTAAATCGGGCTTCTCAAAAAATCACAAGAGGGGATTTGAATCAAACGGTTAAAATTAAACAAATTATTGAACTAACCGAACTAGCTGACTCTTTTAATAAAATGGCGAATCAACTTCAGGATTCCTTTGAGACATTAGAACAAAAAGTCATGGAAAGGACAGCCGAATTAGCGGCGGCTCATGCTCAAATTTTAGCTTTAAATCAACGATTAAAAATTGATAATCGTCGGATGAGCAGTGAATTAGAATTACTCAAAAGAATGCAGCAACTCATCCTACCCAAAGCGGAAGAATTAGCTTTAATTGAAGGGTTAGAAATTGCGGTTTATATGGAACCTGCCTATGAAGTCGGAGGAGATTATTATGATGTTTTATATATGAATGAAGTTGTGACAATCGGAATTGGAGATGTCACAGGTCATGGACTAGAAAGTGGAATTTTAATGGTGATGACCCAGGCTGCTGTTCGAGTTCTCAAGGAAATTCAAGAACGTGATCCGGTTCGATTTTTAAATGTTTTGAACCGGGCTATTTATCGGAATGTTCAACGAATGAATTCGGATAAAAATCTGACCTTAGCGATTTTAAATTATAAAAAGGGTCATCTCAGCATCAGTGGTCAGCATGAGGAAATCTTAATTGTTCGTCAAGGAGGAAAAGTTGAACGAATTAATACAATGGATTTGGGATTACCCATTGGTTTAGATGAAGATATTTCTGAATTTATTAGTCAAACGTTAATTGAGTTAAATATTGGAGATATTATTGTTCTTTATACGGATGGGATTACCGAAGCTAAAAATATTCAAAAAGCCCAATATGGTTTAGAAAGACTGTGTAAAGTTGTGAGTAAAAATTGGCAACATCCGGCTGAGGATATTAAGAAAGCTGTGATTTTAGATGTTAGGACATTTATGGGAGAGCAAAAACAGTTTGATGATATTACCCTATTAATTTTAAAACAACGCTAGGAGGAGTGAGTTCAAAGGGAAGTATAGAGCAAACGGCATCTGTGCTCAATCATTTGATTATTTTGTACTGTTGGGTTAAAATTAGGTAAATTCTGTTTTTATAGGGCAGAATTTGACTAAAATCTAAAGGCTCTTATTTGATAACCCATTTGTTTTTACCCCGATAAAGTTATTATGGTGCAAATTTTTGGAGAGTTTTTACACCAATTCCCTCCCGATCATGATTCCTTAGAATTGACGTTCACTCCCACATCTCGGCCCATTAAACAACGCTGGCGCAATAATCTGTTATCGGCTCATTTTGTAGCTGATTATTTTTCAACATTTTTACCCTTAGATGCCGATAACCCTAGCCGAGAAAAACGGATTAAACAGGGGAAAGGTGGCGTTAGTTATGTCGCGAATGAATTGTTAGAAAATGCCATGAAATTCAATAATGAAAGGGTGAAGTCTAAGATTAGATTTGGCATTCACTTCATCGAAAATCCCCAAACGGTAACGGCTGCTATTTTTGCCACAAATTCAATTACCTCAGAAGGATCTGAAAAGTTTCAATTCTTCATTCAAAAATTATTAACGGAAGATCCGAATGAGTTATATATTCATCAGGTTGAACAGAGTGCAGAAGATGAAAGTAATAATTCTTCGGGTTTAGGCTTACTGACGATGATCAATGATTATCAAGCCAAACTCGGCTGGAAATTTGAATATATATCAGAGCAACCAAAAATTATTTTAGTTACAACAATGGCTCAAGTGACCGTGTAGAATTGAGTTATTTTCACAATTGGTATAGAGGTACAAAAAATGGCAATACAAGAAATTAAAGGTGAAGACCATATCGTTCAATATGATCCTGAATCGGTCACAATTTGTTTCCAAGGTGAACTAAGTTTAGGGGGGCCTGTTGAATATGAACCGATTAAAAGCTTACTAGAAAAAGTCACCGCAACGGAACCCGAAATCATGACGCTGGATTTAAGAAGTTTATCTTTTCTTAATAGCTCTGGAATTAGTTTACTGTCAAAATTTGTCATGGGATTACGAAAAAAAACACATATTAAATTAATCATTTTAGGCTCTAAAGAAGTGGCTTGGCAAGATAAATCTTTACAAAACTTAAAAAAATTCTTACCTGGTTTAGAGTTGAATGTTGAATAATTTTTATGGTTTCTAATTCTAATATTTTTGGATTTTTGGTATTTATTCTGTTAAATTAGTTGTTAAAAGAGGGAACAGGGATAAGAATTGCAAAAATAGAATTTAACCCTTTGTTGTCAGGCTGAATAATGCAGCCAAACCAAATCCCAGGATCAGAATTCCTGAAATACGGTTAATCCATTGTAGGGTATCAGCACTAATTTTATCCCGAAATAAACTGACTCCACTGACTAAGATCAGCCACCAGAATGCTGACCCTAAAAACACCCCTAAAACCAGGATTCCCGCATCCCAATAATTATTCGTACTCCCTAACCCTAATCCTGCAAAAATAGCAACAAAAGATAAAATAGTCATGGGATTAGTAACCGTTAGAAAAAAAGTTGACGCATAGGCACTCACAACTTTTCCTGATGGAGTTGCCGCTGATTCTGCGGGTTTTGCCAAGGCTGTTTTTAAGCCTAAATAACACAAAAATAATCCTCCAATTAACTTTAATCCCATTTGTTGACTCACTAAAAAATTAGAAATTAAAGTTAATCCAAATCCAGCAATAAACCCATATAAAGCATCAGCACTTGCCGCCCCTAATCCCGTAAAAAATCCCACCCAATATCCCTCAGATAAGGAACGGCGAATACATAAAATCCCAATCGGCCCCACAGGAGCCGCAATGGAAAAACCAATGATTAAACCCTTAACTAAAAAACGAATATCCATAATTAATTAATGTACTGAGGTGTTGACGTCGCTGATTCAGATAGCCCAGATAGCCCTAAAGGGCTTACTACAGTAGTGAGTCCTTCAGGACTCTTAGCTTACTACAGTAGTGAGTCCTTCAGGACTCTTAGCCCTAAAGGGCTTACTACGGTCTCCTTGTTTTATCATGATGAAATAGGTAAGCTAAAAGGAACTCCAAACAAAACCATGATTAAGAATAACACTTTAGTTTTAGCAACGGATTTAGACGGGACATTTTTAGGAGGTTCTCCACAGGAACGACAAGAATTTTATGACTATTTGGAGAGCCATCGAGATCGCTTATTACTAATTTTTGTCACGGGTCGAAGTTTAGAATTCACCCTGCGTTTATATGACGACAAAAACTTCAGAATTCCGCGACCGGATTATATCATTGGAGATGTAGGAACAACCGTTTATGAGGGAAAAACCTTAAAACCTGTGGCAGAAGTCCAAAATTGGATTGCCAACATTTGGGGAAATTCTAGCGAATTCGCTCAACAACTCTTAGTCGATGAACCGGGATTAACCTTACAACCTTTATCCCCAGAATATCGTGTTTCCTATTATTATCAACCCGATCAAAACCAGCAAAGAATTATCCAAAAAATTCAAGATGCGGGATTTCAGTGTATTACTTCGGCGGATAAATATTTAGATATTTTACCCAAAGGTGTGGCTAAAGGTTCAACGTTGCTCAAACTAATTGACTTCTTAAATTTGTCTCCCCAACAAGTGATTACATCGGGGGATTCCTTAAACGATTTACCCTTATTTGAAACCGGACTTAATAGTATTGCTGTGGGGAACTCAGAATTAAAATTAGTCGAAAAAATTCAAACCTTAAAGAATGTTTATTACAGTGATTTACCCGGAGTCTCTGGAATTTTGGACGGACTTCAATATTATGGTAAAACCTTCTAAACTTTTATTCCTTTTATGACCCAAGATTTCACCCTCATGTCTCACCCTCCTCTGTCTGATCAACCCTTAACCTTAGCAATTTTAGGTGCAGGAGCTTGGGGTTCAGCCTTAGCTCAATTAGCTTGTTATAATGGTCATACTGTTCGCTTGTGGTCACGGCATTTAGGAAATTCCTTAGAAGAAACTGTTAATTCAGTTGATGTCTTAATCTCTGCCATTTCCATGAGAGGAGTAGCCACAACAGCCCAACAGCTTCAAACCCTAAAATTACCCGATCAAATTCCGATTGTCACAGCAACAAAAGGCTTAGATCCTGATAGCACCCGCACCCCATCTCAACTCTGGGGAACATTGTTTCCTCAACATCCGATTGTGGTCTTATCGGGGCCGAATTTATCCGCCGAAATTCAACAAGGTTTACCCGCCGCTACGGTGGTAGCCAGTGAAAATTTAGAGGCGGCAAAAATAGTACAACGGGTGTTTGCTTCTAATCGATTTCGAGTCTATACCAGTTCTGATCCGATGGGAACAGAATTAGGAGGAACCTTAAAAAATGTGATTGCGATCGCGGCTGGAGTTTGTGATGGATTACACTTAGGAACAAATGCTAAATCGGCCTTACTTACCCGTGCGTTAACCGAAATTATTAGAATTGGAACCCATTTAGGAGGACAAACAGAAACCTTTTTTGGGTTATCGGGTTTAGGAGATATGTTAACCACCTGTAACAGTTCCTTAAGCCGGAATTATCGGGTCGGTTATGGATTAGCAGAAGGTAAAACCTTAGAACAAGTATTAACAGAATTAGGAAGCACCGCCGAAGGAGTTAATACCACCAATGTTTTAATTGAAATTGCCCATCGAGAACGGATTCCTGTGCCGATTTCTGGACAAGTTTATCAACTTTTAAATCAGCAAATTACTCCCCAAAAGGCAGTAGAAGCTTTAATGGAACGGGATTTAAAACCCGAATTTTATGCGGAGTAGGAAATCTGGGGTAGGAATGGAGTCAAATTTCAACATTCAAGGGCAGGAATTTCAATAATAAACTCCGTTCCTTTGCCTAATTCTGAATGAAATCTGAAGGTTCCCCCGTGTTTTTCCACAACAATTTGATAAGCAATACTTAGACCTAATCCCGTTCCTGAACCCACAGGTTTTGTCGTAAAAAAGGGTTCAAAAATTTTACGACCGATCTCTTTAGGAATTCCGATACCATTATCTTGAATCATAATTCTAACCGACGGGTTTAAGCTTTGATGGGGATTAGATGAAATACAGGTTTCAGTTTTAATCCAAATTTTAGGCTCTAGCAGAGGAGATTTTTTTTGGTGTTCGGCGATCGCATCAATGGCATTATTTAACAAACTTATAAACACTTGATTTAAGTGGCTAGGATAACAAATAATCGGCGAAATTTCCCCATACAATTTAATCACTTGAATCGGATGATCTGGATTTTGATTAATCCGACTTTGCAACATTAATAATGTATTATCAATTCCTTGATGAATATCGGCTAATTTTTTCTCCGATTCATCCAAGCGAGAAAAATTCTTTAAAGATTGAATAATATTACTAATTCGTTCTGTTCCCTGCTGCATTGATTTGAGAACTTGAGGCAGATCCTGAATAATATACTCAACCTCAAGCTCTTGCAATTTAGCCTGAATTTCGGGTTGAGACTGAGGATAAATATGTTGATATAAATGCACCACCTCTAACAAATTTTGAGTATATTCTAAAACATAATCAATATTCCCGCGAATAAACGTTACTGGATTATTAATTTCATGAGCAATTCCCGCTACAAACTGCACTAAAGTTAACATTTTTTCATGTTGAACTAATTGAACTTGAGCCTGTTTTAAATTAGATAAGGCGTGAATTAGTTGTTGATTGGTTTGTAAAATCTGTTGATTCAAATTATGAATTCTTAATCCCGACCGAACTCTCGCTAAAATTTCCTCAATTTCAATCGGTTTAGAAATAAAATCATCGGCTCCCGAATCTAACCCTTTAATTCGATCCGTACTCTGTTCTTTCGCGGTCAATAAAATAAAAAAAGCCGAAGCTAGATGGGGATCAGCTTTAATGGTTTTGCACACTTCTAAACCATCAACTTTGGGCATCATCCAATCACAAATCACCAAATTAGGATGGTGTTTCTGTGCCAAACTCAGGGCGATTTCTCCATCCTCAGCCGTATACACTTCATGTCCTTGCTCTTCCAGGGCGTGTTGCAGAATTAATTGTGTAGTAATATCATCATCTGCGACCAAAATCTGTGCCATAAATTAGAAGTAAAAATGGGATAGAGGGTTTCAATCGATTCAGGTTAGGAAGAAAGGCAAACCTCAATCTTTTTAAAGGCAATCTTGGATTTTCAACCGTTAGGAAGTTGGAGATAAATCGGTATTAATAAAGGCGATCGCCTCAGTTAATTGTTCTTCCATAACATCAACTAATTCCTGACAACCTTCTAGAGTTTGTTGACGGGCTTTTTCTTCTAAATGGAAAGCAAAACCTGGAAAATGTCGCATTCCCACATTACCACTCGAACCTTTTAAACGATGGGCGCAAGTCACCAACGTCTCATAATCTTCTGTTTGGATCGCTTCTCGAATCCTGATTAAATCCGTTTGGGCATTGTCAACAAATAGTTTTAAAAGTTTCCGTTGAAACTCAATTTTACCGCGTGAAATTGTCTGTAATCGTTTTAAATCAAAAGGCATTAGATTTTGACCCTGACTGGTATTTTCCTCTGCACTTAACTGTTGATCCTCAGAGGATGAAATCAAATCAACAGCAGATTGAGGAGATTGGGATTTCGCCCCCTCCGTCAATCCCCTTTGTTGAGTTGTCCAATGGCGCAATACGGCTTCTAATTCCTCCTGTTCAACGGGTTTGCTAATATAGTCATCCATGCCCACCGCTAAACACTTCTGGCGATCAACGGGTAAGGCATGGGCCGTTAAAGCAATCACAATCCTATGGGAGTTGGGTGTTTCACGTTCCCGACGCCGGAGTTCTTGAGTTGTGGCATACCCATCTAAAATTGGCATTTGGCAATCCATAAATACGACATCATAATCAGTCGATTCTAAGCGTTTTAAAGCCTGTTCGCCATTTTCTGCAATATCCGCTTCACAACCTAACAAACTTAACTGATTCAAAATCACTTGTTGGTTAATCGGATGATCTTCAACTAATAAAATTTTGAGGTTAAATTGGGGGGTTGTGGATAAAGATGAATTTTCGGGTAAAGATAGAGATCGATCTTTCTCTAATAGACTAGAAATTTCAGTGGCGATCGCTGTTAATAAAGCATCAAATAATCGAGACGCTCGTAACGGTTTAATCACATAGCTAGAGAAACCATTTTCTAATAATTCTTCCGCCTGAGTGAGTTGATTCATGGAAGTCATTAAAATTAACTTAGTCGCCAACAATCGGGGGTCATTTTTAATCACTTCTACAAACCGTTCACCCCGACTCAGGAGTAACTGTTGATCAAACACCGCAAAATCATAGGGTTGGCGACATCGAGCCGCAGACCGTAACCGCACCAAGGCTTGATCAGGATGGGCGGCTTCATCCGGCTGCATTCCCCAGGAACGCGCAAAGGAACGCACCGACTGGCGCACCGTGGCACTAGAATCTACAACTAACAGTTTTAAATGGGAAAGCGTTTTAGGTAAATCCGATTTTTGGGGAAGGTTAGGAAGTTCAAATTGGGCGGTAAACCAGAAGGTTGAACCTTGTCCCCATTGACTTTCAACTCCGATTTCACCCCCCATTAATTGCACCAATTGTTTACAAATAACTAACCCTAAACCGGTGCCGCCAAATTGTCGGGTTGTTGAAGCATCGAGTTGAGAAAACGCCTCAAATATTTTAGCCTGACCCTCTTGGGGAATTCCAATTCCGGTGTCTTTAACGCTAAAGTAGAGTTTAATAGTTGAACCTGAACTAGAGATTTTTTTGACCTGTAAAACAACTTCTCCATCTACTGTAAATTTGATCGAATTTCCGATTAAATTCAGAAGAATTTGTCTTAATCGACTGGGATCGCCGCGTAAATGTCGGCAGACATCCGGTTCAATTAAAACGGCTAACTCTAGTGCTTTTTCTTCGGCTTGAGTGGCTAATAAATCTAAAATAGTTTCTATACATTCATCTAAATTAAAGTCTAATTTCTCTAAAACCATTTCCTTCGCTTCTAATTTAGAAAAATCTAAAATATCATTAATAATCGTTAACAGATGATTCGCACTGGTACGAATTGCCCGCACAAAATCCAATTGTTTTGGGGTAAGATCGGTTTTAAGTAATAATCCTGCCATTCCCAGTACCCCGTTCATTGGGGTGCGAATTTCATGGCTCATATTGGCAATAAATTGAGATTTGAGGCGAACACTTTCAAGGGCGGATTCTCTGCCTTTTACTAACTCATCAATGGGATAAGTGGCAATAATAATCCCGCCTATTTCTGTTGGATCAATATGCCAAGGATGAATCGCCCAACGTATATAACCTTGGGTACCATCGGGATAGTCCATATTATCTTCTGCACAAGATAAAACTTCTCCAGCTAAAGCTTGATGATAAATATTTAGCCAATATTCTCTTAAGTTGGGAAAGATATCGAGATGGCTTAACCCAATTAAAGATTCTTCGGATAAATGATAATCTTCTAACCATTTTTGGCTATGGGCAATATACCTAAATTCTTGATCTAACATGGCAACCGCAAAGGGCGCATCGGTAATAATTTGCTGCATTTGTTTTCGTTCTCGAAGTAACGTATTTGCATATAAACGTTTGTGGGTAACATCTCGTTGCACGGAAACAAAATGAGTAATTTGTCCCTCTTGATTGGTCACGGGAGAAATACTCATTTCCACCCAATATTTTGACCCATCTTTTTGATAATTAATTAGTTCAACTTGGACGGGATTAAATTTGCTTAAACTGACTTTAATTTGAGCCAATTGATCTTGATCGGTTTCTGGCCCTTGTAAATAGCATAGACTCTGACCCATGATTTCATCGGCACTATATCCGGTTAAACGGGTAAAGGCTTGATTTACATAAATAATTTTAGGCTCTGGAACACTCAAGGGGTCAGCTTCTGTGATTACAATGGCATCATTTGCCCGACTCACAGCAGACTCAAATAATCTGAGTTTTTCTTCAATCCGTTTGCGGTCGGTAATATCAGTAGAAATGCTGCATAATCCATCGGGAATTCCTTCGCTTCCTACTAACGGAAATTTAATCGATAAAAAGGTACGATATTGATGGAGACAGATAATTTTTTCTTCTAATTTAATCGCTCTATTTTCGGCTAAAACTTGTTCTTCAATCGCATTTAACTGTTGTGCCGCTTCTGGGGTAAACAGATCAAAGTTAGTTTGACCTAAAACTTGACCACTACAACAGTTAAACACCGTTTCAAATTTGCGGTTAACGAGGGTAAAATTTCCTTGATTATCTTTGGCATAAATCACCGTTGGGGTATTTTCTAAAATAGATTGTAACTGTATTTGGCTTTGACGGAGGGCGATTTCTACTTGAGAACATTCCCGGACTGCTAATTCTAATTGCTCAATAGTATTTTGTAACTCAGCCGTGCGTTCTTGGACTCGTTTTTCCAGTTTTAATTTTGCCTGTTCTAAGGCGATTTGTGTTTGTTTTTGTTCTGTAATATCATACATGGCAACAACAGCCCCTAATTTTTCCCCCAGGAGATTAAAAAATGCCTGTCCATTGGCTAAAATAATTCGAGGTTGTCTATTTTCAGGATGAATTATCATTTCTACATTCTGAACAGTTTCTCCTTGTAAGGCTCGAAATAAAGGAATTTCATCCAAGGGCATTAAGGTTTGTCCATCGGGTCGATATAAACTATAGTATTCTGCCCAATTTTCTGTATTGATATCCGCTTCTGAGAGTCCATGAAATTCTCGACTGGCTTGGTTAAAAAAGATCAGTTTGCCTGAGCGATCACAAACTACAATTCCTTCACATAATTGATCGACTAAAGCGCTGAGAAAATCTTTTTCTTGTTGTAATTTGTCTTTGGCTTGTTGACGTTCTAAAAGCCGATCTTTTAATTGTTGATTAATATCTTGTAATTCCAGAAAATCGGGGATTTTTAAGGCAATGGGAACAATTTTAAACAACAACAATAAACCATAGGTCGATATTCCTAAGATAAAGGCTTTTATCCCCAATAAAAATAGAATTAAATGCTCGCTGATTCCTTGATTTTCAATTAAATTTACCCCTGGGTTTAAGATCAGGAATGTACTCCACAAAAAAAATGATCCTCGAAAGGGTAAATTTTTTCGATTTCTGATTAAATATACAACAGCAACAGCAAAAACTACTTGTGATATATTGCTTAGATTATCGGCTAATTTTAACAAATATATTAGCTCCGAATAACTCAACTGAAAAGTATCCATAAGTCAATTTTAAAAGGGTTTTTTTATTAAAATTATTGGGCTTAAAAACTAGAAGGTAATGAAAATTTAATCAAAAAATCAATAAGCTTACAGGTCTAGCTTCCGTAACCTTGCAGGGGATCATATCTGTTTACAATCAAAAAATATATTGATGAATAAAGCATCTATCCTAAGAATGAATTTAATCAGGTCAAACTCATCACCCTCCTAAATTTTTTCTTCCCTATTCTCTGGCAAAATCCACTTAATTTATATTGTTTGATCACCATGATCTGAAATCCTTAAATATTTGCTACTGATCATTAATCGGGATGCGGTGGCTAATAACTTTATTCTATTCCGGGTTTCCCGTTAACCTGCTCCCCGTTAACCTGCTCCCGGCTCAACTGATCCTGACCACCCGCCCGATATCCGTGTGTTTAAAGCCAAGTTTGACGGAAACAGTACATTTTGGGCCTTGCTGTTGACCAAATGCTACGGACTATTTGCTCTTTGAAGATTTTTCTGGTAATCTCTATCTATAGATAGAGGCACGATGAGAGGACAGTACCCTATATTGGTAAGCGTACTGGGTGCAATCCTTTATTCCCTCTGGTTAGTCTGGTGGAAACGGAGAGTCAAATCAATCGATTTATCGGTTGTGACTCTCTATTATTTTTTGGGGGGTATTTTTGATTATACAATACCCATAGAGGTCAATAATCAATTCAATTTTCACCGTTAATAGGCTCAATAGGCTCAACAATGGGAAACGATCATCAGGCGCAAGAACAACACCACAAGTTAGAAACAGAAGCAAACCCAGCCCAAAAAACTAACCCGTCAACAGCAAATTCAACGGAACAATGGTTAGTCGAACTGGTTGCTGTGATCACAGAATTATTTGAAAAAACGACTCTACAAACCCAACAATACTTAGTGAATGCAACAGCAACTACAGGCACAATTGTAGATGCGATCGCTAAAAATCCGATTGTAAAAACGCTCAACAAAAGTTTAGGAAAAGGGGGGTTAGAAATTCTCCTCGGTGGCGTTAATATTGAACAGGCACAACAAACCGTCCGAGAACTTCAACAACAGTATCCTCAAGAAAAACCTAACCAAATTGCTCACCGTTTAATGGTGCAAAAATCCATCCAAGCTGCCGGAATTGGGTTGGCTACAAATTTTTTGCCTCCCCTGGCGGTGGCTTTATTTGCAGTGGATTTAGTCGCCACAACTCGACTACAAGCTGAAATGACCTATGAAATTGCGGCAGCTTATGGTTTAGACCTCAATGATCCCATTCGTCGAGGGGAAGTTTTAGCTATTTTTGGCTTATCCTTTGGCAGTTCTATCGCCTTGCAAATGAGTTTAGAATGGGTAGAAATTATTCCCGGTTTAGGGCCTGTAATTGGTGCTTCTTCTAATGCGATTTTGCTCTATGGTTTAGGTTATATAGCCTGTCGATTTTATCAGACCAAACTTCATCCCTCTACAACGGCTCCCGTTACTGCTGAGATGTTTCAACAAAAAAGTCAGGAGTATTGGCAATTTGCCCAGGAACAGCAACAGGTGATGGATCAAATTTTAGCCCAAATGATTTTAGCTTCTGATCCGGAAAAATCCGGGTCTGATTTGATTCCTGAATTAGAACAATCTCATCTAAGTTCTGAGGCGGTAAAAGCGATCGCCACCTATTTAGAAACACCTATTCCTTTAGAGAATTTATTAGAAAAACTCCATCCTGATTTTGCTGCTCCTGTATTCGCTCAATGTCAGCGAATTGCTCAAATTAAGGGTGAAATTACCCCCGCAGCGCAGGTAATTCTGGATGCGATCGCCCCTAAAATTAATCGGGATAAAAACCCCTAAGATTATTCTTCCTAAAACGGCTCTATATTTAACATCAAAAAGCATATTTCAAGAGTAATATGTCCTGCGTTGGATGACAGTTTTAACTTCCGTTTATACAGTAAGGAGAGTAACAAATTTTGACGGAGTTTAAGATCATGTCATTTAATCGCTTTTATACCCATACTATAGCAATCTTAGGTGTTGCCAGCTTAGGCTTTTTAGCACAGGTTCCTGCTAAAGCCCAGATGCAATCTCCAGACTCAGGAATGCAAAATAGTCCGCAAATGCAGCAGAATATGGGTTCATCCCAGAATATTCTTTCTGTCGCTAATTCTAACGGTCAATATAACACTTTTGTTCAAGCCGTTAGATCAGCCGGATTAGAAAATATCTTGACCGGAGACGGTTCTTATACTGTTTTTGCACCGACGGATACAGCCTTTGCAGAACTCCCCACAGGCACCTTAGAAATGTTGATGCAGCCTGAAAATAAAGAGATGTTAAAACAGGTTTTATCCTATCATGTGATTCAGGGTCAAATTCCTTCTAATCAAATAGCTGATGGCAATATTGATAGTTTGACGGGTGGAATTGCAGTTCGGGTAACTACTGATCGGATTATTGTTAATAATGCCAGTGTTGTTCAACCGGATATGGAAGCAACAAATGGTGTTATTCATGGCATTAATCGGGTTTTATTACCGAACAATGTTCAGAATAATTTAAGCCAAAATTCTCAAAATTCTGAAGGAATTAGTCAATTTGATAATAGTCAACCCTCGAATCCACAAAACTTAGATTCTCCTTCGGATCGGATGAATACTAATACTAATCCGATGAATAATCCTTATCCTGTAAATCGGACAAATCAACAACAGCTTGATGTTGATTCTCAATCTGAACGAATTAATCCCCAACAACAACCCCGGAATAATTCTACAACTACCAGTCCGATGAATTCTAATCCCTCTTCTAATCCGATGAATCAAGGGGACTCTAACAACAATTCCCAACCCCCTTTAATTCAACCCAAGTCCCCCACAGATTCACAGCCCGGTTTCCCCAACCAATAAATTAATCATTGAAGATAGATTGATTCTCTTCAATGCTCTCTAAAATTGCTCACAGAAAATAAAGAATTAACCCAGTTTAAAACATAAAAACTGGGTTTTTTCCTGTCTGTTCTCTGCTATAAAAATTTTAGGGAGACAAGCGGAAAATATCGCTAAACACTTCCTGTTGAGATAAAATTCGGTTAGGATTTGGTGAATCATAAACGACTAATAAACCCGGTTGTCCTAAACTATTAAATAGTTCTAATCCTTCGGCGTGATCACTATCGAGACAAAACGGAAGATCGAATAACATCTCTAACCGATCAGAATTAAAATAAGAGAGAGTATTACTCGATTGAGTTAAAGCATTTTTCCAGCGATAGACTTTCATAATTCCATCTAAATCCATCGTTGGCCCTGCTAAAATAATTAAATCTTCCCCTTGTAAACATAACTCTCGAATTCCTAACCCCTTTAATTCAAAAAAATGTTTGCGATATTGTTTGCCATTTTCTCCAATTTTTTTCAGGGTTAAAACTCCCGGTTCTTTCTCTTCAACTTCTAATTCTAAAATAATAGCAAATCCGCGTAAAACAGGCCCCCGGAATCCTAAGAAAATTTTATTTTCATGCACCGCCAACCCTTCAATATCTAACCCATTTTCCTTAGAAGCCAGAGGTGTTGATATAAATACACCTAAATGTTCATCTGTTTTTAACGCCTCCATCAGTTGATTTCCCCCTTCAGAGGTTTGAAGCACAGCGGCTCTGAACTCTTGATTTCCTGATTCAGGAGTAGAAAAAGACTGAAATAATTGTCCATTTTTAACCGGAATTCGAGCTAAAAGATAACGATTCTGTTCCGCCTTTATTTCTGTTAAACGCTGTATATCCGAACTCACCTCTTTTCCCTTGGGTTTTTTACGTTTCAAACTATGGGAACCAACTAACCAAAGATAATGATCATAATAATCCAAACCTTCAATATCAATTTCTTCTTCTTGATTCTTTAAAGGAATAAAATTACCTAAGTCAAAATGTTGATGCTGACCAAAAACATAAGGTTCAATGGGAGAAAGTCGCTCAATACCTGTACCTTCATCAGACCCTAACCATAAACTTCCATCAGGGGTTAATGCGATCGCAGATAAATTTGTTAATAGCACATCATCGGGAGCATCAAAGCGTAAAAGAAGACGACTGAGTAAAAAACTTTGTGACATCGATTTATCCTTGAAATAAGCTGATTATCTTTAGTTTACTCAATCGGGTGAATTATTGCGAGAGTTTAGCTTGCGTCTGAAGAAAGATAGAAGTTATTCCTTTGGCTAGATGAGTTGTTTAAAAGACAATTGTTAAGATTAAAGTGTTAAATCAAAGTCTTAATAAACAGGGCTTACTTACAGGAGGAAAATCATGGGTATTCTTGCTTGGATACTTTTAGGATTAATTGCAGGTGCTATTGCTAAAGCCATTTATCCCGGCAATCAAGGCGGTGGTATTTTTGCTACCATTGGTTTAGGAATTTTAGGCGCTTTACTGGGTGGTTATTTAGGTCAACTTTTCTTTGGGAGTAGTGGAGCCGCCGCCGCTTCAGCAGGATCTTTAACTATTCCGGGTGTTTTCTTTGCTGTGTTAGGTGCAATCCTCTTAATTTTCCTGTGGGGATTAATTACTCGCAGAAGTGTTGCTTAGTGGAATAGGTATGCTTCCTAGTGTGGTATGTCATTAGTATTCTCAAAGTTAACAGGATCAAAGTTCAAAAGAGTAGGATTATCCTACTCTATTTTTTTAGGAGGGAACAGGGAACAGAAATAAAAATACTTGACCGATTTATTGAAAACCTTTAGTTTTTTTAGAGGCGGTTTTACTTTTAGGTTTAGATTTCTGAATTTGAGCTAAGGCATCCTTAAATAAATCATCTAAATGGTGGGGAACACTGGCAATTTCAGGTAAATCGGGTTCAGAGGGTTTATTAAATTCTAATAAAATTTTATCTAAATCCCGTTCTAAGGAAAAATCCGGTTGATTTAAAACTTGTTTTAATACTTCTTCTAACCCTAGAGGCACTTCCTGTTTTAACTGTTGCCAAACATAATAATTAAATTGGGGATCTTTTAAATATTTTCGTACCCCAGTTTCTAACTTAGAATAAGTTTCTGGAGTAGGAATCTTTAAAAGCTCAATGAAAGCTGCATAGTTGGGTAAAAATATTTGTCCCCAACGGGGATGGGAAAACACCGTTACTTCTTCCGCCTTTTTTATCTCATCGGGTAATTCAACTTTAGGCGTTACCATTAACGTTTTAGAATCCAAAATTTTATTAACTTCTTGTTCAGTTGCACCGGATTCTAAGGCTCCCCTTTTCATCTCTTCAGCGTCGCTTCCGGCTTCCTCTGTCAATTCGCGTAGAGATTTAGATTGATCAATTCCGGCGGCTACTAACCGTTTTTGATTAAAGTTTTCATAGAGTTCAATCAGTTGTTTATTGAGTTGATAACCGGATAAGCTGATTCGATCTTGTCCAAAAAAATTAACAAACTCCTGATGATATTCAGCCACAGAATTCCAAGATTCTTCTAATAATTCGGGTGCATCACTATATAAAAATTCTTTGTAAGTCTTCTTAAACTCACCAATAGCAACAGCTAATTTAGGTTTACCCAATTTTCCCTTAAGAATTCCCGACCCTAAAAACATCCACTGATTTTCAGTAAAGGGTGCAATTCGAGCTAATATAATTTCACCCGGTTTTAAACGACTGAGTTCAGAATCACCTCCGGCTTCATCCCAAATAACAGAATAAGCTTTTGCTGTTAACCAATTCATCAACTTAAATTGTTCGGGAAAACAATCTAATACTTCAAATAAGCCCAAAAAACTTTGATGCCAACGACTTAATAATACTCGATCTTCTGATGTTAAATCGGGAGTTTCTGCTAAAAAAATTTCTAAGGGGGTTTGCTCACCCACTTTACCATGCAGAATAAACGTATCAATCATCAAATTTTGATCTCTAATATCATGACGTTCTCGACTGGAGTGTTGAGCCGCATAAGTTTCTAAAGCAACGGCTAATTCTCCTTCCTGAGCATAGACAAAATCAACGATTTCTGCTTTCAATTTTTGAGCGTGTTTTAAGGAAAGATTCATATCAAATTCAGGGGGATAGGAAGAATAAGGGTGTGGGGTGTGGGGCTTCCGAAAGCAGAGGAGGAAATCGGGGAATTAATTATTAATCACTAACTCCTGATTTCTGACTCCTTTCCGCCATCCGATCTCAACAGTTTAATGGTCAGATCATGATTCTCATCTTAAATCAAAAGAATGGGATTGAGATTAAAATCAGAGTGATATTTCTATTAAATTCATATATTTGATTAAACTCTTTCTTAAGATAGAGGAAATTTTTATTTTTTTTAGTAGAATTACGATTTTCTAGGGTTTCATCCTTGAGGTAGATGATTTATTCACTGCTTTACCGACACAATCAAGATTGTAGCTGAAGAGATTAATAATCAGGAGGTGCTAAACATTTTTTTAGCCAATTTTTCGATAAAAACTTTGACTCAAAAAGGAATCAATTATGATTAAAACCTTAGACCTAATAAGTATCACTCCTAAAATCGTTGCTCAATTTTCCCCAGAAGGTGCTAATATCGATACAGTTGAGAAAGCTGCCTTTCTATTTAGCGGCCCTCAATTCTTTACCGCTTTAATCTCTGGGGTTGTATTGGCATTTGCTATACAACTTTTGTTAACAAACTTAGGGGTTGCTGCCGGAATTTCAAATCTAGGAAATTCTTCTGATCACGACGATCATCGATCTTCCTCCCTTGGAGGAACCCTAAAAAAAGTTGGAACCACCCTAGGAATTGCTACGGTTATTACTGTTACTTTGGCTTTATTTATTGCTGCTTTATTAGCAGTTAAATTGAGCCTTTTAACCTCACCAACCTTGGGGGCTATTGTCGGTTTAGTAATTTGGGCTACCTATTTTTCCCTCTTAGTTTGGATGAGTTCAAGTACCGTTGGTTCGATGATTGGTTCTGTTTTCAATACCACTTCATCGGGAATTCAAAGCTTATTGGGAATGGCAACCGCAGCCCTAGGAGGAGCCGCCGCCAGTAAACAAGTAGTCGCCACCGCAGAAGCCGCCGCCAGTGCGGTACGCCGAGAACTCACAGGGGGAATTGATCCGATTACCATGCGAGAACAAGTAGAAGAATATTTAGAAAAATTACGTCCCCCGCAATTAAATCTTCAAGAAATTCGTGGAGAGTTTGAAAAAATTCTCAATGATCCAAATTTAAAAGAAATTGGCGGTCATGGTTCTTTACCTAACTTCAATCGTCAAACTTTTATTGATTTAGCCAAGAGTCGCACCGATTTATCTCGTCGGGATGTTGAACGAATTGCAGAACAATTAGAAAGTGTCTGGAGTCAAACCGTTCGTCAAATTCCTGAACCTCAAGATATGATGGGGGAGTTTGTTAATTATCTCAAATCGGCAACTTCTCAACAATTATTAGGGAAAGATTTAAACCAAAAAATAGATGCCTTAATTGCTCAACAAAAACCCAATAATTCTAGCCAACCTGCCAGTATTATGTCCCAAGGCTTAACGATGAGTCTCAATAGTTTAATTGGACTGGTACTCGGACGCAGTGATCTCTCGGATTTTGATGTCGAAAAAATTCTGAATCAGTTAAATCGTCTCAAAGGTCAGGTGGGAGAACAAACCCATAAAATTGCTAATCAATTGAGTGGTAAAGAGTCTTATAGTCCGATTAAAGCCGATGTTGAAAACTATCTCCTGAATACTTATTTTTGGGAAATGAAACCCGGACAAGTTGAACAGGATTTTCGAGATGTGATTTATGATCCCAATGCCGATCCTGAATTAACAGCAGAACAATTACACTCATTAAAACGCACTGATTTTGTAAATTTATTAAGACAAAGGGGCGTTTTTACTCAAGCTAGAATTAAAGAATTAGCGGATCAATTAGAAACCATTCGCTTAGAGGTATTACGAGTTACCGAAGAAGCAATTGAGCAGGAAATGCAACTGACGGTTTTAGGAGATGTAGAACATTATGTAATCACGACCCCAGCGAATGAATTAACTTCGGAAAAAATTCTCCTGAATTTGAAACCCCTTTTGGAAGATCATCATGCAAGTTTTGAGCAATTAACTCAACGTTTAGCCCCTTTAAATCAGCGTTGGTTTGAAATTGTACTCCAAAAACGAGGAGATTTACCCGCCGATGATATTTTAATTGTGGCGGCAAATTTAGACAAGGCTAAAGCGTCTGTTTTGGAAGAATCAGAAAATCGCCAAGCTCAAATTAAAGCTAACATTTCTGAACAATGGTTACAAGTCAAATCCTATTTACGCGATACCGGAAAATCGGAATTAAACCCTGATGGCATTGAAACGAATTTAAGAACTTTAGTTGAGCATCCCCAAGTCGGAATGGCGGCAATTCGTGAACGAGTTTCTCAATTTGATCGAGATACTTTGGTACAGTTATTAACCTCTCGAAATGATTTAAGTGAAGCGGAAGTCGAGCGAATTTTAGATCAGATTGAATCGACATGGATGCAAGTTCGTTATACCCCAGATCGGTTAATAGGAAAAGCTCAACAACAGTATGATCAGGCGATGAATTCGATCTCTGATTATTTACGAAATACGGGAAAAGACGAATTAAATCCCGAAGGAATTCAACGGGATCTCCATTTATTATTAGAAGATCCTCAACTGGGAGTTCAAGCCATCCGCCGACGGTTTTCTAAAGTAGATCGGGATACATTAGTTCAGTTATTAAATCAACGCCATGATTTAACTGAGGAGCAAATTAATCAGACGATTGATAGTACCTTATCGACGTTACATAGTATTGCTAGAACACCCCAACGGTTAGCTCGAAGAACTCAAAACAAAGTCCATGATTTCCAAAGTGCATTAACGAATTATTTGCGCTCAACAGATCGGGCGGAATTAAATCCGGCGGGAATTCAACGAGATTTAAAATTACTCCTTCATGATCCGCGTGTGGGTGTGGAAAGTTTGCGAGAACGGTTATCCCATTTTGATCGAGAAACCTTAGTAGCTTTACTGGTTCAACGGGAGGATATGACGGAAGCAGAAGCCCATCGAATTGCTGATCAAATCTTCCAAGTTCGGGAACAATTTCTGGAGCAATTGCGAAGTATTCAACAGCGAATTCAATCGGTTATGGATGGTATTTTAGATCGAATTCGTAACTATTTGAATAGTTTAGAACGACCGGAATTAAATTATGAGGGAATTCGAGATGATATTCGGACATTATTTGATGATCCCCAAGCGGGATTTGACGCTTTACGAAATCGTCTTGGTCAATTTGACCGCAATACTTTAGTCGCCCTTCTGAGTTCACGCGAGGATATTTCTGAGGAGGATGCTAATCGGATTATTGATCAAATTGAACGCAGTCGTAACCGGGTTTTACAACGGGCTGAACGTCTACAAATGGATACTCAAATGCGTCTGGAACAAGTCAAACGAGAAGCTCAACATCAACTTGAAGAAACCCGAAAAGCAGCAGCAGCAGCAGCCTGGTGGTTATTTTTTACCGCCACTCTTTCTGCGATCGCAGCCGCAGGCGCAGGAGCGTTAGCAGTTATCACTTAACCGATGAAACTCTAATATCATGTCTGGTGAATTGACCGGAATCAACCCCTAAATTAGTTTTTTTGATTCAGTGCATTTAACTAGACATGATCCCGATTATTCCCTTTTTTATGAATGACAAGGAATTAAAAAAATGCCTAATTCAATTGAATTTTCTCTGTTGGCTCCTTATAATAAAGAAGCAGCATTAATCGGAAGTTTTTCGGACTGGAAAGACATCCCCATGAAAAAAGGTAAAGATGGTTATTTTCGGACTAAAGTTGAGTTAAAAGATGGAACGTATCAATATAAATTTCGAGTGCGTTCGAGAAGTTGGTTTTTAGAACCCGATGAATGGGTAGAAATTGTTGATCCCTACGCCACTGATATTGATGATCCCACTCAAAATGGAATTATTCGGATTAAAGAAGGGGAAAAAATCATTGATACTTATGTTTGGAAACATGATGATAAACCCTTACCTCCCGATCATAAATTAGTGATTTATGAAATGCACGTCGGGGATTTTTCAGGAGGAGAAGATGACTCCTTTGCACGGGGCAAATATCAGCACGTTATGGAAAAGTTAGATTATTTGTGTGAATTAGGGGTGAATGCGATTGAATTAATGCCAGTCAAAGAACATCCGGGAGATCATAGTTGGGGATATAATCCTCGCTATTTCTTTGCTTCGGAGTCCAGTTATGGCACAACTGAACAATTAAAAAACCTGATTGATGAATGTCATGGACGCGGAATTCGAGTGTTAATTGATGGCGTTTATAACCATTCAGAAGCCTCCTGTCCTTTAACTCAAATTGATCATGATTATTGGTATCATCATAGCCAGCAAGATGCAGAATTTAACTGGGGGCCAGAATTTAATTATGAACACTATGACAAAAATTTAGACATCTATCCTGCCCGAAAATTTATTGGGGATACGGTGAAATTCTGGGTTCGAGAATATCATCTTGATGGCATTCGTTATGATGCTGCCAAACAAATTGGCAATTATGATTTTCTGCGGTGGGTGGTGCAGGAAGCCAAACATGAAGCCGGGGTAAAACCCTTTTATAATGTTGCTGAATATGTGCCAGAAAACCCCAGTATTACGAATAGTGATGGGCCGATGGATGCCTGTTGGCATGATAGTTTTTATCATATTCTAACGGATCATTTATGTGGCGATACCTTTGATTTAGAACAACTTAAAGATATTTTAGATGGCAAACGTCAAGGGTTTATGGGGCCTAACAATATTGTCAATTATTTGGGCAACCATGATCATAATCGCTTAATCGTAGAGTTAGGAAATCGCGGAATTTTTGACGATGAAGTGTTTAAACGGGTGAAATTAGGAGTGGCATTATTGATAACAGCCGTAGGAATTCCTCTGATTTGGATGGGGGAAGAATTTGGAGAATATAAAGCCAAAACAATTGAGTCGGCAAAACTGGATTGGAAATTGTTGGAAAATGAGAGTAATCAGAGTTTATTTCAATATTACAAAGGCTTGATTTTTTTACGCGAAACGAATCACGCTTTATATAGCGGAAATATTGATTTTTTCCATGAAGATCCTGATAATAAAGTTTTAGCTTATACCCGATGGAATGATCAAGGATCTCGGATCGTGGTTGTTGTTAATTTCTCTGACCAGTATTTAGCAGGTTATCAAGTTCCTCACTTCCCCGCTAATGGTACTTGGCATGAGTGGACAAGTAATTATGATATTGAATCAGGAGATGACAACATTCTCATCGATTTACCGGAATATGAAGCCAAAGTTTTTGTCTGGAAAGAATAAATAAAAGGGCAGAATTTTAAACTATCAAAACGAGTGTTTTACTCAATTGTTGAGCAGTTTTCTATGTCTTGAGAGATAAGTTTTCAGGTAAAATCGGAAATTTATCTCTGATGGAAGATCGCTGTTTTATTGGGGGGAATTATAGTGAGAAGTTAAAGGATTGAGGTGAAATCATGCAAACAGATAAACATCGTTTTACTCCGGCTGAAATTCCAGCGCAAAAACTCGACTATCCTGCGTCTCAAGAGGATATGATTCCTCAGCCTCAAACCGATTTATCTGAGTATAAACCCGCCGGGAAACTGCAAGGAAAAGTGGCTTTGATTACCGGAGGAGATTCGGGAATTGGTCGGGCGATTGCGATCGCTTATGCCATGGAAGGGGCTGATGTGGCAATTGTTTATCAACACAATGAACATGATGCAGAAGTTACCTGTCAAGAAGTGCAAAAACACGGTAAAAAATGTTTAGGCTTGAAAGGAGATGTGCGGGATTTTGCAGCTTGTGAACGAATGGTTCAACAAACAGTTAAACAGTTTGGAAAATTGAATATTTTAGTCAATAATGCGGCTTATCAAATGGCTCAGGTAAAAATTGAAGATCTGAGTTTAGAACAGTTTCGTCAAACGATGGAAACCAATGTTTTTGGATATTTTTATATGGTGAAAGCATCATTAAATCATCTCAAAGATACAGATACCATCATTAATACGGGCAGTATTACAGGTCAAATCGGTCGGGATATTCTCGTTGATTACGCGACGAGTAAGGGCGCAGTACACGCTTTTACTAAGTCTTTGGCGGCAAATTTAAGCACTCGTAATATTCGCGTAAATGCGGTTGTTCCGGGTGCAGTTTGGACACCGAGCATCCCGACAAGTTTACCCCTTAAAGAAATCGATCAATTTGATACTGAAAGTATTATGGGACGTGCGGCCCAACCGGAAGAAGTTGCTCCCGCTTATGTGTTTTTAGCATCTTCAGATAGTAGTTTTATGACGGGAACTTTATTAGAAGTGACAGGAGGAAAATTAACTCATCCATGATGATATCAAATCCCTAAATGATCCCTCCTAACCCTGCTTAAAAAGGAGGGATCATCTGTAGCATCTATAATTAGATTTAATAGGAAATCTATCCTGATAGGAAATCTTTAGCTTAAAATTTATCCTGTAAAACAATAAGACTTCCGGTATAACACGCCACCCAAATTTGATGAGTTTGCGGATCGAGAGTAATACCAATGGGGTTTAAATCTACGGTAACATTTTCGATCAATTCCATTGTTTCAGTGCGAACTTTACTAACAGTGTGAGAATAATAATTAACAACATATAAAAACTGGTTATCTGCCGATAAAACCATACTTCTAGGCGCACTTCCCGTAAAGATTTTGCTAATAATTTCTCCCGTTTTTCGATCAATTTTAGCAACATGATCATCGCCATTCAGGGTGACATATAAATATTTCCCCAAACTATCTAACACTAAATGCCGAGGATATAATCCCACATCATACATCCAATTGACCGTATAATCTTCTAAATTAACCACCGCAATATCTGAAGTTCCCATCACCGCAATATAAGCGAGTTTTGATTGCGGATCAATCGCAATTCCACGCGGAAATTGACCTAAAGGAATCCGTTTGATTTCCTGGTGAGATTGGCTATCAATAATACTTAAATCTCCCGAACACCAATTACTCACTAATACCCAACGATTGTTCGGAGAAACCGCTACAAATTTAGGAACAGAACCGACTTGAATTACATTTTTAATCTCTAAAGTTTGGGTATTAACTTGATAAATAAAACTGGGATCAAATTGATCAGAAGGTTCACAAGTATCATAGCCAGGATTCGTAAATTCTGAACCAAACATTTCATAATTGCTGATATAAGCTGATTGTCCATCGGGAGAAAATGCCACTTCTACCGGAGAACCTTGATATCGACTATCTTTAAAATCAGCATAACCATAATCGCTTAATTTGACTTCATCCTGAATTTTTTTAATTAAATTAAACTGACGATCATAAACATTAATCGAATGTTCATACATCATATTCTGCACAAAAAATAACCCATTTCCTGAATAAACAACGGATTTGGGCGCTAAATCTCCTTTAATTCTTTTTTGAAGTTTCAGTTGAGGATTGAGACGTTCATCCGTTGGATTTAAGTCTTCTACTTGATGATCTAAATAACGGGAGGCTAAACTTTTCTTTTCTGTCCTATTTATTAAGATAGAATTTGTTTTTTCATCTAGCTTTCCATTAACTACAATTCCTTGCTCTTTTTGAAAACTTTTAACTGCATTTTTCGTTAATTCGTCATAATTTCCGGTAATATTTCCTGACCAATATCCGGCTTCCTTTAAACGCTGTTGTAGGTGACTAACTTCCGTTCCTTGACTGCCTTTTTTTAATAAAAAATCCGTTGAACTGGCTTGGCTGAAAGTAATTACAGATAAAGTTAATAGCAGTAAAGAACCCGTTGCTAAACCGAACTGATGGCTTTTCTTCCACGTCCCTTTAAAAACTGTGTGATCTAGAAGTTTTTCCTGATTTGATAAAGTTTCTCCATCCCCAGGCTGTTTCTGAACAGTATCCTGTTCTGAGTTGATTCCTTTTGTCATCTTTCCTCACACATAATGATCGAGATTTCGAGAGGGAATTTCCCCTCTTAATCCTGTATCCCGTTTTTCCGGGTTAGTTCAACAGTCTAACATTCTAGGATATTATTGATCTTGATTCAATCCTATTCTTTGTGTCTTCATGTCTTTGTGGTTCCTTCTAAAGTTTCAAAAGATTTACTACAATCTTAGACGCGCCAAGGCACGTCTCTACTTGCCTTTTTGATAATAACTGAGGCGGGTTTATGAGTATATAATAGACAATAAGCTAAAATTGTTGTGACGATAGGGTGAATTATGAAGCGGGATGAGGTTCTCAGTATTCTGGCGCAGCATCGGATGGTATTAAAAGACTTGGGAGTCAAATTGTTAGCAATATTCGGTTCTGTCGCCAGGGATGAAGCTAGACCTGATAGTGATGTTGATATTTTAGTTGAGTTTGAGGGTTCAGTTACATTTGACCGCTATATGGATGTAAAATTTTACCTCGAAGATTTACTAGAAACGCGGGTAGACTTGGTAAGTCAGCGATCGCTTAAACCTCTGATTCGCTCTACTATAGAACACGAAGCTATTTATGTCGCGTAGTATTCGCCTTTATGTGGAAGATATCCTCACTTCTGGAGTCAAAGTCAGACGGTACACAGAAGGAATGAGCTTTGAGGATTTCCAAGGTGATGAGCGCACTTATGATGCGGTTGTGCGGAATTTGCAGATTATTGGAGAAGCCGTTAAAAATATTCCCCAGGAAATTCGCTTGAAGTATTCAGAGGTTGAATGGCGAAAAATTGCTGGACTGCGTGATATTTTGGCTCACGCTTATTTTAGTATTGAAGATGAGATTATCTGGGATATTGTGGAAACTAAAATTCCCCCATTAATAATAGTAGTGGAGCGAATTTTAGAGGCAGAGTTTGGGAATGAATAACATTATAAAAATAGGTTGTAATTTTTTTATTAATTGTAGGATATTATTGATCTTGATTCAATCCTATTCTTCGTGTCTTCGTGTCTTTGTGGTTCCTTCTACTAAAGTTTCAAAATATTTACTACAATCTTAGACGCACCAAGGCACGCCTCTACTTGCATTTTCCCCTCAAACGTGCTAATAAAACATCTAAACTAGAGTTTTCATGTCAAGAACCATGCAAACGCAAAACTTCAAGCCCAAATTTAAGCAAACTTTACAAACGTTAGTCGCCTCAGATGTACCCGCGTTGTATGGGAGTCTGCTGTTGAGAACTTCTAGTATTGTCGCTTGTCTGGCCCTAACAACTGCCTATCCCTTAGCAGTACAGGCGGTGGTGGTGGGAGACTGGAAAATTGATCCGAACACTGGAACCGTTGAGGTTGAATTACCATCGGGTAGTAAACCCCAATTATCGGTTTATAATATTCCCCCTCGTTTAGTCCTAGACCTACCCAATACCGAAGTTGAAATTAATATCACAGAACGCTATGAGACAGGCGTTGTGCGTCAAGTTACGTTAACCCAAGCTAAATCCAAACAAGCTCAATTAGTCGTTGAGTTTGCGCCGGGGATTAGTATTGATGCGGAAGCTTTAGATTTACGACAAATAGGAATAGATAACCTCTGGGTACTGCGTCCAACCCTGCAAACCTTACCCCCAGAAGCACCCCCCACTCCCGCTAATGTTGCGACAACTCAACCCCAAACCACCCCAACTCCTAGACAGGTGACCGCTTCGACAACACCCCAAACCTCCACAACCGTTAAACCGCCAGAACCTTCTAAACCGCCTCAATATTCTGTGCGTCAATACGACCCCAGACAAACGGCCTTACCCAACCCCCAACCGACAAGAGACTCCAGCTTAGAGGTGGTGAGAGTTCCGGTTAATCAACCGACTCAATTTCAGGTACTTCCCACGATGACACCGCCACCGCCACCTCCTCAGACGGTCGTATATATCCCTCAAACACCAGCTTATCGCCCTCCGGTTCCCGTCTCTGAAGCGGTGGTTTTGGTGGCTCCCAACCCCCAATTCAGTAGCACTGCATCCCTCCCCCAAGCGGTTCCCTTTGGTCAACCCTTACCCCCCGTTGGACAGCCAGGAACACAATCTTATATTTATCCTCCCCGTCCGTCAGCGATTTTGCTCCCGACGGGAACGAAGTTAACACTACTGTATCCGACAGAAGATCAAGTGCGTTTAACCCGTCGTTCAGAACGTCAGGATGTGTTGTTATTACAAGGGGGAATAGTTGATAGTTTAGGGAATTTTATTGTTCCACCGGATACGCCAATTGTGGGAGAATTTGAAACGACAACAAAAGGCAGTCGATTTATTGCTCAAGCGATTAATTTAGAGGGTCGCAGCATTGCAATTCGAGGTCAATCTAATTGGATTCCAGGGTCTTTAGAAGTTAGTCCTGAACGAGTAGGAATTGGGACAGGTGCGGGAAGTTTAGCCGGATTTCTGGTTAGTGGATTTACCGGAATTGGCGCGTTAGTGGGTGCGATCGCAGGTGCAGGAATTGGTCTAGGAACATCCCCTTCACCCACAACATTACAACCCGGTCAAATGATTTCAATTCAATTAACCCAAGATCTCACAACCCCGAATTTCTTTTTGGTCAATCAATAATTAGATTTCAGATTTGTGAGGGTATTTGTTCTGAAGATGATCTAAAAATTCAGGGTTGAGTCTATTATTCATTCCAAGCATTATCTTAACTCACGTTAATCTAATATTTGGCTATGGAAAAGAGGATAATAACATAAAGTAAAAACGCGCCTATATTTGCCGAAAAGCTATGGGCGCGTCTCTAAAATGGATTTGATCTCAAAACCGATTAGAAAACCAAAACCGGAAACCCGACACCGCTAAAATCGTTCTGATTCAGGTCGGGTTGGTGATTGAATCCCCCCAGGTTGATTAATAAACAGGTTCGCCGCACCATCATTTTGATAAATACAGTTAATAGCGGGACTATTTTCTAAATCCCCGGTAAATCCAAAAGTATTCATACGTTGTTTACAATCTCGCTCTTGTTGATTATTCAGGAGATTCCGTTGTTTTAAAATCGCCCAGTTACTCGTGCGGAGAACACATCCCGGTTGTAGTTTCGGTTGCGTCACATACACATTAAAGGGGTTGAGGGTGACAAAAACACGCAGATCCGTTACCATCGCACTTGCACCAAATTTAATACAGGTTTCGGCACTCGGCGCGCTTCGGTCAATAAATTGACTGGAGGCTACGTTTTCTGGCGTTAAGGTGGTTGTGGAACTAATTGCAATCCCAATCCCAATTCCCAGAATCAGTACCCCGCCAATCACTGCTAAAGCTGTGTAATTAAAGAGTGAAGGTTTAGCAGGTGCCATTTTGGTTCTACGTCTCATAAAAACTTAACAGGGTTGAAACACTCAAACTAGAGTAGGGGATTTCCCTTCTAATATGTTATCGTGTCCCGGTCTGAGATGTCGGGTCAACCGCCAACCCCTAACAACCTTGTCGCTCCTGCAAGGATTCATTAAACTGTATAAAGTCTAATAATTTATTGATTTTACTAATCCTAAACCCTTTCCATTTTTTCAAAAAGGAGAAAAAGCCGTGTCTGTTGAGACAGTACAAAAGAGTGCCACCGTTAGAAAAATTGCACCCCGTTATCGGGTTTTGCTGCATAACGATGAGTTCAATTCGATGGAGTATGTTGTCCAGGTGTTGATCAAAACTGTTCCCAGTTTGACTCAGCCCCAGGCGGTAAGTATTATGATGGAAGCCCATACAAATGGTCTGGCTTTGGTGATTACTTGCGCTCAAGAACACGCAGAATTTTACTGTGAAACGTTGAAAACTCATGGACTCATCAGCACTATTGAACCGGATGAATAAACCTCCTAAAATATAGGGAAATTGGTTTGAAATACAAGCTTGAATTGTTAAGAGAATATCCTGCTTTTCTGAGAATTGTGATTTTTCTCCTGGTTTTGGTGTTGCTTTGGCTTCCCTTGGCGGCACCTTTTTATTTATGGGTGAGCGATCGCAATTTTGTTAGTATTATTACCTTAATTTTTCTCTATGTCGAGTTTATCATATTAATTCACGTCTGGGGAAAAATAATTGATCAAGAATCTCACCCCCTAACTCGCTATGGGTTAGTATTTAATCCTAAAAATTATCAAAATTATCTCAAAGGATTATTATTAGGATTATTCAGTTTAATAGGATTATTCTTAATCGAATCTTTATTTGGTTGGGTGAAATGGCAATCTCTAAACCTTGATTTTTTCAGAATTAGTTTAGAAGGGTTTTTAGTAGCCCTTGGAATTGGGTTTGCGGAAGAATTATTTTTTAGAGGATGGTTACTCGATGAATTAAACCGAGATTATTCCCCAAAAATTGCGTTAGGAATTAATAGTTTAATCTTTGCAGGATTACATTTTATTAAACCTTTATCGGAAATTCAAAGAACTGCTTTACAATTTCCGGGGTTAGTTTTATTAGGCTCAATCTTAGTTATCTCTAAACTGGCGTGGTTTCCGGCTTCTTCCCATCGTTTACAGTTAAGTCCGTCCGGTTGGTTAGGTTTGCCGATGGGGTTGCATGGGGGGTTAGTTTGGGGTTATTATATGATTAATATCGGGCAATTGATTGATTATTCTGATACGGTTTCTGAAGCTATTACTGGAATTGATAAAAATCCGTTAGCCGGGGTGATGGGGTTGTTGTGTTTGGGTGCGATCGCAATTTTTATCTGGCAAAAATCGCTATTTCGGAAATTGTCTCAATCCTCGGAATTTAAACCTTAATTTATTAGGGATTTATTCACCATGAAATATTATTGTTTCCCCTTACTTTCGATAACAATATTAACGATAATGGGTTCATTCACTCCCCTCAAAGCTGAAGAACAACCTCTTAATTCATCGGAAAATTTTGAGCAAATTTCAACACCAACACGGGAAGAAATTATTAATGCTTGTATTCAAAATCAAGCCGATCGTTTACCAAACCCTTATATTGATGTTGAACCGACTCACTGGGCTTATAAAGCTGTTTTAAGTTTATATTATTGTGGCGCATTTCGTCAAGCTACACCGGAGCTTTTGCTACGACAAGAAACCGGAAATCGAGAGATTAATCAAATACCAAATCCTATTCCCACCTCGAATTAAACTGAGAGTGGAAAGTGGGCGGGTTTATCAAAGTTATCTGTAAGTATCATAATTTATTACAGAACCCGCCCCTACGGGTAAAAATCTAGTACCTGTTTCCTGCTAGATCAAAAATCATCATAATTTTCTTCATCCAGATCATCATTTTCAATAAAGCTATCATTTTGATCAATTTCAATAGAATCAGCTTTTTTGTCTAATAAAGTAGTTGTTTTAGATATTGGTTTTTCTTCTAATTCAATGATTTTTCCTTGAAAGAATTCTGCTAATTTTTGAGAAGCGATCGCAACAGATTCAGCATCGGATTCTTCAGGATTTAATTGAACTGTTTTTTTAACTATTTCTATTGTTTCAAGTGGAACAGGCATCTTGCCTGTCTCCATCAGTTTAAATGAATTATTTTTAGCATCTTCTGTTTTATTGAATGCTTCAATATCTTGAGATTGAGAATCAGAAATTTGTTGTTTTTCTTGATTATTAATAGCAGAAGATTGTGAAACTTCTGGAGAAGAAACCCTAGAATTCTCAACAGGAGTATAAGATGGAGATGGGGGAGTGAATTCTTGAACTCGATCAGAAGATGTTCCGCCTCTGGTATCAAAATTAATTTTGACAGCATGACCAAAAACCTGCTGAAATGCCTTTTCTAAATTCGATATTCTCTCTTTAGCCATTTTTAATACAGGTTCAGATTTCATTTTAATATATGCAACTTCCGAATTAAACTGGATTAAACGCCCGTTTTGTCGAAACATCTCTTTTGTTCCAAAGGGTTGAATACAATCTAATACCTGTTGCCAAATTTGATCTAAATTAGCATCAGTAACAATAGGTGGTTCTGGGGGAGTTGCGGGAACTTCGGCTTTAACTTGCGGTTGGGTTTGCGGTTGAGCTTCTGGGGTGTATGTAGGTTGAGAAACAGGAAGATTAACCGGGTTTTGTGGAGGATAAGAAGGTTCTGAACGTTGCACAAATGGCACGGTTTCCGGTTGAGTTTCAAAGGTTCTTTGAGACGTTTGGACAACAGAAACGGTTTGAGTAACAACAGGTTTTTGTAAAGCTGCTGGAAGTAACCCTAATAAGATAATTTCTAACCAAAGACGCGGTTGAGTTGAATTTTTGATTTGAACTTCACTTTCTCGTAAATGTTTCTGACCTGCTAGAATAATATTCTCATCCCAACGGTGAGAAAATTGACAAAGTTGTTCCCAAGTGGGTTGAGTTAAGGCAACTAAATCAGAACGCTTAGGTGCAGTTTTAGCAATTAATAAATCTCGATAAAATCCGGCTAAATTTTGCAGGACAATTAAAGGCTCCCGTCCTCGGTTAAGCAGATTACGAATACAGTCTAAAATAATAGCCGTATTTCCTGAATCAATGGCTTCTAATAAACTGATTAAATCTCGTTCAGGAACAGCCCCAACTAAATCCCAGACTTTCTCAACCGTAATTTCACCGGATAATAAACTGAGTTGATCGAGTAGACTTTCCGCATCTCTTAACCCCCCTTGGGCAATTTGAGCCACCATAAAAACAGCATCATCAGCAATATTAATATTTTCTTGTTGGGCAATATATTGTAAATGTTTGATCATTGAATCCAAGGGAATTCGCCGAAAATCAAACCGTTGACACCGTGAAATAATTGTCGGTAAAACCCGTTGGGGGTCAGTTGTTGCTAGTACAAATACAACCCGATCTGGAGGTTCTTCTAATGTTTTTAATAGGGCATTAAATGCAGCCGTACTTAACATATGACAGTTATGAACCAAAAGTCCATTCGCTACAAAGTTATGATGATCTTCTACTTCAATATCATAAACTTTAGCGATTTCTCCGACTTGAACAGATACGACTGTTTTTAAACTTGTATTCCATTGATTTGATGGAAATTCCACACCCACACCCACATTCACAGGGGATAAGATCTTCATTCCTTCTCTGACGTTTTTGGCTTCTATCCATCCTGTTTCTGTTCTCAACAAATGATTATCTGTGCATCTAATTTCGTAATTGTTTGTTTTAATAACAAGGGTAGAACGTTCTCCTTGATCTAACCAGCGCAAAACTTTTTTATATTCCCAAATTCCTTGATCTTCGTTATAACTTAAAACTTGTTTTCCTTTCAATCTGGGATTATCAATTCGGATGAGTCCTTCACGGGTTTGAACTAAACTATCTCCGGTTAAACATTCATCTATAACATATACTTTATACCGACATTGAACCGGGGCAAATTGCGATCGCTCAATTAATTCTCTAATATTATCAACCCCGGTATTACTAGCGGCGTCAATTTCAATCACATCTAAAGTTGATCCATTGGTAATGCCTTTACAAACCTCACAAATGCCGCAAGGTGTGGCTGTTGGGTTTTGATTGGCCAAACAATTCAGAGATTTGGCTAAAATTCTCGCACTGGAGGTTTTTCCCGTTCCTCTTGGCCCGGTAAATAGGTAAGCGGGAGCGATACGTCGAGACTCGATCGCATTCGTGAGGGTGGTGGCGATCGCCTCTTGTCCGACCAAATGGCCAAAAATTTGGGGACGGTACTTGTGGTGTAGGGGTTCGTAACTCACAACGCAACACCAAAATCAAGGGAACAGCAAACACTCTTAGCTAGAATAGCAGTAGAGTAGAAGAATAAACCGGGCTTGCAGTGTAGCATAAAACTTAAGGGTTACAGTAAGGTACACAGGGAACTCTCCAATCTCTTGTTTGGTGATTTTTTTCCAAATCCTAGGCAATGGCATGGAATCTTTGATAACTTAGAGTTAAATAGGCTGATCATGGCAATATCAGGGGTTAATTTTTGTTTCTCTTAATAGCCTTACTAGAAATTTATCAAACTGATAAGGTAGGGAATTACTGAATAATATTAAAGGAGAAAAAACGAGCATTTAAAATAAATTCAATTCGAGCATTATCAGACTAAAGATGAGCTATTCTCCTCCTGTTTTAATTTTAACATATTTTGGATTGGTTAAAACAGTTTCACCCTAAATTCTGGAAATTGAGTCTACAGTTTAGTGATTATAACTTATGTCTAATCAAATTATCCTAGTTCAGCCGTTGCTGGCAGCAACTCCTATAAAACCCCTGGCTAAAAATGCCAAATTAGGGAGTGATGTGATTTGGATGGGGGCTACAGGTTTTTTATTGGTTTTACTATTAGGAAGTATAATTTTCTTCAAACTAAAAACCCGCGCCCTTACCAAACAATTAAACACAGAAATTTTTAGAAATAAAGAGCTACAGAAAAAATATAAATTGGCAGTCGGTACTGTTGCCAAAATGGAGAAAAATCCCGATTTAATTCACTCGCGGGAATTTAACTTAGATTATTTGAGAATGCGGATGGCGGAAGATGTTTTCCACTATGCCATTATCGTTCAAATTAAGATGAAAGTTAAACAACAAATCTCCATCGCCTTACGTCCAACTCAAACCGCCGTTGGAGAACAAAGCACGGCGGGAACAGCCCGTCAAGTGGATTCTATCTTTGATGTGGAATATGAAACAGGTATTGCTGGGGACTCTAAAAAACGAGTGTTATTTCGGATTCAAGTTCGACTCATGAAGTTACCCACTCAATCAACATCAACTACAATTAATGAAATTATTGATTGTTTGGAAACCTATTTAAGTCCCACTGATGAACATGATAATTGGCAACCTACAATTCAAGGACGAATTGTTCATATTGAGTGGGATCAAAAAGCCAAACCCACTCCTCTTTTAGTATTAGAACAATCTAATGAAGGAGTTAATGTTACCTTCCGCACGACTCGACCCGGGGGGATTAAATCATCACCCCATGATACTCCCACCGAAGAAAGAACCCAAGGCAAAACTCAAGGCAAAACTCAAGGCAAAACTCAACGAAAAAAAAGCAGTAAATCAGAATCTACTAGATTTACTTAAGAAAAGTGATCCCTTATCTTAAAGATATCTAACTTGATCTAAATAACGGGCTTAATTTTTTTAGGCTGTTATTTTTTCGTTGCTATCAAATAAAACCGTTGTCATGTAATAATTAGCCCATTCTTCACCAAAGGCTTTTTCTAAAACACGGCGAGTTTTATCATTTTGTTGTTGTTGAGTACAATAACGTTGTTGACCTGCGATAATTTCCGATTGTTTTTCTTCAGAAAGCGGGTTTTGAGCGATCGCATATTCACAATGAACTTTCAAATATTGCGTCACCACTTGCAAAAATTGAGTTTCTTCTTCCGGTGTTGTCGGTCGAACAAATAAACAAAACTCTGAAAAAATATCCCCCCAAGTCGGAATTTCACGGGGATGAGAAAACTGTTTTTCTGGTTGCGGTTGTAATTGGTTTTGGTAGGGTAACGGTAAACTGCGGTCTAAATGCGTTGGGGATAAATCCACAATCGCCGCACTAATTTGGCCCCGTCCGCCGACTAAATCAGCCCCAAACATGGGGAGATCATATTCGACTCTGGGAAACATCACACAATGCAGAATATCCAGGTTTTGACCAACTTGGGCTAATTCCAAATGCAGTTTCCGAAAGTGTCGGGTTTGATAGCACTTATTTTCAATTATCAGTTTTTCGCCTTCTAGCCGCCCTTCCACATACCCTAAATCTTCTGGTAAATGGTAGGGTTCCAAATCGAGATATTGACTCCAACTGGCTTGAATTTGGTCAGCGAGTTGGCGGATTAGGGAGTGCTGTTGCTCCCGGATAGAGACAGGGGAGGTATTTACCATTGTAGGAATTTACTTATTTCGGGCTTGTATTCCAGAATATCAGTTTAGGATCAAGGTTGACTCAGTTAGCACTTTGGACAAGGAGCTTAATATTATGTTTGGTTTAGGTTGGCCGGAAATAGCCATTATTTTAGTAGTAGCCTTGTTAATTTTTGGCCCTAAAAAAATTCCTGAAATTGGCAAAAGTTTAGGTCAAAGCCTCCGAGGGTTTAAAGATGAACTCTCCACCCCCCCCGATGCTTCTGATTCAGTCTCGGAAGAGACAGAACAAAATTCCCACAAATCATAATAGTGGAACAGGCATCTTGCCTGTTATAGCAGTCGCTCCTGGCAGTTATAGCGGTGTGCGATCGCATTTGAGCAATAATCCACAATTAAACCGTAGGGGCGGGTTCCGAGACCAGCTTTAATGATCAGTAATTATCTGACTAAACCCGCCCTCTATTCTCAGGCGATCGCATTTGAGCAATAATCCACAATTAAACCGTAGGGGCGGGTTCCGAGACGAGCTTTAATGATCAGTAATTATCTCCCTAAACCCGCCCTTTCTTCTCAGGCGATCGCATTTGAGCAATAATCCACAACAAAATGTAGGGGCGGGTTCCGAGACGAGCTTTAATTATTAGTAATTATCTGACTAAACCCGCCCTTTCTTCTCAGGCGATCGCATTTGAGCAATAATCCACAATTAAACCGTAGGGGCGGGTTCCGAGACGAGCTTTAATGATCAGTAATTATCTCCCTAAACCCGCCCTTTCTTCTCAGGCGATCGCATTTGAGTAATAATCAACAATTAAACCGTAGGGGCGGGTTCCGAGACCAGCTTTAATGATCAGTAATTATCTCCCTAAACCCGCCCTTTCTTCTCAGGCGATCGCATTTAAGAAGGGGCGGGTTTAGTCAGATTATTGCTCAGAATTGAAGATAATTACAGAACCCGCCCCTACATTTTGTTGTGGAAAAAATGCGATCGCATTTGAGCAATAATCAACAATTAAACCGTAGGGGCGGGTTCCGAGAC
>NZ_LR734849.1 GCF_900010725.2 Planktothrix serta PCC 8927 | reverse complement strand
TTCTACAGCAATCACTTGGTTTTCGTTGACTATCTTGCGGGATAGCTTGTGTAGAAAATCTTCTCGACAACGAGCGATTTTAGCGTGAACTTTAGCCACCTTTAATCTTGCTTTTTGTCTACTATTACTTCCCTTTTGTTTGTGGGATAATTTCTGTTGCTTCCGTTTTAAATTGCGTTGATGTTTAGCAAAATGCTTGGGATTACTATATTTATCTCCATCGCTGGTGATTGCAAAGTGTATTAATCCTAAATCAATCCCAATTGCTTTTCCGTTGGTTGACGAATTAGGGATTTCCTTGCCGTCATCAACTAACACCGATGCGTAGTATTTCCCATCACGATTCTTGGAGATGGTAACGGTTTTAATTGTTCCCTCAATTTCTCGATGGCGACGACAATAAACTAACCCCACTTTACCGGGTAATTTCAGGTAATCCCCTTCAAATTTAACGCTTTGGGGATAACTGATTGATTGCCTACCGTGTTTGGATTTGAATTGAGGTAATCTTGCTCGTTTCTCAAAGAAGTTTTTGTAAGCTGTACATAAATTGAGAGCGACAACTTGCAAGCATTGGGAATAAGCATCTTTTAGCCAAGGATATTCCTGCTTCAGTTGAGGTAATAATCCTTGAATCGCTTTTCTTGATAGCCCTTTTCCTGTTGTTTTATAAGTTTCTTGACATAAGTTTAGGGCATAATTCCAATACCAACGGCAACAACCAAAGCTTTTGGCTAAGGCTATTTGCTGCTCAATCGCTGGATAGATTCGGAATTTATACCCTTGAAACATTGTCGCTTTCAAAACTCTTTAATATACTCTAGCATATTATTGTTAATTTGGTCGGAATTGGGACATACAAAATTAACTTGGGGGAGTCCATGTTGTTACTGAGCTTGCGATGCCCTGAGCTTGCCGAAGGGTCGAAGTATCCCACACTGATTTGGTGGTTATTTTTTAGTGAGCGTGAAATTCAGTGTGGGACTTATCGCTCCCCCAAACCCCCTCGTCAGTTAAATTTATTGAAATTTCAGCAAAGATGCACTATCCTAAAATTTGTCAAAAGCAATCTATCTTAGGAAATAAACTAATTCCTGCCACCGTTTAAAATACAACGATCATGAAAGTTCAGACCTCTGTTTTTGCAGCACTCCTGTCTTTGACCGTTTTGGGTACTGCTCTGGTTGCGAAAGCAGACACCGTAAAAGCTCGTTGTGATGTTTATCCCAAGGGAGAAGATAAAGCCTCATCTTCTGGGCTATGTACCTTTTCTCAACGTCAAGGCGTCGTTGGCATTCAACTCCAGGATGGCAAACGCTACGACCTGCGCCCGAAAGGGGCTAAACCGGGTAACTATGTAGACCAGGATGGTGATGCCGCCTATCGTCAAGCTGGTTTGGATGGCAAAGGGCAAATTTATCGGTTAACCGATGAGTCAATTTATGTCTATTGGGATACGGCTCCCTACTAGATACAATTCAAAACCCCTGTATTTGTTAACAAATATTAGCAGAAAAGTAGGGGAATAAACCACCATTCCGAACAATTTTCGGTTTGAATTTTGACAAATCACTTTACTATTCTTTAAGGAGCAAAATGTTATGAGTATGGAAGATAAAATCAAAGCGGCGGCTACCAATGCCGAAGGCAAATTAAAAGCCGCTGCGGGTGAGTTGACAGGCGATAACCAACTGAAAGCAGAAGGAGAAGCCAAACAATTACAAGCAGAGGCTATGAATGTAGCAGCCGATCTTAAAGACCAAGCTCAAAACCTCGTTGATAACTTAAAAACTGCGGCTAAGGATGCACTCGATAACGTCCAAAAGAAATTGGATTAGTTAAGAAAATTAGATAATAATTATTGGAGGTTGATGAGGGCTTTACAACCCTCACCTCCCATTCAGAGCCCGAAGGAAATGAGGAATTATGTGTTTGCGAACACTATTAAGATTGGGGGTTTTCGGTGGTTGTTGTCTGTTGACTACTGTGGTATTTCCCCAGATGGCTCCGGCAACCACGCCCCCGCTTTTCGTAGAGTTCTCCAAAATGTTGGGTAGTATATTTGGGGGGAATACGGCTAATACTCTTGATCTTTTTATTCCCGAAAGAGATTCTGATGTATCACTACAAAATCAGCATTTGACTAAGGCTGTAGGAAAAGCAATGGCTGCTGTTATTACCCTAGCCGGGAAAAAGTATTCAAATCAGAAAAAAATCTCTAAAAATTTAAAAAAAATAGCGATCAAAACCAGAGATAATTGGCACGAAATTCCTAAAAAAATAATTCCTGAACAGTTAAAGGAAGATGCTCTTCACAAGGTTTTTATTACTCAAGAAAAAGATGTTAAAGAAAAAGATATTGCGCTAGAATTTGAAGAATGGGGGGAAATTTTTCAGAAGTTAAAGCAGATATCTTTAACTCCTGAGCCAGTTCATGATTGTTATACATTGGAGGGTTATAGTGTATTTTTGGGGGCTCTGGCTGGAAAGCGTGATACTAATTGTCAGCTATCTCCAGAGGTGGATGAGTATGTTATTAATTTACTGGTTACACATTTCCCAATAGCATTACGAGAAACGCTCAAGGAAGATTTTGCTAAAGAGGGAAAAGCCTTTGCCGCTTTGACCTTAAAATTACTAGCTGGGACGAAAGAAAAATTAGATAGACTGGAAGCGACTCAGACAGATCATTTTAAGTCTGTTTTTCAGCGTTTTCAGAAAATAGAAGATAAATTAAATGATAGCGAGGAAAAACAAAATAAATTTTTTCAAGAAATTTCTCAAGAAATCACGTCTGGTTTTGCTGAAGTGTGTAATAAATTAGGGGTGATGGAAACAACTATCACTGGATTACTAAAAAGTTTGGAGGAGTCTATTTTTGAAACTGCTTCAAATGTCAAGAAAATAATATTAATGCTCGAAAAATTACCTTCAGAGATCAAAGCAGTGATTGAAGAATCATTCCAAAAATATTTACCTCCCGATAGATGGTTGTACCAAAATAGTAATGATATTGAAAGGAGACTAACAAAATTAGAACAAGATGGCAAATTACATGAGTTTGGTAACGATCTCATCCAAAATCAAGTTTTACCTGAAGATATTAGTGATGAATTAAGTGATTTATTGGAAATAGAAAATAAACCTATTGAGAAGATTAACAAACTCCTAGAATCCTATTTAATTGTTACTGTTGAATATGGTAAGTCTCCCGAATTTTTTTCATTAAATGCTTGGTTAGTTATTGATGACTCAGTTCCGAGGAAGGATAAACCCAAGTTTATTCCCCTGATTGATATTGATAAAAATAAAAACTTATGGGGAGTAGTTTGTCAATCTAAGGAAATTCCCAAACAGTTAGATAATTTTATCAAAAAAGCTGTTAACGACGAGCATCTTCTTTTTAGAAAAAAATATCAGTTAACAATTGAAATTTTCTTACCCAGTGATTTAATGTATATGAACATAAATTCATGGGAAATTGATCACCCAAACCAACTCGTTCAAAAAATTCCTTTAGGAGCTAAATATTCAATGCGATTGCGATTACTGGAACGTATTCAGCCAAAGTATCAGTCTGAGCGTTCTGATTGGCTACAAAATTGGGATAAAGTTAGAAATTGTTTAGATAAAACACCCACTCCAGAGTTATTTGAACATCTTCAAGATACGGAAAATTTGACTCCTCAACAGTTGGAAATAAAATTACAGGAAAAAATTGGATTAAAGGTAACTTGTTGTCTCAACAAGCAAAAAGTTCATAGGTTATTTCTGTGTATATTATTCACCAAAACACCGATTGTAGTTTGGACAAGATGTGAAATTGATACTCATCAAGTTGATGAAATAGATAAAATATTAATGTCTAAACCCTTAAAAAACTTATGTAAATCAGTTCAACAAACTAGAAAGGAAGCTAATGCTGAAAAAAATGAGAAACATTTAGGTTGTCATTTATCCCTGCTTTGGGATAATCCCTATCGCATTCCACCTGATGTAATGCTAGATTTAAGATCACCTGGACAATAATAAGGAGTTTAAACTAAAACGATGAATAACTGGAAAATATTTAAAGGAAATAGTCAACCCCATGATGAGATTAATCGCCTTCCACCTCCCCCCAGTTGGCGTAAATTTACGGGGGTAGATGAAGCAATTGTTACAGAAATTGAACAACGTTGGCAAAAGTTTTGTCAGGGTTTAGACAAAAATACTAGGGACTCAGAAAGAGGTCAAAGTTTTCGGATTCAAACTGATAACAATAATGACCGCAATAGTGTGATTAATATGGTCAATGCGGCTTTATATTTAAGACGACCTTTATTAGTCACTGGAAAACCGGGGACGGGTAAAACCTCTTTAGCTTATGCGGTGGCTTATGAATTAAAATTAGGGACAGTTTTACCTTGGTATATTACCGCCCGTTCAACATTACAAGAAGGATTATATCGTTATGATGCGATCGCTCGTCTTCAAGATGTACAAATGGGCGATAAAAGTAAAGATATCGGTCGCTATATTCAATTAGGGCCATTAGGAACAGCGTTGCTTCCTTCCCCTCGTCCCCGTGTATTATTAATTGATGAAATCGACAAAAGCGATATTAATTTACCTAATGATTTACTGAATTTATTTGAGGAGGGAGAATTTGAAATCCCAGAATTAGCCCGAATTTCTCAAGAAATAAATCAAGTAGAAGTTAGAACTTATGATGGGATAGACGTACCTATAAAAGATGGAAAAGTTCGTTGTCTAAATTTCCCCTTTATTATTTTAACGAATAACGGTGAACGAGATTTTCCGCCCGCATTTCTCAGGCGGTGTTTAAGGTTAAATATGCCTTATGATCCTGATGCAACTGCGTTAATGGAAATTGTTGAAGCCCATTTAGAGAAAGATAAATTAACGCAAGATAGAACAAAAATAGAGAATTTAATTAAAAAGTTTATAGAATTACGAGAAGGAGGAGATATTGCTACAGATCAACTTTTGAATGCAATTTATATGGTGACTCGTGAATTTAAACCCGAAGCAGCAGAAGAAAATGATCTAATTGATGTGTTAATGAAATATTTAAGCAGTGCGGAGGACAGATGATTAATCAATTAATTACAGTGTTGAGTCAAAAACTGGAATTGTCAGCCGAAGAAATAGCGGATACAATTTGGTTAGCACTGCAAATTGATCAATTTTCTTCTGAACAGAGTGATCCCCCCCAGCCCCCCTTAAAAAGGGGGGAGTTAGATCAAGAAACAGTAAAAGAGAGTGATCCCCCCCAGCCCCCTTTAAAAAGCAGGGAGTTAGATCATCCA
>NZ_LR734848.1 GCF_900010725.2 Planktothrix serta PCC 8927 | reverse complement strand
TTCCAAATTATTATATTTTGCTTCCAACTCCTGATATTTATAAGGAACCTGGTCTTTAGATTCTTGTGAACTTAAGTTTTCAAATATCCAATATGTTCCTCTTGTTTCGGGTCGAAAAGTAAATTTTTCCTTAGAACCAAGACGTTGATTGCTAACGGTTTTTTCTGTAATTCCAACCTCGAAACAGGATTGCCCAAATTCCTTGGGATTGGAATTATAATCAATTATAATTTTTTGCTCCGTTGGCTCAAGAATGATTTGGGAAGTTTCTGATTGATCCAAGCTAACTGGGTCAGGTTTGGCTGGATCTGGGGTTGACACTGTTTTAGGGGGTAAACTCAGATCATCCCAAGATTCTGAATCAGAATAATTTACCAATGAATCAGCATTGACTAATAGAGAAAGTTGTTTTTTAATCTTGTTCTCCAATTCAGAAAGATTTTTAACTAAAAAAGTCTCCATTGTAGGAAGTTGTTTTTCAATCTTGTTCTCCAATTCATTCTTCAATTCAGAAAACTCTTTAAGTATAGTATCTATGTTTATTCTTTTCTCTATTCTTAATATTTCATAATTTAGAACTTTCAATAAATTTTGAATTTTATTTTCAAATAAGTATTCAGTTCTAACTTCAAAATGTTCTGCTGCTTCTTGCATCAATTTCTGAAGTTCTTCCCGTGTGACTAGATGGGATAAAACCTCTTGCTGATATTTCTCAGTTTGTTCTAATTTAGATAAAAGAAGTTCTCTTTCCTGATATAATTTTTTGACTTGACACTGAAAGTCAAAGCATTCTAAAGTTGATTGGTTTAATTGAGACTGAAGTTGCTTATAATCCTCTTTTGTTTGTTCTAGCTCCAATTTTAATTGAGAGGAGAGAGACGGGTTGCCAAAATTTAATCCTCCCTTAACTTCTAATTTCCATTGTTGCTTATTAGGAACAACAGAAACTTGAGCTAACTTGCTTACAGTGAATTCTTTAGAATCGTCGGGTTGATAACCTTGGCAATCAAACCAATATTTTACCGTGTTAATATTATGGCTATTAACTTTGAAATTCGCTTTAGGTAAAAGCCAGTAAATTCCCAATTCTGTTTTAATTACCCAATAGTTACCGTTGCGTTCCTCTTTCAAAAAAAGTGGGTCGTTTTCAGCGATTGAAACTTTAATTATCTTATTTAATAAGACTTGCGGGACATGGTTATAAATCTCTATCAAATCTTTTTCCGAGAAGTTAATAGAGAGGCCCTTGGATGGTTCTAAAGGTTCTGTAAATGGCTCCATTTTTTATTCCCTGCGAATTTTTTAAGGTTTGTTACTCTATTAAATTGAGCAAAATTGCACTATTCCCAATTCTAATATCTGCCATTTATTTTCTGAAATTAATGATATCCTAGAGGGTTTAATTAACTGGAATTTTATAGATAATTCGGGCTGATATCCATAGCATTGAAATAATCCTTCAAGTTTTTCATAGTTATTTTCGGTGATCTTTAGATTACCTCTAGGAAGCAGGTAATTTAAGTCGCCTTTATTGATTATCCAATAGTCCCCCCAACGCTTATTTTCAAAAACTAGACTTTCAGAATTCCCTTTGCGCCTTTGAATAATACTATCCTCCGTTTCTGAAACTTCAGTAGCAATTTTTGATAAAGAATTAGGATTTTTATTATAATTTAACACTAATTCAACCTCTTGGGGGGATAAGTAGAGATTCGTAGGAGGTTGCCAATCTTCAATTTTAGGTGTAGGCTCCTCTGGATGAATAGGTGTTGATTTTATTTCAGTTTTTAGTGGGATAGTAACATGATTTTGAGGGTCTGCTATCTCCTCAATTTGAGTTACTAGGGGTTCTTCTGAGTCTAAAAGCGTTTCTTCATCGATTGAGATATCGTTATCTTCTTTAGAGATAAATTGAAGAATCCCTGGTTTAGCCAACTGCCATTTATGATCTATAGCTAGAGACGTAACTACAGCAGGTTTGAGAAGGAGAAATTCGCTATTGTTTACCGTTTCATATCCATAACATTGAAATATATTTTTAAGGGTTTGGTAGTTATATTGATTAAATTTTATATTAGGTTTAGGAACTAAGTAGGTCAGATTTTCAATTGTGATTATCAAATAGTTCCCTCGACGGGTGGTTTCAAAAAAGGCTGATTTATTCGTTTGAGTTAAACTATCTTCAGTTTGACTAACTTGTATTGCTTGGTTTAACAATGAGTTAGACTTTTTATTATATTGGGCTACTAATTGAGCTTCGAGTAAACTTAAATTGATTTCTATTGCTTCTGAGGAAGATTCCGGTTTCGGGGTTTGTATCTCTTGAGGGACAGGCGGGGGGTTTCTATCGGAAGATACTGCATTACAATCAAGGTCATTGTCGGAGGTTTTTGCGCTTAAATACTGTTCAATATTATCTAGCCTTTTTTCTAAGGGACTAATTAGCCTAGAGATTTGATTTAATAATACATTAGTATGAATTTGAATGTGCGATCGCTCTTTTTCAACCTCCTCAAAATTTTCTCCACTCCCTTCTTGTTGTCCCGCTTCCAATTTTAGATAATGTTGTTCCCAGAGCTTTCGCCCCCACTCCTCTATCTGTTGAGAAATTCCTAAGAGTTGACCTCTAAAGATGTTTTCCCTAAAACTCACCTGTGAAAAAACATTGAAGTTCCAGTGACAGGTTGAACAACTTTCTACCTGTTCTTCACTATATTCTGTTTGGCAAATTGGGCATTTTATCATATCTATTTAGAAGTATTTTACAAGAAATAGTTGAATTATTGGAATTTTATTGTCACCTCTAAACTATTGTTAAATTAATTAAACCGAAGAATACCGAGTTGAGATACTTGCCATTTTTCCCCCCCATCACTAGAATAGACTTGGGCAGGTTTAAGAAGTTTAAACCCTTGGCAATTTGAAGAATATCCCTCACACTCAAATATATATTGAATCGTCTCAAAATTATATTGATTAATCTTGAGCTTGTATTTAGGGATTAGATAATAAACTCCTCCACTTTGCACTACCCAATAACTACCATTTTTTTTCTGTTCGAGAGCTATTGGTTGATTACTTCCCATACGGTTTTTATTAAGACTATCTTCCCTAAC
>NZ_LR734847.1 GCF_900010725.2 Planktothrix serta PCC 8927 | reverse complement strand
AAGCAGGGCGTTTTCAAAGTCGGGTGTAAAAAAGAAAATAAAAGTGATCTTTTATTGATAAAATCAAAAAGAGATCACTATTTTTTGATTAAAACAATTATGTTAAACAGTATAATTGAACAACTGAAGTTAGTCAAGGATTTTCGGAAAAATCGGGGTAAAAGACATGAATTATGGGTAGTGTTGACTATCATTATTTTGGCCCTGCTAACTGGCAATGTTACTTATAAGCAAATAGATAACTTTAGAAAAAACGAAGAAAATAAGCTAATTAAATTATTAAAAATTACAGCTAAAAAGTTACCATCTTATAGTACCATTAGACGAGTAATGATCGGGATAAATCTAATAGAGATTCAGTTAGTTTTTCAGTCAACAGTCGAGGAATATTATTGGCAAAAAGAAGGCGTTGATTGGATTGCGATCGATGGAAAATCTTTAAAAAATACCCTGACTAACTATGAAGATCAGAAACAAAATATGCTAATAATGGTATCTGGGTTTAGTCAAGAAACCAAGTTAGTAATTAAGTCGGAAAGTTTTGAAAGTAAACAAAATTCTGAAAATGCTAAAGTTCTCTCTATGATAGAGAAATGTGGGTTATTAAATAAAGTATTTACTCTTGATGCTCTCCATTGTAGTAAGGCAACAACTCAGGCAATAATTGAGAGCAAAAATGATTATTTAATTACGGCAAAAGGCAATCAAGTTAAATTACACAAGCGAATAAAAATTTTAGCAGAAATTGAAAAACCTTTAACAGTATATGAAGAAAAAGATGTCAGTCATGGACGAAATGTTAGCAGAAAAGTATCAGTATTTGATAGCCAGAATGTGAACCATAAAAATTATCCTCATCTTCAAAGTTTTATTGAGGTAGAAAGAACAGGTTTTCGGGGTGACAAAGAATATAATGAGACTTTATATTATATTAGTAGTCAGAAATTAAGTGCGAAAACATTTGCGGAAAAAATTAAAGCACATTGGTTAATTGAAAATCAAGTACATTGGGTCAAAGATGTGAATTTTAATGAAGATAAATCAAGAATAAAAGGGATAGACGTAGCGGGGAAATTCTCGTTATTAGTAACATTGATTTTGAATATATACAGAAGTTTGGGTTTTATTTCAATAAAAGAGGGACAATCATGGTTGGGAAATAATTGGGAAAAGATTTTAGCGATCGCCTGAATTAATTAAGTTTTTAAAACTATTTTTTTCAAAAAACATTAGAAATATTTAATAATCAATAGCCATAAAGTCTTGTTAAGCCAGACAATGGCTATTTTTTGCTGTTAATAAATATTGAAATTGTTCATTCTTAGTATTTCCAACTTGTCTGATAAAAATTAGAGATAATTTGACCGTAAAAATTGATGATTTTTTTTGAAGATAGCGATCGCATTTTGGAAAATGAAAACCCCCTGCTTAACAAGGGGGGATTTGTAGAAGGTGTAGCACATATTTAAGGATGGAATATCAGAAACCCGATCACTTCGGCGAAACCAGGTTTCTCAGTTTTCTCTGATGATCAATCAACTTCTGAATTTTCCGTTTGATTAAACCATAATAACCGAATTCCTAGCACCGCAAAACCGATGGCTGCGGCAATTTTAACAAGATGAGTGGGTAGAACTTCTGCAACCCCTTGGCCGATCATTACACCCAAAAAACTCGCTAATAATAAAGCTGCGGCTGTACCAAAAAAGATCGGACGGGGGGATTTTGTACTCCCACTGAGAGCGATCGCAGCCACTTGACTTTTATCCCCTAATTCTGATAAAAAAACCGTGATAAAACTCAATCCTAACAATTGAAAATCCATAGATTTAATGATATTTTATTAGTGTAAAACTTCCCAAATTAATAATGCAGAAATCAATAATAAACTGCTTCCTGCTGCCCGTTCTAAGGTTCGGGGAGAGATGCGTGTAGCTAACCATTGACCCAGTAAAACCCCTAAGAAACTGGTTAAAACTAATGCTGTTCCTGCTCCCGCAAACACAACCCAAGGGGCGTGAGATTGTGCCACCATCAATAAAGTTGTGAGTTGGGTTTTATCTCCAATTTCTGCAAGAAAAATGGTAATAAATGTGGAAACAAAAATTTTCCAAGTATTGCTGTTTACGAAATGCTTCTGTTGAGGGTTCTCTTTTTCAGAAGTTGCGATCGCACTGGATGCAGTAGCCCGGTCTTCCTGAACTTTAACAACGGTTGGGGATGAAGTCATCATGTTGAGGCTGTGGGTGCAAGTCGAGAATATATCATAATCTTTTCATATTTTCCCGAATTTGGCAACAAAATTACCGATTTTCGAGAGGGGATCACTCCCATCTCGAAAGTTTCACCCTTCACAGTTCACATCCAACTGCTTGATTAAAATGCTCCATTTCCGGGGAAGCATCCCCATAGACCCCTTCAATTTGTTGTTGACAACAATCAATGGCAAAATCGTTTAATTCTTCTGCTTCAATGCCATATAACTCTTGAAAAACATCCAGTTGTACTCGACAAAATCGAGGGCGCTGATCATAAATTTTGCATTCTCTGGCTTCAGGATCAAAATGAATGCACCAGCCATCTTCCCCCACTAAACTTAAATAGAGTTTTAAGTCCTCCGGGGCTAAATAGTCCTCTAATTCAGGACGTTCACTGGGGTCAAGATGACAGCACGCCCCACATTGTTTTACACAAAGCCAAGTTGCCATGATTGTTGATTAGAAAAGCAGAAGGGAATCTTATAGCGGGGAACAGGGAACAGGGAACAGGGAACAGGGAACAGTAAGAAGTGAAAGGGTTTCAGGATTTAAAAATGTCCTAACCGTA